>JASFKL010000356.1:0-3958 GCA_050118655.1 Gammaproteobacteria bacterium | reverse complement strand
GCGGCTGGCGACCGCGTAACGGTCGCCGGTGGATATCAGCGACAGAAACTGCCGCTGCGGCGTAAACGGACGCGGCGGCCGGCCGCGCAGGCGGCGGTGCAGGTTGCGCGCCAGCGGCTGCCCCTGTCGCACCGCGAACACCCCCGACTTCGGCCGCGGGTGAGCGCCTACCGAGGCAATGTCGCCGGCCGCGAACAGGTTGTCGTGGGAAACGCTTTGCAGGCAGGAATCGACCGCGATGAAACCCCGCTCGTCGAGCGCCAGGCCGGATTCGCGCAACCAGTCCGGCGCGGCGGCATGGGTGACCCAGAGCGCGTAATCGGCGGCGACGGGATTTTCGAAATCGCCGCTCAGCAGGCCGTCCTCGAATTTGTCGACCCGGTGCCGGTAATACACCTCGATCGAGCGCCGGCGCAGGATATCCGCGAAAATCCGCCCTACCCGGTCTTCATGGCCCGGCAACAGCCGACCGCGATCGGTGAGGATCGAAAATCGCAGGCGGGCGCGCCGGTCCGCGAGGTGACGCGCCCGGTAATCGAGCGCCAGCGCCAGTTCGACGCCCCCGGCGCCACCGCCGACTATCGCCAGCATCAGGTCGCCGTCGGTTTCGCCGAGTCGCTGCTCCAGCCGGCGCCAGTTATCGAGAAAATCGTCCACCGGCTTGACCGCGAACTGGCGGTCATCGCCGCCGCCGACGGGACTCAGCGGGCGGGAACCGATATTGACCGAGGCCAGGTCGTAATCGAGCGCCGGACGATCGGCGAATTCGATCCTCGATCGGTCGGCATCGATGGCGACGATTTCCTCGTGTATTACCCGTGCGCCGGCGTGGCGCGCCAGCGGCAACAGGTCGATGTGCGCCTCGTCGTGGCGGTAATGGCCGGCGAGGTATCCCGGCAGCATGCCCGAGTAAGGGGTATGCAAATCGCGGCAGACCAGGGTGATCCTCAGGCCCGGAATCGGGCGCATCGCAAAATGCCGCAGGACGAACAAATGGCTGTGACCGCCGCCGATCAACAACAGATCGGTATCGACTGGCGTGTCATTCCTTTGCATGGTGCGCTGGCGTGAAGATCATGATTTTTCTGGCTCGGCAATGGGTCTGGTATTATGCGTGCAGCTTTTGTACTGTAAAGCGCATGATCGAATTAATTCGTCCCGCAAGGGGCTTGCTCGCCTCACTGTTTCTCGCCGCCGCCCTGCCGCTGCCCGCGATGTCGCAAGTCCTCGCCGTCGATCAGCAAAACCCGCGGATTCGCGTCGAACAGGTCGCCAGCGGCCTCGGCGTACCCTGGGGCCTGGCATTCCTCGGCCCGGCCCGTTTGTTGATCACCGAGCGCTCCGGCAGCCTGAGGCTACTCGATCTCGAGACCTTTTCCACGCAGCGCATCGCGGGCGTGCCGGCCGTCGTCGCCGAGGGCCAGGGCGGGTTGCTGGACATCGCCATCGGTCCCCCTGGCAGCGAGGGCTGGATTTACTTCACCTATAGCAAGGCTGCGAACTCGGAGGCCACCACCGCGCTAGCCCGCGCACGGCTCGACGGCGAGCGACTGGTCGACTGGCAGGACTTGCTGGTTACCGACGCGGCCACCGGCACGCGGCGACATTTCGGCAGCCGCATCGCCTTCGACGACCAGGGTCACGTGTTCTTCGGCGTCGGCGATCGCGGTGTGCGCGAAAACGCGCAGAATACCGGTAATCACGCCGGCAGCATCATGCGCCTCGACCTCGACGGGAGCGTCCCGGCCGATAACCCTTTTGTCGGCGATGCGAAGGTACGCGATGAAATCTGGAGCTTCGGCCACCGTAATCCGCAGGGCTTGCTGTTCGACAGCCCCACGCAGCGGTTGTGGGAGATCGAACACGGCCCGCGCGGCGGAGACGAAATCAACCTGATCCTCGAAGGCCGCAACTATGGCTGGCCGGTGGTCAGTCACGGCAAGGAGTACTGGGGACCGCTTGCGGTCGGCGAGGCGACCAGCAAGCCCGGCATGGAAGATCCGCGCAAGGTTTACATCCCGTCGATCGCGCCCGGCAGCCTGCTGCTGTATCGCGGCGAGGCATTCCCCGAATGGCGCGGCGACCTGTTTTCGGGCGCGCTTAAATTACAGCACCTGAACCGCATCAGCCTGTCCGCGGACGGACAGGCAATCGCCGAGGAGCGTTTGCTGGAAGACCTCGGCGAACGGATTCGCGCGCTGGCCGAAAGCCCCGAGGGCTGGATTTACTTTTCCACCGATAGCGGCCGCATCATGCGCCTGCGCCCCGACTGATGCCGAACCGCGTTCTCGAAGTAAGCGTGCAGTGCCCCTACTGCTGGGAGTCGTTCCTGCTGCTGGTCGATGCCTCGGTCGAAGAGCAGGAGTATGTCGAGGATTGCGAAATCTGTTGCCGGCCGATCGATTTCGATATCAAGATCGACGAACAGGGCGAAGCGCAGGTCGAGGCCCGACTGCAAGATGAATAGCCGGGTGGCCCGGCTGTCGATTCTGCTATTGCTGTTCTGTTTCGACGCCCCGCGAGCCGCGCCCGCCTGGATCGTGGACGCCGCGGACCCCGGCCCGGACACGCCGCCCGTCGGTCGCTCCCGTTTCGACCAGTTGTATCGCGGCCGCGACGGCGCTTATCGCATCCCCTATCCTTTCGACAGGCTGATCGCTGACCTCGAATCCCGTCTCGACAACGGCAGGGAGCCGACCGTGCGCCAGGTATTCATACCCATCGGCCGCTCGCTGCAGCGCGATGCACCCGCGCCGGATTACTTTCGTTTTCCGCGCCGCGTGGTCGCGCTCGACGGCGAGCCGGTAACGGCCGGCGACGAGGCGGGACTGGTAATGAAGTACCGGCTGTTCATCGCCCACCAGCCGCGTACCGAAAACCTCGAGATCATCAGTTACAACGATGCCGCGGGGCGTTTCGAGTTCCAGGTGGTCGAGGGCTACGACGGCCGGCACGAGCCCCGCGGGAAACCGACCCCGCGTATCATGTGTCTGAGCTGCCACCAGAACGCGGCGCCGATATTCGCGCGCAATCCCTGGAGCGAAACCAGTTTTAACGTTGCCGTTGCCCGACAACTTGCCGAGGCCCTGCCCGATCGCTTCGCATCGCCCATCGAGGTACTCAGTCTCGACGCCGGCGTCATCGACGTACTCGCCGAGCGCGCCAATTACCTCGCCGCGGCGCAATTCGTCTGGCAGCGCGGCTGCAGCGCAATCGAGTGCCGTGCGGCGTTGTTGCGCGCGGTATTACAGTACCGCCTGAGCGGCGAGGCCAGCTTCGATCGAGATAATCCCGCATATCGTCGCGACTACTTCGCCGGCCTGGCGCGCGACTGGACCAGCCGCTGGCCGCGAGGCCTGGCCCTGCCGACCAGCCGGATCGCCGACCGCGACCCGTTCGCGCCCGGACAAGGCGACGACCCGCTGCTATCGAGACCGCCGCAGGCGACCTGGCACGGGGTCGACGATGCGCTCGCTTCCGGTATCGTGTTTCGTCTCGGCGGCTTTTTCACGCTCGCGGATATCCGACGGCTCGACCGTCGTCTGATCGAGCTCGCCGGGACGGAGCCGGCGGCGGAGATTGCCTACCGCGCCGATTGCCGCGCGGCGGACTCGGACGCCCCTCGGTTGCGCCTGGTCTGCGGCGCGGGTAACGACCCGCGGGAGTTGCGCGCGACGCTGGAATTCGAAACCGGCGCGCAAGCTGTCACCGGGCCGCGCGTGATCTCGTTGCAGGTACCCGGTGATCCGAATCTGTTACAACCCGGTATCGTCGCCCTGACCTCGTCCGAACGGGGCATCGAAGCCGGCTTCGCCGATCCCGAAAGCGGGCTCTCGCAACGTCTCGCGAACGGCGACCGGGTGTTATCGATGAACTTGAACTGGGACCGGTCGCAGCGTCGGGAGAATGCGCGGCTCGAAATCAGGGTCAGCCCCGAGTTTCGCTTTGTCGACGCGGC
>JASFKL010000355.1:0-3962 GCA_050118655.1 Gammaproteobacteria bacterium | reverse complement strand
GGCATGCTCGAACACGTGGGGCCTTTGCATTACCGCGCTTATTTCGGCAAGTTGCGGGATCTGCTGCGGGCCGACGGCGTCGCGCTCGTCCACAGCATAGCGCGCATGCACGGTCCGCGGCCGGCCGATCCCTGGCTGCACAAGTATATCTTCCCGGGCGGCTACCTGCCGGCGCTGTCGCAATTGACGAGCGCGGTCGAATCGAGCGACCTGTGGTTGACCGACCTCGAAAACCTGCGCCTGCACTACGCGCAGACCCTGGATCACTGGCATCGTCGATTTTCCGCCAATCGCGCGAAGATCAGGGAGCTTTACGACGAGCGCTTTTGCCGCATGTGGGAGTTGTACTTGCTCGGCTGCGAGGCGGTGTTCAGATACTACCCGGTAAGTGTGGTGCAATTGCAGATTTCCCGCGAGATCGCAAGCCTGCCGGTTACCCGTGACTACCAGTACCGGAAGGAACGGGAACTGGCGGCAATCGATGGCGGGGCACAGGCGCAGACCGGGGACAAGGGCGGCACCGCCAAACCCGCCGCCATCGACCTCTGAGCGTCCTGCCTACATCATCGTCTGCCGCAGGTGGTTGATCAGGTCGATCTGCGTGATCAGGCCGTAAAAGGTGTCGCCCTCGGCGATGATCGCTACCTTGTCCTGCTTGAACAGCGCGACGATGTCGTCGATGCTCGCCGACGGCGGCCGGGTTTCGAGGTTGCTGACCATGACCTCGCTGACCGGCATCTGGAAATTGTCCTCGTCCTCGTAAATGCCGAGCAGGATATCGGATTCGTCGATCAGGCCGACGATGCGGCCGCCTTCGACGACCGGCAACTGCGAGACGTCGAACATGCGCATACGCTTGTAGGTCGTGATCAGGTTGTCCTCGGAAGTCACCGTGACCATGTCGCCGCCGCCCATAGGGCGCGCGATCAGGTCGCGCAGGTCGCCGTAATTCTCGCGCTCCAGCAAGCCCTGGTCGGCCAGCCAGGAATCGTTGAAGGATTTGTTCAGGTACTTGTTACCGGTGTCGCAGGCAAAGGTCAGCACGCGCTTCGGCTCGGTTTGCTCACGGCAATAGCGCAGCGCCGCCGACAGCAGCGTGCCGGTCGACGAGCCCGCGATCATGCCCTCGAGGCGCAGCAGTTCGCGCTGGGTATAAAAGGCTTCCCGGTCGGGGATCGCATAAGCTTTCCTGACCAGGCTGATATCGCAGATCGGCGGCAGGAAATCCTCTCCGATGCCCTCGACCAGCCACGAACTCGCTTTCGGAGTCTTGCCGGTATTGATCGTGTCGGCGAGGATCGAGCCGACCGGGTCGGCGACGATCATTTCCAGGTCGGGCAGCTCGCGGTGGAAAAACTTACCCAGGCCGGTCACCGTGCCGCTCGAGCCGACGCCGACGACGACCGCGTCGAGCTTGCCGTCCATCTGCCGCAGGATCTCCGGGCCGGTCACGGTCTCGTGGGTCCTGGGGTTGTTGGGGTTCGAAAACTGGTCGATGAAATAGGAATTCGGGATCTCCGCCGCCAGGCGCTTGGCGTAATCCTGGTAGTACTCGGGATGACCCTTTTGCACGTCGGAGCGCGTCAGGCGCACGTCGACGCCCATCGCCCGAATGTGGCGAATCTTGTCGGGACTCATCTTGTCCGGGATGACGAGGATCAGCTTGTAGCCTTTTTGCGCGGCGACCAGCCCGAGGCCGAGCCCGGTATTGCCCGCGGTCGCCTCGATGATCGTGCCGCCGGGCTCGATCTTGCCTTCCTTTTCGGCCGCCTCGATCATGCACACCGCGATCCGGTCCTTGATCGAGCCGCCCGGGTTTTCCGACTCCAGTTTCAGGTAGAGCTCGCAGGGTCCGGTGTCGAACTTGCTGAGTTTGAGGATCGGCGTATTGCCGATCAATTCCAGTATCGAGTTAACGATCTTCATCAAAATGCACCTCGTCTGCGCTAAAAGCGGGAACCATTATAACTGATCCGGTAGTCCGCAAGTGCGAGCCATTCGGGATTGATTTCGATACCCCAGCCCGGCGCATCCGAAATTCGTACGTTGCCGTCGCGAATCTCGTAGCCGGGCGTGAAGATATAATCCTGCCACGGATAGTAGTCGGGGCCCTCGATCGAGAACTCGACGTACTTGCCGGCGTTTTCGATCGCCGCCATGAAGTGAATCGAAAACAGCGTCACCAGCGACAGGTTGGCCGAATGCAGCGTGCAGGACAGACCCGCCCGGCGCGCGTAGTCGGCGACCTGCAGCGTGCGCGTAATGCCGCCCATGTAGCAGATATCGGGCTGGATAACGTCGACCGCGCGGCTGTCGATCATCTGTTTCCAGACGATCAGGTTGTTGTCCTGCTCGCCGCCGGTGACATCGATGTCGAGCGCCTCGGCGACCTGGCGGGTCCAGTCGAGTTCCCAGTAGGGGCAGGGCTCTTCGAAATGACTGATGCCGTAGTCGGCGAGCAGACCGCCGACCTCGATCGCTTTCGCCGGGCTGTAGCAGCTGTTGGCGTCGACCAGCAGGATCGCCTCGTCGCCGAGGGTTTCGCGCATCAGCTTGACGATCGCCTCGGTACGGCCGGGCCACTGGTCGGCATCGTGGCCGCACTCGCGGCCGATGCGGAACTTGAATGCCCGGTAGCCGAAATTGTCGCGCAGCGCGAGCATGCGCTCGGCCTCTGCCTCGGGCGTGATCTCGCGCTGCATGCTCGACGCGTAGACCGGAAACTCGTCGCGCCCGCCGCCGAGCAGGCGCTGCACGCTCTGGCCCGCGCGCTTGCCGCGTATGTCCCACAGCGCGGTATCGACGCCGCATAGCGCGCGGTACAGATAAGTACCCTGGAATTTGTGCTCGCGGTCGAGCACCGCGGCGGTGACCGCATCGATGTCGGCCGCGTCCATGCCGAGCACGTGCGGCGCGACCTGGCGATGCAGAACCTGCGCACTCAGGTCGGCCATGTACGGAGAAACCTGCCCCCAGCCCTCGTCGCCGTCGTCGGTGCGCACTCGAACCATCGCCACGTATTCGGTGGCGAAGGATTCGATGCTGGTGATGATCATGGCCGGGAGCGGCTGGCCGGCTAGAGCCCGTCGAGTGCCTGTTCGAGATCCGCGATCAGGTCGTCTGCCGATTCGAGTCCCGCCGACAGTCTTACCAGGCCGTCGGTGATGCCCGCAGCGAGGCGCTCCTCGCGGGGCATGTCGGCGTGTGTCATGGTAACCGAGTGGGTGACCAGCGACTCGACCGAGCCGAGGTTTTCGGCGAGGCTCCAGAGTTCGAGCGTGTCCATGAGCTTCTTGCCGGCGGCGACGCCGCCCCTGACCTCGAACCACAGCATCGAGCCGTGGCCGCTGGCCTGGCGGTCGGCGAGTTCCTTTTGCGGAAACGATTCGAGTCCGGGGTAGGCGACGCGCTCGACGTTCGAGTGGGTCTCGAGGAATTGCGCGACCTTCAGTGCGTTGGCCGACTGCGCTTCGAGTCGCGTGCTCATGGTCTTGATGCCCTGCAGCGTGTAGAAAGCGACCATCGGCGACATGTTGGAGCCGAGACAGTTGCGCACGAACATGATCTTTTCGATGTGCTCGGGGCTTGCCGCGGTGATCGAGCCGCCGACGCTGACGTTGTGGCCTTCCATGAACTTGGTGGTGCTGTGCAGCGTGATGTCGGCGCCGAGTTCGAGCGGGCGCTGGTAGAACGGCGTCAGAAAAGTATTGTCGACCACGTGCGGAATGCCGTGAGCCTGCGCGACTTTAGAGACCGCCGCGATATCGGTCAGCTTGAGCGTCGGGTTGGCCGGCGTCTCGGTGAAGATCAACCGGGTATTGTCGCGAATCGCGTTTTCGACGTTGGCCGCGTCGGAAGTGTCGACGAAGCTGCATTCCAGGCCCCAGCGGTTCAGTACCTTGGTCGACACCCGGTGGGTGCCGCCGTAGACGACATCCGACAGGATGACGTGGTCGCCGGTG
>JASFKL010000354.1:0-3968 GCA_050118655.1 Gammaproteobacteria bacterium | reverse complement strand
TAACGGTTTGCATGGCAATCTCCGGCGGGTTTCGGGCCCAGGGGCAGGGTGGAAGTCATTTTAGCGCAGCCTTCAGGAGCGCAGCAATTCGTTGGCGGGATCGTAGGCCGCGTCGATTACGATATGTGCGCTGCGGCTGCCGATCGAAGTGTCGACGGTAACCTCGAGCCCGGCGCTGATGATTGCCGGCTTGAGGTAGGCGAAGGCCGTGCTCTTGCCGACGCGGTGGCCGTAGGCCCCCCCGGTGGTCAGGCCGACCAGTTCGCCGTTGTGGTAAACCGCCTCGTTGCCGAAGCATTCGCAGGGCAGGTCGTCGTCGAACAACAGGTAGGCCAGCTCGATCGCGTAGCCGTCCTGTTTGCGCTGCTTCAGGTTTTCGCAGCCGATAAAATCGCGCTCGAGGTCGATAAAACGGCCCATGCCGGCTTCGAGACCGCTGATTTCCTCGGTAAACTCGTTGCCGTAGGCGCGGTACATCTTTTCCATGCGCATCGAGTTGAATGCATAGCTGCCGAAATCGCGCAGACCCAGCGGTTCTCCCACGCGCCGCATCGAATCGTAGATCGACAGCAATTGCCAGGCCGGCATGTGCAGCTCGTAGCCGAGTTCGCCCGCATAGGACACGCGGATCAGGCGTACCGTCGCACTGTCGATCTTGACCTCGCGTACCGTAAGCCACGGGAAGGCCTCGTTGGAAAGATCGTCCTCGGTCATTTGCTGCAGGATTTCTCGCGAATTCGGTCCGCTCAGCAGCAGTCCCGCGTAATCCTCGGTGAGATTGCGGATCTTGACGTCGAAACCATCGGCGTTGCGCTGCATCCAGTCCAGGTCCTTGTTTTCCGAGCCGATCGCGGAGATCAGGTAGTAATGGTTATCGCCGAGCCGCGATATCGACATCTCGCACATGATGCCGCCGCCCTCGGAATGAAACAGGGACAGGCCGATGCGGCCGACGCGGGGCAGGCGATTGCAGGACAGGCGGTCGATAAACGCGGTCGCATCGGGGCCGCTGATTTCAAACTTTGCGGCCCCGGAAATGTCGATCACGCCGGCCGCCTGCTGTACGGCGCGGCACTCCTCGCCGACTACCGGGTGGGCCTCGCTGTGCGACCAGCTCATGGTTTCACTGCGTACGGTATCGGTCTGGAACCAGAGCGGTTTTTCGTAGCCTGCCACCGCGCCGTGCACCGCGCCGTGTTGCAACAGGCGAGCGTACAGCGGACTCGTGCGCACCGGCCTGCCGTGCGGGCGGTTGTCGTTGGGGGCGCCTACCGCGTACATCGCTTCGTAGGATTCGATCGCCTTGATGATGCAGTATTTCTTTTCGGCCCAGTCGCCGAAACGTCGCGTGTCCAGCGGCGCCATGTTGATCTCGGTCTGGCCGTATTTCATCCACTGGGCCATGAACTTGCCGACGCCGCCCTGGGCGATACCGATGCTGGCGCCGCACAGGTTCCAGAAATTATGCAGGCCGGCGACCGGGCCGGCGAGGATATTGTCGTCCGGGGTGTGCGTGATCGGGCCGTTGATGACCGTTTTGACGCCGACATCCTGGAGCCGCGGGGTCAGTTCGTAGCAGCGCTCGAGAAACGGCATTATGGCTTCCAGATTCCATTCGAACAGCCCGCGGTCGAAGCTCCAGTCCATGCCGTCGAGGGCCCAGGGCCGCGAGCCCCACATCTCGTAGGGGCCGATCAGAAAACCTTTACCTTCCTGGCGTACGTATGCCGAACTCCACGAATCGCGGCACACCGGCAGTTCGAAGTCGAGCGCCTCGATATCGGGGTGGCTTTCGGTGACCACGTACTGATGCTCGAGATTGATCAGCGGCACGTTGATGCCGACCATCGCGCCGATTTCGCGCGCGAAACAGCCGGCCGCGTTGACCACGTGCTCGGCGGTGATCGTGCCCTGCTCGGTGACGATTTCCCATTCGCCGTTGCGCTGCTCGTTGATTTCTAGCACGCGGTTGTTGCGATAGATTTCGGCGCCGTTGTCGCGCGCCAGTTTCGCCAGCGGCATGACCACCGAGGTCGGGTCGACATGGCCGTCGTCGGGCGTGCTCGCGATCACCCGCGCCTTGTCGAAATTCATGAAAGGATTGAGCGCTTGCGCTTCTTCCTTGCTGACGATGTTGAATTCGAAACCGATATTGCGCGCGCGGCTCTCGAGGTTTCTGAACCATTCTTCCTCGACGCGCGTAAAGCCCTGGCGTACGCTGCCGACCTGGTGAAACACCGATTTTTCGCCGGTCTCCCCGGGCAGTATTTCGTTGTAGAGCCGGATCGTGTAATTGTGGATCTGCGAAACCGTGTGGTTGCCGATGAAATTCGAGCACAGCCCCGCGGCATGCCAGGTCGAACCGCTGGTCAGCTCGCCTTTCTCGACCAGTACGACGTCGTTCCAGCCTTCTTTGGTCAGGTGATAAAGCAGGTTCACGCCGAGCGAACCCCCTCCGATGACGACGACCCTGGCGTGGCTTTTCATGGCTTACTCTCTCGTTCTCTGGTTGATCCGGATTCAGGCGTCCCGGCCGAAGGCCTCGCGCGGCAGGAAGATGTCGAAACGCGAGCGGATTTCGCGATCGATCTCGTCGCTGACATGCGGCGGGAAATAGGTTTCGAGAATTTCCTTTTTGCGGGCCAGGGCCTTGTCGAGCAGCACCGGCTTGCCCTGTTCGTTCCACTCGTTGGGACTCAGGCGGTCGCCGAGCTCGGGGTACAGGTACTCGGTCTGCATGACTTCGAGCGTTTGCCCGGCGCCGAGGTAATGTCCCTTGTTGCCGAGACAAACATCCTTGATGACCTCGAAACCGAGGGTTTGCTCGTTGACCTCGATTCCGCGGGTGATGCGCAGCGCGGCACCGAGCACGTCGTTGTCGAGCAGCATCGACTCGGGACAGACACCGAGCAGGCTGGCGTACATGCCGGCCGACTCGTAGATGATATTGGCCCCCGCGATCGCCGCGCAGGCCAGCGTGTAAGCTCGTTCCGCGCCGGCCTGATAATCCGGCAGTTTCGAATCGGTCATCCCGCAGGCGGTACCGGTCGGCAGGTCGAAGTAATTCCCCATCTGCGCGCAGGCCGACGACAGTAGCGCCTGTTCGGGGGAACCGCCGCTCATCGCGCCGGTACGCAGGTCGGAAACGAACGGCCAGGTACCGAGTATCGCCGGCGCGCCGGGCCTGATCGCATTGACGTAGACCAGTCCGCCCAGGCATTCGGCCCAGGCCTGGGCGACCGCGCCCGCAAGGCAGGGCGGCGCGGTCGCCCCGGATTGTCCGGCCGACAACAACAGCACCGGCATGCCGCCCTCGACCGCCACCCGAATGCAGCCGAGCGCTTCCTCGGTGAATTTCATCGGCGGCACCACGTGGCAGCAGGAAATGCTCATGAACGGGCGCGCCCGCCAGGCATCCTCGCCGCCGGCGACGAGGTGCAGCATTTGCAGGGTTTCCTCGAGGTGGTGCGCCTCGGTCCAGCTCGAACCGATGTGCTTGGTGGTGCCCATTACGGCGTTGTAGGCGGTATTGAGATCCATCGCCTTGTTGTCGGTGATGTCGCGCAGCACGCAGGTCCGCTGGAACATGTGGATATGCTCGCAGCGGTCGACGATGCGCGCCATGTCGTATAGATCCTGCGCACAGGTTTCGCGGTATTCGTTTCTTACCGGGTCGGCGATCATCACCGCGGCGCCGGCGGTCGAAAAATGAACGCGCGAACCGGAAAGATCGAGATCGTATCTGGGATCCTGCGCGTACAGCGTCAGCTTGCGGCAGCATTTGGCGAGCGCATCCTCGACCACGGCGCGCGGGAAGCGCAGGCGTCCGTCGTCGCCGAGCACCGCGCCCACCGACTTGCAGGTTTCGATGCAATGCTCGGTAGCGTCGGCGAATCCGACCTCTTCGAGGATGCGGAAAACGGTGGCGTCGACCTGCTCGATATCGGTCTCGGTGAGCGGTTTGTACC
>JASFKL010000353.1:0-3980 GCA_050118655.1 Gammaproteobacteria bacterium | reverse complement strand
GCCGCGCTGCTGTTTCACTGGCGCGACCTGAGCCGCCAGGTGCGCGTGCACGGCGAGGTTCGGCGGCTGCCCGCCGAGGATGCCGAAAAGTATTTTTTAATGCGTCCCGAGGGTAGCCGGTTCAGTGCCGCGGCATCGAAGCAGTCGAGCGAAATCGGCAGCCGCGGCGAACTCGAAGACGAGGTTTTGCGGTTGCGCGCCGCCTATCCCGACGGCGACGTGCCGCGCCCGGAAGACTGGATCGGTTACCGGCTCGAACCGGATTACTTCGAGTTCTGGCAGGGTCAGGACGACCGGCTGCACGACCGGATTATTTACACTCCGCTGGCCGGCGGCTGGGAACTGAAGCGCCTCGCCCCCTGATGCTGGCCGCGGCGCTCATCGCCTTCGGGCATTTCCTGGCGTTTTTCGCGCTCACCGCCGCGCTGGTGCTCCAACTCGCGCTGATCGCCGAATCCATCAGCGTGGAAACGGCGCGGCGCATCCGCCGCGCCGATCGCATCGCGGGCCTGTCCGCGATGCTGGTGCTGGCGTTCGGGCTGTTGCGCGTGTTCTTCTTCGAAAAGGGCAGCGCCTATTATTTTTCCAATACCTGGTTTTTGCTCAAGCTCGGCCTGTTCGTCGCCGCCGCGTTGATCTCGATCTATCCGACGGTGCAGTTCATCCGCTGGGGCAGCGAACTCGAGCAGGGTATTGCCCCGGGTCTGGACGGCGCCGCGGTGAAACGCCTGAAACGCGCCATACACTGGGAACTGGTGTTGATCGCCGCCATTTTGCTCTGCGCATCGCTGATGGCGAAGGGCTTCGGCTTCTGAACCTGGCCGACCACCGACGAGGAGTCAGTTATGAGTTTTTGCACGCGCCTTCGCAACAATGAATTATTGCTCGGTACGATGTTGACCCTGCC
Source organism: Gammaproteobacteria bacterium (assembly GCA_050118655.1). Classification (GTDB taxonomy): domain Bacteria; phylum Pseudomonadota; class Gammaproteobacteria. Next base: position 3,073 of record JASFKL010000353.1, on the reverse strand, counting down.
CGCGCCCGAGGTCGCGGAAATGGTCTCGAAGTGCGGATTCGACTGGCTGTTCATGGACGGCGAGCACAGCCCGATGTCGATTCTCGACTGGCAGCGCCAGATGCAGGCCGTCGGCGGCCGCTGCGCGAATCTGCTGCGCGTGCCCTCGGCCAGCGAGCGCGATATCAAGAAGGCGCTCGATATCGGCGCCGACGGCATCATCGTGCCGATGGTCAACGATGCCGAACTGGCCCGCCGCGTGGTCGCCTGGAGCAAGTATCCGCCGCGCGGCTGCCGCGGCGTCGGACTCGCCCGCGCACAGGGCTACGGTCTCGATTTCGCCGATTACGTGGCCACGGCCAACGACGAAACCGCGGTCGTCGTCCAGGCCGAGCATATCGATGCGGTCGACAATATCGACGAGATCGTCGAGGTCGAGGGTCTCGACGCGGTGTTCATCGGTCCCTACGACCTGTCGGCGAGCATGGGCAAGACCGGCGACGTGACGGACAGCGAAGTGGTCGCGGCGATCGAACGCGTGGCCGAGGCCTGCCGCCGGCAAAAACTCGCGCTCGGCTACTTCGGCCTCGATGCAGGCAGCGTGCGGCCTTACATGGATCGGGGCTACCGGCTGATCTGCGTCGGCGTCGATGCCGGTTTCGTCACCGCCGGCGCCGGCGCGGCCCTCGAAGCACTTAAGCCATGACCCCCTCCACACCATCCCCCCGGGATTTCGGGCGGAACAAAAACTCCGCCGGCCGCAATCGATGCGACCGGCGCCCGCCAATTGTTGATCTGACCAAAAACCCGGATCGCGGTGGGGCGGCGACAGCATTTCCCGGAGCGATACCATGAGCACACAGAGCAAGACCCTGAGCCTGCCGGAGATCGAGGATCTCGCACGGCGCGCACTCGAAGGCTGCGGCGCCCACGGCCGGCAACTCGAACTCGCCGTACAATCCGTCGTCGATGCGGAGTGCGACGGCATTCGCACCGTGGGTCTCGGCTACCTGCCGCTCTACTGCGGCCACCTGCAGGTCGGCAAGATAAACCGCGATGCCAGCCCGTCGCACGAGCAGATCGCCCCGGGCGCGCTGCGCTCGCTTGCCGACAGCGGTTTCGCGCATGCTGCCTATGCCGAGGCCGAGGAAGTGTTCTACGCGCTTGCCCGGCAGCAGGGGATCGCCGCGCTGTCGATCGTCGATTCCTATTCCGCCGGCGTCGTCGGCTGGTTCATGCAGCGCATTGCCGATGCCGGGCTGATCGGGCTCGGCTATGCCAATTCGCCTTCGGCGGTCGCCCCGGCGCCGGGCGCGCGGCCTTTTTTCGGTACCAACCCGATGGCCTTCGCGGTGCCGCGTTCCGGCAAGGCGCCGATCATCGCCGACATGGCGACCAGCCAGGTGGCGCTGGTTACGATCAAGCAGGCCGCCGCCGAGAATCGCCCGATCCCGACCGGCTGGGGATACGACCGCGACGGCAACGACACCACCGACGCGGCCGCGGTCATCGACGGCGGTGCGCTCGCGCCTGCCGGCGGCTACAAGGGTATGCTGCTCGGTTTGATGGTCGACCTGCTGGCCGGCGTATTGAGCGGTCCGAACTGCTCTTTCGAGGCGCCGCCGTTCAAGAACAATACCGGCGGGGAACCGAAAGTCGGACAATTCTTCATCGCCATTTCGCCGGGTACTTTTACTCCGGGCGGGGACGCCGCCTATACCCGGCGCATCGAAACCATGCTCGGCGCGCTGGCCGCCGAACCCGGCGTCAGGCTGCCCGGCGAACGCCGCCACGCATTTCGCCTGAAGGTCGAAACCGAAGGGGTCAAGGTGCCGCTCGAACTCGTCGACAGGCTCGAGGCATTCGCTGCCGGAGCCTGAAGCAGGCGACGCCGCGGATTCCGGCCCGGCGGCCGAAGATTTCGAAAACCCTCAATTAAGGCTTTCTTAAGCTTGGATGCCGATACTGGCACCTGTCCGAAATCGCGGCATGGCGAACGATTTTTTTTGAGCGGTGTCGGGGACGAATGTTCCTTCGTCGGTTCGCTGTCGGTCTCGGATAACCGGCGCCGCAACTCAAGTCGTATCGGGAAGCCCGGCTGCAGCCCACCCCCACCCTCTCCGGGGCTGCAGTCGGAGCGACCCTTAAAGTTTGCGCATTTCAGCCGAAATGCCGACAGACGAGACTAATGAGCCGTCTACGAGCGAGGTGTATCATGTACGAGGTGCTACCGAGCATTGCGGCTATTTCGTCGCCACGGGTATCCCGGCCGCTGCTGAGTAATAATTTTTCCTGTTCGGTGCATATGTCCGGGTATTCCGGGTTCGGGCAATGCGGTCCCGGCGCGGACAGCGGGGATCCCGTGCGCAAGGAGATAGGTATGAGATTACTGCTGGTGGAAGACGACCTCGAACTGGGCCGGGGTATCCAGAAGGCGCTGATGCGCGACGGCGATCACGTCGACTGGCTGACCGACGGCGCCCAGGCGCTCAACGCGATTCGCGCGGAGCGTTTCGAAGTCGTCATCCTCGACCTGCAATTGCCCGGCAAGGACGGCATCGAGGTATTGCGAATCCTGCGCCGCGAGGCGAACAACACGCCCGTCTTGATCATGACCGCGCGCGATACGGTCGACCAGCGCGTGCTCGGGCTCGACAGCGGCGCTGACGATTACGTCGTCAAGCCAGTGGAGCTGAAGGAACTGCGTTCCCGCATCCGCGCGTTGAGCCGGCGCAGCCACGGCAACGCGGCCGAGGAAATCGTCGCCGGCAAGCTGCGTATCGACCGCAACAGCCAGCGGGCCTGGTACGACGACAGGGAAGTCGAGCTGAGCCGTCGCGAATTCGTGGTGCTGTGCGAGTTCGCCAACCGGCCCGGCCAGGTGCTGGCGCGCGAAAACCTCGAAAACGTCCTCTACGGCTGGGCGGACGGGGTCGAAAGCAATGCCCTCGAAGTGCATATCCACCACTTGCGCAAAAAACTGGACAGCAAGCTGATCAAGACGGTACGCGGGATCGGCTACAAGCTGGATGTCGAAAATGGCTAACAGCGCTTCGCTGCGCCGGCGGCTGACCTGGTACGTGGTCGCGACCCT
>JASFKL010000352.1:0-3990 GCA_050118655.1 Gammaproteobacteria bacterium | reverse complement strand
GCCAGCCATCGAACTCTCTCGCTTGCAAAAAACCTTGCAGCCTTGCGCCGGGTCCCGCGCTTCACGGCAACCCGGCGTAAGGCCCTTTGTTTGGCTGGGCCGGCTGGATTCGAACCAACGAATGCCAGGATCAAAACCTGGTGCCTTACCACTTGGCGACGGCCCAATAATCTTTTACGCCGGCCTCCCTGGCCCAGCGATTTTCCGGCTTATCGACAATCTCGACATTTCCCGCCGGCTGGATTGCGAAATACATCCCTGTATTTCGCCCTTGCGGACGGCCTCCGGCCGTCCTTCAGGGCCGCCCTGCGGGCGTCCAAATTCGCTCCCGGCGAATTTGTCGAACCAACGAATGCCAGGATCAAAACCTGGTGCCTTACCACTTGGCGACGGCCCAATTAATCTGTCAACGACAACCCCAGTTGCCGGTGGACCGGGTTGCAGTTCAATGCCTCGGCGACATATGCCGCCCACTCGCCCGGAACCTTCGATTTTACATCTTCCGCCTGCTCAAGGCTATCGAAGGCCGCGAACACGCAGCCTCCGCTGCCGCTCATCCTCGCCTGCCCGTAACGGCCGAGCCAGTCGAGCGCCGCGGCTACCTGCGGGTAGCGTTTGCGCACCACCGGTTCGCAGACGTTTCCGCCCGCGCCGCGCAGAAAGGCGCGTATTGTGAGCGGATCGCAGTTGCGTGTCAATTCCCGGGCGGCAAATACTTCCGCCGTGGAAACCGCCGTTTTCGGGTCGATAACGAGGTATTTCGGCAAGGGTAACTCGAGCGGTTGCAGCCGTTCGCCGACCCCGGTTGCCCAGGCGGCGCGGCCGTGCACGAAAACCGGCACGTCGGCGCCGAGCTCGAGCCCGATCTCGGCCAGTTCGGCGAGCGACATGCCGAGATCCCAGAGCCGGTTCAGCGCCAGCAGGCAGGTAGCCGCGTTGGAACTGCCGCCGCCGAGACCGCCGCCGATGGGGATTCGCTTTTCGATACGGATGCGCACGCCCCGGCGCCGGCCGTGACGACTGCGGAGCAGCCCGGCGGATTTCAGCAGCAGATCGTCGGTTTCGGCGACCGGGGTACCACCCGAAACGCGCGTTACCCGGCCGCTGTCGTCGTTCTCGAACTCGATCCGATCGCAGAGATCGATAAACTGAAACACGGTTTCCAGCAGGTGATAACCGTCCTCGCGGCGCCCGGTGACATGCAGCATCAGGTTCAGCTTGGCCGGCGAAACAAGGCGCAGGATTTCGGCCATCTCAGTCGAAATCGGGAAACAGGTCGGAAGACGGCTGTTCGGCCGTCGATTGCTGCCAGCGTTCGATCACAAGCCTGATGCTCAATTCGTCCCGCGCCAAGTTTATCCTGCGCGGCAATCGCGGTTCCAGCCCGGCATCGAAATAGTCGGTGATCTCGATATCCCAGCGGTCCTGACGGATACTGCTCGCACTGCCGAATTCGTCGACCTGGATGCGATAGTCGGCGCCCGGACGCGGCAATCCGCGAATCCAGTACTGCATGCCGCTGACCGGCAAGGACCAGCCGATGACCTCGTCCAGCAAGGCCTCGGGAGTCCGGTTGCTGAATTGCTGGCCGTCCGGCAGGCTAAGCCGGTAGTCCTCGTTGCCGTTGGCATCGATGCGAAACACGCCCTGGCCGAACGGCGCTTCGAGCAGCAACACGAAGCGGTGCGGATTCCGCTGCCAGCGCAGACCGATGTTATAGGCTTCTCCGGGACGCCTGACCACGGCGCGTGCATGCAGATCCCAACTGTCGTAGGCCGCCAGTTCCTGACGGTATCTGGCCACGTCCGGGGGGAGACTGCCGTCGTCCACCCGAATGCCTTTCTGGCTGCAGCCGGCGACGGCCAGCAGCAGGACAGCCAGGGCGAGAATCCTTGTCGGGCCGAGCGCCGGTTTCAGGGGATGAACCGCTGCATGACTTTCTGCAGCACGGGATCGTCGGGAGATTTCTGCAGCGCTTTTTGCCATACCTCGCGGGCTTCCATGCGATCGCCGTTCGCCCAGAGTACCTCGCCCAGGTGGGCCGATATCTCCGCGTCATCGAAACGCGACAGGGCCCTGCGCAACAGGCGAATCGACTCCTCGTAATTGCCCAGGCGGTAGTACACCCAGCCGAGACTGTCGATAATCGCGGGGTCGTCGGGCATTATTTCGATGGCCCGCTTCAGGTAGCCGAGAGCTTCCTCGTAGCGATCGGTCTGGTCGGCCAGCGTAAAGCCGAGCGCATTGAGCGCATGCGCATTGTCGGGCTCGGTCTTGAGGATGGTCTTGATGTCGGCCTCGAGCTGGTCGATACGGCCGAGCTTTTCGGCTACCAGGGCGCGCGCGTACAGCAGGTCGCTATTTCCCGGAACGATATCCAGCGCGGTATTGTAGACATCCATCGCCTGCTGGTAACGCCGCGCGCTGCGCAGCAGTTCGCCCTTGGCGATGTAAATGCGCACCAGCGAGCTGTCTGACTGACTGCCCTTGAGCATTTTGTCGAGGTGTTCGACACCCTCGTCGGTGCGCCCCATTTTGCCGAGCAGGTCGGCGATGCGCAGCCGCGCATCGAAACTGTATTCGCCGACGTGAACCTTCTCGTACCACTCGATCGCTTTCTCGTACTCCTTGCGGTTCTCGTTGATGCGCCCGAGGTAATACTGTGCCTCGCCCTCGCGCTGGTCGAGCCTGACCAGCATCATCATGTATTTTTCGGCATCGTCGAGCCGTTGCGATTCGAGCGACAACAGGCCCAGCGTGTAGAGCAACTCGGGATCGTCCGGCGAGGCCTTGTGCAGGGCTTCGAATTCGACCCGCGCGGCCTCGTATTGCTTCACGTCGACCAGCAGGCGCGCGTAGGTCAGGCGCAGGTTCTGGTCGTCGGGATTGCTTTCCACCGCCTTGCGCAGGCTGACCACGGCCTCGTCGGACCGCCCGAGACGCAGCAGGATCTTGGCGCGCGCCGAGTGCAGGCCCGCAATATCCTCGATTTCGGCCGCCCGGTCGAGAAACTCGAGCCCTTCCTCGGCGCGGCCGTTTTGCGCCGCCAGCATGCCGTGCAGGTACTGTGCATAGGCTCGATCGGGATATTCCAGGGCGATCCGCTTCGAGACCGCGAGCACCGCGTCGGCGTTCTTTTCACGCGCCAGGATTCCCAGCAGGGGCGGAAACAGTTGCGAATCCTCGAGATCGGTTGTCTTGATCAGGCTGTCGAGATAATCGAAGGCTTTATCGGGTTTGTCCTGGCGTACATAGATCGCGGCGATTACCTGGCGCGCCTCGACCCGCTCGGGTTCGAGTTCGATCCAGCGCTGCGCGGCCTTGACCGCGGCTTCGAGATCCTGCCCGTAGACCGCGACGCGCACCGCGCGCTCGGCGATTTCCGGGTTGTCCTGCGACATTGCGAGCTTCAGGTATTCCTGTACCGCCAGTGCGGTGTCCCCCTGATTGAGCGCGATCTCGGCCACCATCAGCGAATAGGCGTCGTCCGCGAATGCGGTTTCCTGCTCGTGCGGCGGGGTGACCTCGGCCACCTGCCTGCCGACCGGGCCGACGCCGGGGGACGACGATTGCATCCCGGCACAGGCCGACAACAGCAAAATCGGGGCCAGAAACGCAATACGGCCGGTGTGACTGACAGCTTTCAAGCCGGTCTCCGTGTAAGTAAATGAATTGATTTTAGCACCTCGAAATAGGATTGTATTTAGCTCCAATTGTTCCGTGAATGTTGTATTTGGCAGGGTTATACCCGAAAATCGGCTGCTGGCAAGAAACCTTTCCCCGAAATATGGCTTTATTGTCCCTCGGCATCAACCATTTAACCGCCCCGGTCGACATTCGCGAAAAGATCGCGTTTGCGCCCGAGCACATGCGCCAGGCGCTCGGCGAGTTGCAGGACATCCCGGCCATCAACGAGTCGGTGATCGTGTCGACCTGCAACCGTACCGAGATTTATTGCGATGCTTCCTCGGACTGCAGCGAGGTGATCAC
>JASFKL010000351.1:0-4017 GCA_050118655.1 Gammaproteobacteria bacterium | reverse complement strand
TCGCCGTTTTTTTTTGTGCAAAATCGCACAAAATCCGTATTGTCTTAACAAAACACTTTAACTACCCCATCTAAGTAATCGATTTGCCTGATGAAATCCGCCGCAACTGTTCCGCGGGCAAGCTAAGTTATTGACGTTACTAAGAAAAGACCCGGGATATCATCCCATTTTTACTTGACTTGTGGTGAAAATTAGCCATATTGTGTATTCAAGTGGGTAAAAGTGTCACAAAGTGGCACATATAAGGGTTAATCGTGCATAAGTTTCGAGGGGTATCCAATCTCAGTTTGGACGCGAAGGGGCGGATCGTTCTGCCCGCGCGTTACCGCGAGCGCCTGGCGGAAATCTGCCAGAGCCAGCTCGTGGTGACCATCGATACCGATCAACCCTGCCTGCTGATTTACCCGCTCCCGGAATGGGAATCGATCGAGGAAAAGATCGAGGCGCTGCCCAGCTTCAACCCCACTACCCGCCGAATCCAGCGCCTGTTGATCGGTCATGCCACCGAGGTCGAAGTCAATGCCTCGGGGCGCCTGCTGTTGTCCAACCCGTTGCGCGAATATGCGCGGCTCGGCAGCAAGGTCGTGCTCATCGGCCAGGGCAAGAAATTCGAGCTTTGGGACGAGGCGCTGTGGAACGAGCGCATGGAAACCTGGCTGGACGGCAACAACGACGCCGAGATGCCCGGCGCGCTCGCGGAGCTGACGTTGTGAACGGCAGTCATGCACCCGTACTGCACGATGAAGTCATCGAAGCGTTGGCGATACGTCCCGACGGCAATTATGTCGACGGTACCTACGGACGCGGTGGGCATGCGCTGTCGATCCTCGCGCTGCTCGGCGACGAGGGTCGACTGATCGTCATGGACCGCGATCCGCAGGCGATCGCCGATGCGCGGCAGAAACTCGGCGACGACAGCCGCGTAACAATCATTCACGACGATTACGCCAACCTGAGGCAACGGATGGCCGGCCTCGACCTGCTCGAACGGATCGACGGCATCCTGCTCGATCTCGGGGTATCCTCGCCGCAACTCGACGACGCGGAACGGGGTTTCAGCTTTCAGCACAAGGGCCCGCTCGATATGCGCATGAACCCGGAGTCGGGGCAATCGGCCGCGCAATGGCTCAGGACGGCCGACGAGGCCGAGATCGCGCGCGTGCTCTGGGAATACGGCGAGGAACGGCATTCGCGGCGCATCGCCCGCAAGATCGTCGCGGTGCGCGAAAAGCAGCCCATCGAGGATACCGCGGCGCTCGCCGGCCTGATCAGCGAGGTACTGCCGCGGCCGAAGAATAACCGTCACCCGGCTACCCGCAGCTTCCAGGCGATCCGCATCCACGTCAACCAGGAACTTTCGCAGGTCCAGCGGCTGCTCGACTCGGTGCTGGATATTCTGAGGATCGGAGGTCGCCTGCTGGTGATCAGTTTTCACTCGCTCGAGGATCGGCTGGTGAAGCGGTTTTTCAATCGCCAGAGCCGGCGTCCGCCGCTGCCGCGCGGCTTGCCGCTGCGCGAATCGGAAATCGAATCCGTGGTCCGGCTGCGCCTGGTCGGCAAACCGGTCAGGGCAGGGCGCGAAGAACTCGATTCGAATCCGCGCGCGCGCAGCGCCGTGTTGCGCATTGCAGAGCGGGCCGCCTGATGAACGTCAGATTGTGGTTCCCGCTGCTGCTGACCCTGGTTATCGGCAGCGCACTGACCGTGGTATACGTCAAGCACCAGAGCCGGATGCTGTTCGCCGAGCTGCGCAATATCCAGAAACAGCAGGATCAGCAGGTTATACAGTGGGGCCGGCTGCAATTGCAGAACACCACGCTCGCAACCCATAGCAATGTCGAGTCGAGAGCGCGCAAGGACTTGAAGATGCGCATCCCCGACGAAGTCGAACTGGTGCGCCTGAGATGAAGCGGGACGGCGCCATCGATGCACAGGATTCCCGTGCGGTTTATCTGCCCGCGCGTCACTACAGCGTGCTGTGGATGTTGCTTGCCCTGCTCGCGGTGCTGATCTTGCGCGCGCTTTACCTGCAGCTCGTGGAACAGGATTTTCTCACCAGCCAGGGCGTGCAACGCCAGATTCGCACCATCGAGACCCCGGCTTACCGCGGCGCGATCCTCGATCGCTTCGGAACCCCGCTGGCGATCAGTACCCCGGTGGATTCCGTATGGGTCAATCCCGGCGAGATACTCGAGAATCTCGCCGCGCTGAAAAAGGTGACCGCCAAGCTCAAGCTCGATTACCGCGACACGGTCGCGATGCTCAAGCAGCGCGCCGACCGTGAATTCGTGTACCTCAAGCGCCAGCTCGAACCCGACTTCGCAAGCTCGGTAGCCGACGGCGTCGACGGGGTTTACCTGCAGCGCGAATATCACCGTTATTATCCCGCCGGCGAGGTGGTTTCTCACCTGGTCGGATTTACCGATATCGACGACCAGGGACAGGAAGGCCTGGAACTCGCCTTCGAGAGCTGGCTCGGCGCGCAGCCCGGTGAGCGGCGGGTAATCAGAAACCGTCATGGCGAGGTCGTCGAAGAGATCGCGCAGGTCAAGGCGGCGCGTTCCGGCAAGGATATATACACCAGTATCGACATGCGCCTGCAATACATCGCCTATCGCAGCCTGGCGCGGGCGATCAAGTATCATGCCGCCAGCGCCGGCTCGGCGGTATTGCTCGATGCCCGCACCGGGGAAATTCTCGCGATGGTCAACCAGCCTTCGTACAACCCGAATCGACGCAACTCGATGGCTGCCGGTCAAATGCGCAACCGCGCGCTGACCGACGTTTTCGAACCGGGATCGGCAATCAAGCCCTTTACCTTCGCGGCGGCGCTAGATCGCGGCAAATTCAATGCCCAGAGCCGCATCGATACCTCGCCCGGATACGTGATGGTCAGCGGCCACCCGATCAAGGATACCCGCAATCTCGGCGTGCTCAGTCTCGCCGATATCCTGCGCAAGTCGAGTAACGTCGGCGCCTCGCGGATCGCGATGTCGCTCGAGAGCAAGGAATTGTGGCAAAGTTTCAAGGATTACGGCTTCGGCTCGGTGTCGGGGGTTTCCTTCCCCGGCGAATCCTCGGGCTACCTGCGCGACTACAGCCAGTGGCAACCTCTCGATCATGCCACCATGGGCTTCGGCTACGGTCTCTCGGTGTCGATCAGCCAGCTGGCGCGGGCTTACGCGATGATCGCCAACATGGGCCGCCTGCCGGAGCTGACCCTGTTGCGAAAACCGCCCGAGACGGCTCGCGACAACCAGATTTCCCGGCACGTGATCAAGGAGTCCACCGCGCGGCAACTGCTGAAGATGATGAGCGAAGTGGTAGGCCCGCGCGGCACCGCCCAGCTGGCTGCGGTCGACGGCTACCAGATCGCCGGCAAGACGGGCACCGCACGGAAGAGTATCGACGGCGGTTACCAGCACGATGATTACGTCGCGGTTTTCGCCGGTATCGCGCCGGCCAGCAAGCCGCGCCTGGTGATGGCGGTGATGATCGACGAACCCACGCAAAACGGTTACTACGGCGGCGTGGTCGCGGCGCCCGTGTTCCAGGAAGTGATTTCGAACGCCTTGCGTATTCTCGATATCCCGCCGGACGATTTGCCGACGCTGACGCAATCACGAGGGAAGGGGGCATGATGGTAAACGCCAAAATACCCGGCATGTCGCTGACCGAGTTATTGTCCGGCTTCGCGCTGCGCGATCCGGTTCCGGCAATCCAGATCAGCAATATCGTCAGCAACAGCGCCGACGTTACTCCCGGCTCGGCATTCATCGCCCTGCCCGGTATCAGGTCGAACGGTATCGATTACGCGATCGATGCCGCGAGGGCGGGCGCCGTCGCGGTAATCTACGATGCCGACGACGAATACAGCCTGCAGCGCATTCCGTTGCTGCGCAAACAGGTGGACCTGTGCTGGGTCGGCGTCGAGGAACTGGAGCGGGCCAACGGTCATATCGTCAGCCGTTTCTTCGGCGACCCCGGTCGCGCGATGACGATCATCGGAATCACCGG
>JASFKL010000350.1:0-4030 GCA_050118655.1 Gammaproteobacteria bacterium | reverse complement strand
GCTCGAAACCCACGGGCCGGAAGGCCTGGTTTCGATGACCAGGCATATCGAGCTGGCTTACGAAAGGGACAGGGAAGTGCGGGTCTGCGGTATCGAACCCAACAACCCCGAGGCTTACGGAACCGTCGCCCACGAAATACCGGCGCCCGAAGAGCATGAACTGATTGCCTGTTATCGAGACGACAATGTCGAGGTCGAGGCTTTCAAGGTAAATCACGGCGAAGGCTGGACGGCGCTGGGCTACAAGTTCACGACCGCGGATCGAACCATCGTGGTTTCCGGCGATACGGCTCCCTATGCGCCGCTGATCGATCTCTGGAAGGGTTGCGACCTGTTGATTCACGAGGTGTATTCGGCGAAAGGATTCGCGGCGCGGTCGGCGGGCTGGCAGAAATACCATTCGCACATGCACACCTCGTCGACGCAGCTCGCCGAAATCGCCAGCCGGGTCGGGCCGAAATTATTGCTGCTCACCCACGTGCTCCTGTGGGGCGCGACCGAGGACGAATTGCTGCAGGAGATCGAATCCGGCTACCGGGGCGAGGTAATCTGCGCCGAGGATCTCGGTGTGTACTGAAAATCGAAGGGGTCGGTGTCGATTGATTCCAAATCGCCGCTGCCGGTCGAAGCCGGGCTGAAATCAAGCGACACTGACCCCTTTGGTATTACTGCTATTCAGGTAAAATCAGGATCCGTTTCATATTGACAGGGCAGGCGTGACGACCCCGATTTCGCGATCGACCCGGAACGCAGGATTCTGGTCCGCGGTGCTGGCCACGGCGTTCAGCATCGTATATATCGTCGCCCAGCTGGCCGAGTGGGCGGGATGGCTGGGTTCCGGGGGAGGGCCCGAGAGTTCGAGCACCCCGCTCGGCATAGCGATACTGCTCACGCCCTCGCTGCTGCTGGGCTCGGCGTTCCTGGTGCTCGCGGTGAGCGTCCACCAGTTGGCGGACGCGGGAAAAAAGGTCTGGAGTCATGCCGCCGTTGGTTTCGCGACCGCCTACGCGGTACTGGTAAGCGCCGTCTATTTCGTCCAGCTCACGCTGGTCGCGCCGCGAATGGTGCAGGGCCGTGTCGCAGGCATCGAACCCTTTCTGTTCGTTCCCTTCGATTCCTTTCTCTACGCCGTGGATATCCTCGGCTACAGTTTCATGAGCGTGGCGACCCTGCTGGCCGCCAACGTGTTTTCCGGCAAGGGTATCGGGGGTAAAGCGAAATTCTGGTTAACCGCGAACGGATTGTTGCTGCCGTTCCTCGCGCTGCAGATGTTCTTCCACCCGCTGATCTGGATCGCATCGCTGTGGGCGATTACTTTTCCCGCTTCGACATGGACTCTCGCCATTCTCTTTCGGCGGGCCGAACTCGATCCCGACTAGGGGAGACTCGATACTCGACTACCCCGATTCAGTTCGGCTAAACAGGGGCGTTTCTCCCTGATTGTACCCGCGGCCTGTCATTCGAGAGTCGGCAGCAGTTCGTCGAGGCGTTCCAGGGTCGACTTCAAACCTTTCTCCAGGCCCATCTGGATCACGGCCTGCAGATTTTCCAGGGTTTCGTAAGTCACGACGGTATGGACTTGCGAGTGATCGGATAAATCGACGAAAGAAACATCCAGGTTCGATTGCGGAAGCTCGGGATTCAATGCGCCGGACTCGTCGGAAAACCCGTCGCGCGCCGTATAGTGCTCGATGGGTCGTATGGTCAGATAATCCTGGCGGCTCCAGTATTCGTTGCCGTCGGGATCGATCATCGCGAAGTGCCAGTGGCCTCCTTCCCGGAAGTCCATCGATCTGGTTCTGGTGATCAGGGGCTTCGGCGCAAACCATTGATCGAGCAGCTCGCTTTTCGTATAGCAATCCCATACCAGCTGCCGCCCCGCCGCGAACTCTCTTTTGATCGTAATCGTGTTTTGCGCCTCGTCGACGACGAAGTCGAATCGAAGATTGGCGGTCATGTGTTTTCTCCTTTCAAGTCGTTTAACAGTTCGTCCAGCTGGTGGTAACGTTGTTCCCAGAGTTTGCGGAATTGCTCGAGCCAGACGTCGATTTCCAGCATTTTTTCGAGTTTCAACTGGTAGTGGATTTGCCGGCCGGATCGCTTCGTATCCAACAGTCCGCATTCGTCCAGTAACCTGATGTGCTTCGAGGTCGCTTGCCGGGAAATGTCGAAATGGTCGGCGATGGCGCTGGGGGTCATCGCCTGGGCGGCGATCAACACCACAATGGCTCTCCGTGTCGGATCGGCCATGGCCTGAAAGATGTCTCGTTTCATGAATTTACCGAATTATCCGCAACCTTAAGGTTGCAAGTTTATATGCAATCAATTGGTTGCGCAAGTTCTGTAACCAGGAACTGCCCCGCGTAAGTTGCACGCGGCAAGGTGAGGCCTTGTTATGGTGACTGGTAAATAGAATCCCGCTTGTGCGGGAGCAGTTTCGCGGGATTGTCTCCGCAAAGGGTCCGAAGAATATTTTTATACTTCCACGTCCCGATTAATCGCGCTCGTCGTCTTCTCGTTCGCGGCCTTCGCCGCGCTTCGATTTCCACAGCCGTTCAGCCTCGTCCTCGTCGCCGCTGCGGTGGCATTCGACGCAGTTTTCGTAGTCGCGGATACCTTCTTCGAGGTGTTCCTCGCGGATTTTCGCCCGCGAATGTTCGTGACAGCCATAACAGGTATAACTGCCGTAATCGGCGTTGACGTGGCAGGTCGTGCACTCGGTGCGGTGGTTGCGATCGAAGCGGAAATACCGCGTGTGATCGAAACTGGCGGGAAGCCAGCCGTCCTGCTTGTGACATTGGCCGCAATTCGCGTCGATTTGCCGGTGCAGGGTATCCCCGGGGCGCGCGTGGCATCCCTGGCAATCGTTCCTGAGCGCGGGCTCGAGCAACTGGTGCGAGAACCGGCTGATCGGCCGGAACGCCATTACCCCTCGATGATCGCTGTGGCAAGCCACGCAATTCGCCTCGAGCAATTGCCGGTGGAACGACACGTTTTTCTTTTCGCCCGCGATCGAGACGCCGCGGGTAGTCTTGATGCCGATATCCTCGACCGCGTGACACTCGGTGCACTTCGTCGCGGAGCTACCGAGGAAAGGGGTATGGCAGGCGAAGCAGTCCGAGGCGAAATCCTGGTGGGCCGCGATCGGTTTGCCCGGGCTGACGAGCAGCTGGGGCCTTACGAAAGCAGCGACCACGACCAGGGTCGCGACGATCACGGCAAATGCGAAGACTCCCTTTTTCATCGCCATTGCCAGAACAGGAAAACGCTCCCGATATGCGCGACGGCGAGCACCGCGAACAGCAGCGTGATCGGCAGGTGAACCTCGCGCCACTTTTTCATCAGCCCGTAAGTGGTGGAGTCACGAAACAGCTTGCGGTCGATCGCCTCGTCGTCCAGGCCCTGCTGCCGATAGTGTTCCTTTTTAGACTCCAGGAAGCGCCGCGAGCGACCCATCAGGTACATCCCGGTCATGCCGCTGATGACGTTGAGCAGCATCGCGAACAGGGCCAGCCAGGGCAGCAGGGCATACATGTGAATGCCCGCGTGCACGAGGATCATCAGCGACCCGCTCCAGGTGAGCGCGATATGCAGCTGCAGCATGCGCTTCGGGTTGCCGAAAGATATCATCTTGCGCTTGCGTAGGCTGTAGAGAAAGGAAAGCAATATGAAGAGGACGCCGGGAATGCCGAGATAACGGCCGACCCAGACCAGGTCTAAAAAATGCAGCAAACCGTCGACGATAGTCGTGGCCACGATCAGCGCCCCGAACATCAGCAGGAACGGGGCGACTTCTTTGCGGATTAATGATCTTTCCATTCGGGTTTTCCGCCCGAAAGTATAGGGTCCGCCCGGGGGCCGAAATTGACTCCAGTCAAGCGCCCGAAATCCCGCGCCGGTTACCGTTTCGGCCCGACTGAACCGCAAGAAGCAAAGGGTTCTTTGCCCGACCCTGGTTAGGGGGACACAATACTTAATTACCCGAATTGAATTGAGGTAGTTGAGTATTGTGTCCCCCTAATTTGGGGGT
>JASFKL010000349.1:0-4031 GCA_050118655.1 Gammaproteobacteria bacterium | reverse complement strand
TCGCCACCATTATCTTTTGCCAGATCGGCAATGTCATGGCCTGCCGCGCCAACCGGCAATCTGCGCTCGCCTACCTGCGGCGCTATAACCCGTGGATCATCGCCGGCGTTGCCTTCGAGGTCGCTTTCGTATTGTCGATCACCTACGTGCCCGCACTACGTCATGTCTTTACCACCGGGCCCATTCCGCTGACCGCCTGGCTGTTGATCGCGGCTGCCCCGTTTGTCATTTTCGCGATCGAAGAGTTGCGCAAGTGGCTGGTGCGCCGTGGCATACGCTGGTTGTCCGCCTGATAAACCGCCGCCGGCCTTTTCGGGCGTGCCGGTGCTACTCGTAGCGCAGGGCTTCGATCGGGTCGAGTCGCGCGGCCTTGCGCGCCGGAAAGAATCCGAAGATCACGCCGACCGCGGCGGAAAACAGGAATGCGATCAGCATGATGCCGCCGTCGAGTACCACGGGCGATTGCAGCATCGCCGACAATAAATAGGTTGCCAGGATGGCGGCGACGATACCGATGATTCCGCCGAGCGACGACAATACCATGGCCTCGATCAGGAATTGCATCAGCACGTCGCGCTCAAGTGCGCCGATAGCCAGCCGAATACCGATCTCGCGCGTCCGCTCGGTGACCGATACCAGCATGATATTCATGATCCCGATGCCGCCGACGACGAGACTGACCGCGGCGACGGTGCCGAGCAGCGAGGTCAGCACGCGGGTGGTGCCGGTCAGCGCATCGGCGATCTCGCGCAGATCGCGGACATTGAAATCGTCGTCTTCGTCAGCGGCGATTCTGCGGCGTTCGCGCAGCAGCAATTCGATCTCGCGCTGAACCTTGCCCGTGGAGACGCCGTCCCGGGCCGAGACGTAAATAGACTGTACGTCCTGCTTGCCCGACACCCTGCGCCAGAAGGTGCGCAACGGGATCAGTATCAGGTCGTCCTGGACGTGCCCGCCGAGCGACTGTCCCTTGGACGCGAGCAGCCCGATTACCTCGCATGACAGCTTGTTGAGGCGGATTTTTTCTCCCACCGGGTTCTGATTGCCGAATAATTCCTTGCGCACGATTTCACCGAGGATGCATACCGCCGCGCCGGCACGCAGTTCGCTTGGGCTGAATTCGCGCCCCGCGGCCAGTTTCCAGTTGCCGACCCGGAGGTAATTGTTTTCGCTGCCGGTCACCGTCGTCGACCAGTTGTTATTGCCAAAGATCGCGGTGGTTGCCTGCGAGGCGACCGGGGCTACCGCGGCCACTCCTGCAATTTCCTCGCCGATCGCCCGCGCGTCGTCGATATCAAACGCCGCAGCCTCGGAACGCTGGCCGAAACCGAGGCGCTGCCCGGGCCGCACGGTCAGCAGGTTGCTGCCGAGGCTCGCGATTTGCTCGGATACCTGGCGGGTCGCGGCGCTGCCCAGGTTGACCATGACGATGACCGACGCCACCCCGATTACGATACCGAGCATGGTCAGCGCCGAGCGCAGCAGGTTGCGGCGAATCTCGCGCAACGCCAGCAGAATCGTATTCCACAACATCAGTCCGAGCCCCCGGCCTGGGCCTCGCGCGCGACGATTTCGCCGTCGAGAAAATTCACTTCCCGCCCGGCAAATGCCGACATCTGCGCTTCGTGGGTAACCATGACGATAGTGATGCCCTTGTCGCGGTTGAAGCCGGTCAATAATTCCATGATCTCGAGGCTGCGTGCGGTATCGAGGTTGCCGGTCGGCTCGTCCGCGAACAGCACCATCGGTTCGGTAACGATGGCGCGCGCGATCGCGACCCGTTGCTGTTGGCCCCCGGACAGCTCGGAAGGCGAATGCGTTTCCCAGCCCGACAGTCCGACCGCGGCCAGCGCGCCCTGGGCCCGCCGCCGGCGCTCGGCTGCCGGGATACCGCGGTAGATCAGCGGCAACTCGACGTTTTCCAGCGCCGTGGTGCGCGCCAGCAGGTTGAAGCCCTGAAACACGAAGCCGATAAAATTACGGCGCAGCAGGGCCCGCTGGTTACGCGTCAGTCGGCCCACGTTCACGCCGGCGAACAGGTACTTGCCGGCAGTCGGCGAATCGAGGCAGCCGAGAATATGCATACAGGTCGATTTGCCGGAACCGCTCGGGCCCATCATCGAGACGAATTCGCCGCGCGCGATCTCAATATCTATCCCGCGTAATGCCCGTACCGCGGCCTGGCCCTCGCCGAAGACCCGGGTGACCCCTTGCAGTGCGATCAGGGAAGCGGACGGCGAATCGCCGACGGCAATCACGATGCCGCGCCGACGCTGTCGACGATCACGGCCTGCCCGGGCTCGATTTCACCCCCGCGCAGCTGGGTGAATTGACCGTCGCTGGGTCCTGTTTCGACCGGTACCGCGAGCGGCTGACCGTCGCGCAGGATCCAGACCTGGCGGCCGCTATCCGTCGTCCCGGACTTGCGCCGCGTCGAATGGGGCGGTCGAAATATCGAGCCGAACAGCCCGCCGCCGCCGGTATCGGGTTCTTGCTCCATCGGCGGTGCAAAGCGCAGTGCCGCGTTCGGCACCAGCACGACGTCGTCCAGTTGCTGCACCGTGATCACCGCGGTAGCGGTCATCCCCGGGCGCAGTGCGAGGTCGTCGTTTTCGACCGCCAGCAGGGTTTCGTAGGTAACCACGCCTTCGATGGTTTGCGGCGCGAAACGGACCTGGGTGATCCTCGCCTCGAATTCGCGATCCGGGTAGGCGTCCACGGTGAAGACAGCCGATTGTTTCTCCCTGACCTTGCCGATGTCGGCCTCGTCGACCGCGACGTGCAATTCCATCTGCGCGAGGTTCTCGGCGAGGGTGAACAGCACCGGCGCCTGCAGCGAGGCGGCGACGGTCTGGCCCGGCTCGACCTGCCGGCGAAGTACCAGGCCATCGACGGGAGAACGGATTTCGGCTTTCGACAGGTTGGTTTCTTCGATCTCCAGACTCGCGCGCGCTACCGCTACCTGTGCACGGGCACTGGTTTGGGCCGCCACCGCACGGGAGCGGGCAGCCTGCTGCGTGGCGAGTTCCTCGGCGGAGCACATCTGCTGCTCGGCCAGGGTTTCACAGCGCTGCAGTCGCAGCCGGGTCTCGACCACGGTAGCCTTCGCTTCCTCGAGTTTGGCCTCGGCCGATTTCAGCGCCGCGCGGCCCTCGACCACGGCTGCTTGCAGGCGATCGGTATCGAGCCGCGCCAGCACCTGACCGCGCGTGACCAGGTCGTTGAAGTCGACGAGGACCGAATCCACGGTTCCGGATAGCTCGCTGCCGACGTCGACCTGGTTGACCGGCTGCACGGTTCCGGTCGCGGTCACGGTCACCGTCAGATCTCCGCGCGTAACCTCTGCGGTTACGTATCTCACGGCCTGCTCCGCATCGCTGCGCATCAGTGCGTAAAGCGCGTAACCGATAATGCCGGCAACCGCCAGCGCGAGCAGCCAGTAAAGCCGCCGGCGTCCGGGCCGCGGGCTTCCCGGTTCGAGCGCTTGCGCGACCCTGCCGTGCAGCGAACCGAACTCTTTTTCCGTCATTATTGAAGTCGCCCGTCGAAACAGATGACGATGATAGAATAACGTGATGTGCACATCGTGATATTGATCAACAAGTCTTCGGCATTGCCGAAATTCGGCTTTTTAGGCCCGAAGATCCGGGCTCCGATGCGGCCGAGGAAAACCCCGGCAAAGGCAATTTGCATCCGCGACTAGCGCTAGACTTTTCCACGAGGGGTCTTTATTCTGAGTGATTAAACGTTCCGATCCGCCGGAATCAAAGACAGGGTCAAGACCGGCCGATAAGGAGCTTAATGCTGGCCGACGAATATTATGCCCGATTCCTATCAACAAGCCTTGCCGGAAGGGACTCGTATCGAAAACTACGAATTGAAGGGCGTGCTTGGAGTAGGCGGGTTTGGCATTACCTACATCGCCTACGATCATAATCTTCAAAGGGACGTCGCGATCAAGGAATATCTTCCGGAAGGACTGGCGATGCGTTCCTCGGATGGTAATACGCTGGCCCCGATTACCGAGAATT
>JASFKL010000348.1:0-4074 GCA_050118655.1 Gammaproteobacteria bacterium | reverse complement strand
GTAAAGGTCGCGGACCTGCAGGGATTGTTTTTCAGAAGCCATTCTCCGATTCTACGAATCCCTAACCCGTCAATAAAGACCTGGATCAATTACCGGCGTATTTTTTTCACCTCGACCGACCGGAGGCCGCCCCGGGCCGGCATCCACGGCAAAAGAGAAAAGCCGCATTTTTAGGAACAAAAACCCGTCTTCCCCCCTCGTCTGCGGATACTGGGGGCACCGGGATTGAATCGAGGATAGCGCCCCCGAAATTACCGGGGCGCTAGCCGGCAGCTTTTTCCTTTGACCCGGCAAGATAGGCGAGCGCCTTGCTCGTCAGCAGAATGGCCGCCTTGAATTTGGCATAGGTGTCCTTGTCGAGGGGGTTGACGCCGAAGGTACGGTCGGCATAGATCATTCCCGCGGGCCTTTCGGCGACCTGCAACGGCATCAGCAAGAAACTCTCGTGCAGGAAAGCAGCCTTGAACTTCGCCGGTAATGTCTTTTCGTATTCGTGGTAATTTTCGGGCTCGACCCACAGAGCCAGCGATTCGCTCATCATCGCCTGCAGCAGGCCGGCCCTGTCGATGTCGATTACCAGGGTTCGTATCGGCGAATGCTCATCGATTCCCCTGCCGGCGCAGGTACCGATTTTGCTGCGGTCCCGCGACATCAGCAGCAATGCGACCCGCGTCAGGTGCAAATCGTCATGCAGGTGGCCGAGCAGCAGATCGAGTAACTGCGCCTGGGTCGGCCTGTGCGTGTGCAGCAGGGCCTTGATGCGATTATGGAATATCTCCGGGGCGGGATCCGCCTTGACTTCGAATCTGGGCGGCGGTTTTGCCGGGCGTTCGAGATCGGGCAGCATAATCAATCGACAGGCCGCGGGTAGCACGTCGTCGAACGGGTTCGCGCGCGCGCACTCGATCGCGACCTGGTGCAAATGTTTCTCGAAGCCTTCCACCGACTGGTTGAGATAGTTGGCGCAGACTTCCTCCGCCGCCTTCATGGCCGTGTGATACCAGCCGATCTCGGCCTGGTGCGAAATATCGGCGGCCAGTTGAATCAGGCGCGCCTCGCGCCCGGCCGGCACATTTTCGTCCAGCGATTCGGCGACCAGTGGCGGCAGGCAGACTTTCTCGGCATAAACACGGCCCAGCTGGTGGAAATCGAAGCCGTAAATCGACCTGGCGCTAATCGTGTCGCTACCCGTATGGCAAAATTTGTCCTGGTAGCGCTGGTAGCGATCGTGATCGAACAGGCAGGCGCAGAATTCGCCGATGTTGTACAGCAGCGCCGCACTGCGAATTTCATTGATTGCCCGTATGCCCTGGGTACCGGCGAAGCTGTCCAGTTGGGCGAGCAGGTGGTAGCTGCGGCTCATGAGCTGGTGATAATTCTGCCGGCGCAGCGCATCCGGATGGGTCTCGTCCAGTACCCTGTGCTCCATCACCAGATCGGCGATGGCGCCGTCGCCGAGCCGGGACAGGATGGCGTGCACCGAATCGGCGCTCTGCCGGTTTGTGCCTTGCAGATTGCTATTGAATTCGTGGTAGAGCGAAACGCTCATACCGGGGTCGAGCGCGATGACGTCTGCGAGATCATGCAGGGTAGCGCTGTGATCTTCGAGAATACGCAGAGACTGGCGATGGTTGACCTCGAGGGCGGGAATGATGTCGTGATGGTGCGATAGCCAGATTCGCGCCGATTCTTCGCTCATCTTTTTCAGAATTCCTGTTCGATACTCGATACTTCCCTCTGTTTGCCGCGACGACAAACCTCGGGTCCGGAATCAATAAGTATAGTTTGCGCCGGACCGATATTTCCGGGGGACGGTGCACATATTCGAGATTACCCCATCTCGGAATTCCCATGAAAAAAGGGGTGGCGACAATCGAGATTCTTTTATTGCCGCCGGCCTTTCATGTCGATCTTATTTCGGCCGGTGCTCGACGAAGGTCAGCTTCACCCGTTTCGACACCAGCATGTACGGAATCCAGATCAGCGCGCCGATCAATACCCGGCCGAAATCCCGTGCCATTGCCTCGTCCATAAACGGATCGCCGGGAAAGAAATACATGCCGACCCAGGCGTCGAGAAGGATAAAGAAAAGCGATCCGGCGACGATCAGGATATAGAGCCTGGGAAACAGGTGATGCTTGCTGAAAAACAGGTAGATCAGATAAATCGAAGCCAGCAGGATAATCGCGTTACAGAAAATCTCGCCGACTATATAGGCGCCGAAATACGGGATATAGTAATCCGAGTCCGGATCGATCAAGGCTCCAAAGGTCCCGTCGGAAAATATCGGCATATAAACCGGTACGAATTGGGTGAGCATTCTTATCGGCGCAGCCACGACGCCGAACCCGACCAGGATCAGCCAGCCGCCCAGCCCTTTTAATTTTTGATCCTGGTCGTCTTCCGGGGTTTGGACTTCGATTGCCTCGGAATCTTCCAGGTCCGAATCCGGCTTTTCGTAGATATTTTTTTCCATTCCCTTGCCTCCCCTGAAAACCTATCTTGCGAACTGCACCCATCGGAGTCAAGAAATATCCGGCAAGCCCGGGCGCAGCAGGTATCCCGATTACGTTTTGAATTCCTTTTCGTTCGGAAACCAGACTGGCTTGATCTCCGACCTTTTTTCGTTTCGAGACAGGGCATCGATACTTCTGGCATACGGGCTTCTGCAAAGCATTCGGGCTGTTATTAGGCGGGTGTATTTCGGGTATACTGCCGACAAAATCCGAATCTCGCCCGATCGAAAGCCAGGGAGAAAACATGTCGTTACGCAAGCTGATTCTAATCGGCGCACTGCTATGCCTGCCCCTGGCGACGGCGGGCGCCGCGGAATGGACGCAAACCCTCAAACGCATCGACGAAACCGGCGAGATGAATCTCGGCTTCCGCGAGGATCAGCCGCCGATGTCTTTCGACTACGGCGGCGGCGAAGCCGCCGGTTACTCGGTGGATCTGTGCAAATACATCGCCTCGATGGCGGTGAAAACGCTCGGCAAGACCAGTATCAAGGTTAACTTCGTGCCGGTGACCGCGAGCGATCGTTTCGAAGCGATCCGAAGCGGAAAAATCGATATTCTTTGCGGCGCCACCACGAAGACGCTGTCCCGCGCCGAGATCGTCGGCTTCACGCAGCCTACCTTCGTCACCGGCGGTACGCTGCTGAGCCGCAAGGATGCGGTGGTCGAAAAGATCGAGGATCTCGGCGGGAAAAGCGTTGCCGTGGTATCCGACACCACGACCATCCTGACCCTGGAGAAAATCCTGGCAAAGCTGTCCATCGACGCCGAGGTCATACCCGTCACCTCGACCAGCCAGGGCATGACCTTGCTCGAGCGCGGCGAGATCGACGCGCTGGCCGCCGACCAGGTGGTCCTGATGGGCCAGGTCATCACCCGCAGCGGCCGCGGTCGTTACGTCCTGTCGAGGCAGCTGTTTTCGTTCGAACCCTTCGCGCTCGCGATCCCGCGGGGCGACGCCGATTTCCAGCTGATCGCCGACCGCGCACTGTCGCAACTGAATCGCAGCGGTGAAATCGCCGCCGTTTACAAGAAATGGTTCAGCAGCTTCGGCGAAGAGCCGCCCGACATGCTCAAGGCGCTCTACCAGCTGAACGCCACCCCGCCGTAAGGTAAATAGACGAGCACCGGGAAAAAGTTATCGGTTTTGGCACGGACTTGATTTCCGGGTATGACCGGGATCAGGGGCGAATGCGGGAACCAGTGCGATTTTTGTCAGCGCGAAGAGATTTTGGAACCGTGAACCCCGGCACCTTCCGCGAAGCCGGGACTGTCGCGATTCGAAATCTATCGAGACAGGCGTAAACATCCCATGGTCTATTTGTTATATCGGAGCAACGAGGATATTTTCGAAATTCACTGGCTGAAAGGACAGGGAACCACGTTAAACGAGACGATAGAAAATGATCCGCTAAAAGAGGATGTTCTGTATAGCTTACTGTCGTTGCTTGACGATTAGCAGCGGATAAATGGGAACGCTTCCCGTTTTCACCAATAAACTCGCCTCACCCCTGGCTCCGGCGCTGGTCTTGATCACGCCAATACGAAAATCATGGTC
>JASFKL010000347.1:0-4075 GCA_050118655.1 Gammaproteobacteria bacterium | reverse complement strand
TGGTCGCGGTCTATCTCGCCGACAAGCTGTCTCAGGGCGACAGCCTCGATCATGTTCTCGAAACCGCGATCGAGGATCTCGACGGCACCTTCTCGTTCCTGGTCTCGACCAAAGACGAGATCGGTTACGCCAAGGACAATCTCGCCGCCAAGCCGATGGTGCTCTACGAAACCGACGACATGATCGCTATCGCCTCCGAGGAAGTCAGCCTCAACCGGCTTTTCCCGGGCCAATCCATCAACTCCACCGAACCCGCGCCGGGGACGCACCAGACATGGGCCAGATCGATTTAAGCCAGCTCGCCATTACCGAGGCCAATGAAAAAATCCGCGCCTGTGCCGCGGACGGGCAGGATGTCGAGATAATCAACCCGGATGCGCGCCACAACATCGGCGTGGGCCTGGTCATCGACGATCCGGTCACGGTCCGGGTCAAGGGCTCGGCCGGTTATTTCTGCGGCGGCCTGTCGGACGGCGCGCGCTTCGAAATCGAGTACAACGCGGGCTGGGCGGTCGGCGACAACATCTACAAGGGCACGGTGGTGGTCGGCGGCAATGCCGGCGCGATCCCGGGCGTCGCGATCCGCGGCGCCGAGATCGTGGTGCGCGGCAACATGGGCAGCCGCGCGGGCCAGGTAATGAAATCAGGCACCCTTTGCTGCGGCGGCAACGCGGCTTTCATGGCCGGCTACATGATGTACGGCGGGCGCATCATCATTCTCGGCGATGCGGCGGCGAAAGTCGGCCAGGACATGAGTGCCGGCGAAATCTTCGTCGGCGGCAAGATAGAGAGCCTCGGCAACGACACCATGATCGTAGACATGGACGCGAAGGAGCGCGACGAAATCATGGAATTTCTCGACCGCTTCGAACTGAAATACGACGGCGATTTCACCAAGATCGTCAACGCGGGCAAGAAGCTGCGTTATGCCAACGCCGAGCCGCGCACGCGCCCGCAGCCGTTTTTCGTCTCTTCGAAGTCGTCCAACTACTGGAACGCCAAGGTCCAGGAAGATATCTGGATCAAGGGCGAGGTCGGGCGTTACCGGATCCGCGGTTACGGCGCTTCGAAGCCGGTGCCGCACCTGAACGACATCGCTTTCGTCAAGGATGTCTCGAAGGTCGCGACCGACCCCGAGGAACTCAGGGATATCAATCTGAAAACCACGGTCGGCGGACGCTACGGCGCCAGGCCGATCAGCCTGTCGATGCCGGTGATGATCGCGCCGATGAGTTTCGGCGCGCTCAGCCGCAAGGTCAAGATCGCGCTCGCGCGCGCCTCGCGCCTGTCGGGTATCTCCGAAAACACGGGCGAGGGCGGCATGCTCGACGAGCAGCGCGCCGAGGCCGATCAACTGATCTTCCAGTGCCTGTCGGGACGGCTCGGCTGGAACGTCAAGGACATGCAGCGCGCCGACGCGATCGAGATCTACATTTCGCAGGGCGCCAAGCCGGGTCTCGGCGGGCAGCTGATGGCCAAGAAAGTCACCCCCGAACTGGCCGCGATTCGCGGCATCCCGGTCGGCATCGATCTGCGCTCGCCTTCGCGCCACCCCGACGTGCTCGGCGCCGACGACCTGGTCATCAAGCTGCAGGAATTTCGCGAGGCGACTTTCCACAAGGTGCCGATCGGCATCAAGATGGGCGCGGGTCGCGTCAACGACGATATCAAGATCGCCTACAAGGACGGCTTCGACTTCGTCGAGCTCGACGGCCTGCAGGGTTCCACCGGCGCGGCCAGCACCGAGGTGCTCGAGAACGTCGGTATCCCGACGCTCGCCGCGGTGCAGGAAGCGATCGACGGCCTGCGCGAAATCGACGCCGGCGACGACATGGACCTGGTCATGATGGGGGGGCTCAAGGACGGCGTCGACATCGTCAAGATGCTCGCGCTCGGCGCGGACTGCACCTCTGTCGGCACCGCCGCGATCATCGCCGGCGGCTGTATCGCCTGCATGCAATGCCATGTCGGCACCTGCCCGGTCGGAATCGCGACCCAGGACCCGGTGCACGAGGCGCGCTACGATCTCGACAAGCAGGCGTTGAACATGCACCGCTACTTCGAGTCGCTGCGCTGGCAGATCGCCGCGATCACCAAAGCGCTCGGCTACGACGACGTCCATGCGGTCGGCCGCGGTGACCTGGTCGCCCTGACCCCCGAAGCCGCCGATATCACCGGCCTGCCGTATCGCCCCGAGCACAGGTATACCCACCGGCCGATGTCCGGCCTCGAACTGCTCGACCGCAAGGCGGGGTGACGATGAAGATTTCCGACGCCGAATACCAGTTCTCGATTACCGCGACCCCGGACCTCGCAGACGATACCGCGGATATCCATTACGTCCCCGCGCCCTGCCAGGTGGCTTGCCCGATCGGTACCGATGCGCCGTCCTACATCGCCTACATCTGGGAAGGCAGGAACGAGGAAGCGCTCGAGGCGATCACCGCCACCAACCCGTTCAGCGCGATTTGCGGCCGCGTCTGCGATGCGCCCTGCGAACCCGCCTGCCGGCGCGCGGACAGCGACGGCGCGATCGCGATTCGCAACCTGAAACGTTACGTGCTCGAGTCGCTGGGGCCGGGATTCGCGCTACCGCCGGTCGCGGTCAGCCAGGAAAAGACCGTCGCCATCGTCGGCGCCGGCCCGGCGGGTCTTACCGCCGCGCACGACCTGGCCGAGGCCGGCTACGAGGTACACGTGCACGAGGCCACGGACAAGCTCGGCGGCATGATGTTCTGGGGCATTCCGCGCTTCCGCTTGCCGGAATCCGCCGTGCAACAGGATATCGACCGCATGATGGCGCATTGCCCGGGGATAAAGGTCCACCTGAACAGCGCGCTCGGCCGCGACGTTTCGCTCGACGAACTGAAAGGGAAACACGACGCGGTACTGCTGTCGATCGGGGCTTTCGTCGGCAAGCCGATGGGGGTTCCCGGCGAGGCGGAGCCCTTCGTCCGCGACGGCGTCGGCTTTCTCTACGAGGTCAATGCCGGCGCCAGGCCGACGCTGCCGGAAACCGTGCTCGTGATCGGCGGCGGCGACGTCGCGATGGACGCCTGCCGCGTGGCCAGGCGCCTGCCGGGAGTCAGGAACGTCAAGGTCGTCTACCGCCGCGACTACGATGCGATGCCGGCGAGGCGCGAGGAATTGCACGGTGCGATGGAAGAGGGCATCGAAGTCATCTACAACACCCAGCCGGTGGGCGTCGTCGACGGCGCGCTGCGCTGCGTGCGCACCGAACTCGGCGAACCCGACGAGGACGGCCGCCGGAGGCCGGTAAACGTCGAGGGTTCTGAGCACGACATCGAGTGCGGTCTCGTCATCGCCGCGGTCGGCCAGAAAACCGAGTGCGGCGAACTCGACGAACTCGGTTTGATGGACAAGGATCGCGTGCGCACGCGCTACGAGGGCATGACTACCGAGGACCCGAAAGTATTCGCCGCCGGCGACGGCGCATTCGGCGGCTCGACCATCGTCGAGGCGATGTACCAGGGCCACCGCGCGGCCTACTACGTCAAGGCATTCCTGCAGGGCAACGAAAGGCCCCTCCCTTATCGAACCCCTTACCGTACGCGGCGAGTCGCGATCTGCAACGACCCGGCCTGGGAACTGAACCCGCGCGTCGAGCAGCAATTCCACGGTCTCGGCCAGGTGCCGATCGAATTTCCCGAAATCGAGTCGACCTACACGGCCGAGGAAGCGAAGTTCGAGGCCGCGCGCTGTTTTCGCTGCGACGCCGAAACCGGTTCGGCCGACTACACGGTCAGCAGCCGGGAATCGATCTTCGCGATGTCGCGCGTGACGCCCAACCAGTTCGAAATCGAAGCCAGCATTTTGCAGGGGCGGCTCAAGAACCGGGACAACCCGTTCGCCGAGGATCACCAGGCGACGCTCGACGACCTGGTATTCCTGCCCGCGAACCTGTCGCGCCTGGTCATAGATCCGTATCGCGAGGATTGCAAGACCCTTACCGATCTGGGCGCGATTCAGAGTCTGCGGCTCGAGATACCCTTCATCGTTACCGGCCTCGACGATGCGCCGGCAGAAATTCGTGCCTCCTATGCCGGCGCGGTGA
>JASFKL010000346.1:0-4084 GCA_050118655.1 Gammaproteobacteria bacterium | reverse complement strand
TTCGCCCCAAGCGGATCCTGCCCGCCTTTTGGGAAGAGCGACAGTTCTGTAACACTTTTCCGGATCCGGGAATTATCCGGTTAAATAGAACCTCCAGTTTACTGAACCCGTTTCCCGGAGTTGGCTTTTCGATCAATTGACGCCGTCGGCAAGCCCGTTCAAGCGGGCTTGCATCGGGGGCGCCGATTGAATTGGGACCGCCGTCGATGGGGACAGAGCAAACACCCCTGCTACTGCGGTTTCGATCGAAGCACGACGAAATCCTTGCGCGGGCAGGGATTTCGCCGGCTGGCGGAGGCGTTGGTCGGGGGGTGTTCCCGGAATTTTACTCTGACCCCAATATTCCAGGGCTGGGAAAGGCTTCGTCGATTGGCTTCGCAACTTTGGGATGGTCGGCTGATCACCAGGCGCTACTCGGCATAGAAAGCATTTCGGATCCAGTCGATGTGCTCGCTGCCGTCGGCTTGCCCCTGGATCAATAACGCGTCGAAGCGCGGTGCCAGTTTTGTCAGGTCGGGGTGCGCAGAAAGGTAGTGCAGGGCGGTTTTGACAATCTTGCGCTGCTTGGCGGCCGGTATCGCTTCCGCGGCGCCTCCGAAGGCCAGCGAATCACGGAACTTGACCTCGACGAAGCAAATGCTGTCGCCGTCGCGCATCACCAGATCGATTTCACCGCGGGGGCCGTTGAAGTTTTGCGCCAGCAGGGAGAGTCCGCGGTTTTCGAGGTAGGTCCGTGCCCGGTCTTCGAAACGCAATCCTTTGCGCCGCCGCCAGCTCATCGCGTTATGGCTGCAGACTCGAAGTCAATTCGCGCATCAGCGGTATGTCCAGCGGCCGGGCCTGCCCGTCCCTGTAGGTCGCCATCTGCAACGAACGCCTGATCCGACCCTTGCTGTCGACCGACAGGACGCCGGTATTCTGGGCCAGGGATTCGTCCGGGTTGATCATCAGGCGGCGCAGCGACGGAATCATGCGGTAAGCATCTATGCCGAGCGCGAACAGACGGCCGAAACGCTGGCTTGCATCCGGCCACAGCCGTCCGACCTGCCTGAAGTCGGGATTGCTATCGCCGTGCAGCATCCACGGGATGTCGACGAACAGGATTTCGTCGAGGTCGCGGTCGACGTCGGCGTTGGCGGTGCCCGAGGAGATATGCGAGGTCGCGTAAACAGGCAGATCCTGGGCGTGGTAAAACTTGAGCTGGGGCTTGATCAGCCGTGCCTGACGCGAGTTGGCGGCGATGAATATCATGTCGACGTCCTGGCGTCTGCGCGCGTCGAACTGCACCTGCTCCTTGATCACCTGCTGCAGAATGCTCTTGCGGTGCTCGCTGGTAGTCAGGTTGAGCAGGTTTTTGATCGAGGCCGAGTAATCGCTGTTTCTCGCCGGGTAGGTGGCGCTGCCGACCACGCGTCCGCCGAGCGATTCGAAACGCCGGCTGAAAGCGCGTTCCAGGCGATAACCCCATTCGGTATCGGGAACCAGCACCGCCGCGTGATGCTTGTCCTGGGCGAGCGCGTAATCGGCGATCTGCTCGGCCTCGTCCTCGGGACGCAGGCCGAACTGGTAAAGATTCTGGCTCGACTCGCTCTGGTCGTTGCCGTAATTGAGGGTCAGCGTGGGGACCTCGAGTTCGCTGCGCTGCTGCAGCAGGCCGATCAGATCCTTGTCGATCGGGCCGACCACGAAATCGGCGCCGTTCTGTATCGCCTGCTCGTATTGCAGGTTGAACTCGGCCGGATTGTCGCTCGCGTCGATGACCTCGAGATCGGCGACCTGGCCCGGATCCTGGTAATAGGCGTAGAGAAAGCCGTCCAGGATCGCATCGGCGACATTTTCGAGACGCCCCGAGAAAGGCAGCATCAGCGCGATGCGTTTCGGCTCGATGAATACCTGCCTGCTTTGCTCGAGCAGGTTCATGGCGTAATGATCCGCCGCCGGGTGATCGGGATAGAGCTTGTACCACTTGTCTATCCAGGGTTCCATCTTCGCCGGCAGCATGTTCGAACGGCGCGCGATCAGGTTCAATTCGAGCCAGCCGCGCATTTCCGGGGTTTGCTGCTCCTTGAGCGCGCGGATCATCGCCGGTTCGGGGATGCGGTTCAACGCGTCCCAGATGAAATCGTAGTTCTTGTCGATCTCTTCCGGCGTTCTCAGAAATTGACCGATTTGCATGCGCAGGCTGGCGCTTTCCAGCGGGTCGCCGATCGCCAGCACACCGCGCGAGCGAATACCGAGCGCCAGGGCCTTGTACTGGTAGTCGGAGATCGCGTCGATTTCGGGCAGCGCCACGAGGCCCTGATATATCTTGCCCTCGCCGATATAACCGCCGGCCTGGATGGTCTGCTTCTTGATTTCGTCCTGGGGCAGGATGTCGTCTTCACCGAGTTCCTCGAAGAAGGGATCGATTTCCTCGTAGAATTCGCCCTTGTAATACATCAGCGCGACCTTGATCAGGAAGGCCGAGCGTTCCGGCTGCACGGCCGACTGGGCCAGTTTGTTGTACAGAACCGAGGCTTCGAGCCACTGGTCGTCGGTCTCGTACTTGAAGGCCTGGATGATGTCTTCTTCGGTCGGCGTCAAAAGCCCCTCGGAGGTCTCGGCGTCCACCGAAATATCGGCGCTGCCGACCTGGCGAGGGCCGGTCTGGCAGGCGGCGAGGCCGAGTGCCAATGCCAGCGGGAGGAGGATGCGTATTCTCATCTGGAAATCGGTGCCAGTTAATGCGGAGGTCGGGCGGTTTTGACTCGAGGAGGATAGTGTACACTCTTTTAAATGTCCGGCGTACTCTATATTGTCGCAACCCCCATCGGCAACCTCGACGACATCAGCCTGCGCGCCATCGAGGTGCTGCGCGAGGTCGCGCTGATCGCCGCCGAGGATACGCGCCACAGCGGGATGTTGTTGAAACACCTCGGCATCGACACGCCGATGATTTCCTGTCACCAGCACAACGAGCAAAAGCGGAGCCAGGAAATCATCGCCCGGCTCGAATCCGGCGACGACGTGGCGTTGATTTCGGATGCCGGCACGCCGTTGATTTCCGATCCGGGTTATCGCCTGGTGCAGGCGGCCAGGCATCGGCAAATCCGCGTTTCCCCGATACCCGGCGCCAACAGTGCAATCGCGGCCCTCAGCGCCGCCGGCCTGCCGACCGAGCGCTTTCATTTCTGCGGTTTCCTGTCCTCCCGGGCCGCCGAGCGGGAAGCCCAGTTGCGAGATCTCGAGAGCCTGGACGCAACCCTGGTGCTGTTCGAATCCGGCCACCGCATCCTGCGCCTGCTGGATCAGATCGACTCGGTATTCGGGGACAGGCCCTGTGTCGTCGCCAAGGAACTGACCAAGCTGCACGAGCGCTTCCTCGAGGGCAGCGCGGCCGAATTACGGCTCCGGTTCGACGCCGACAGCCAACTCGTCAAGGGCGAATTCGTGGTGCTGATCGATAATACCGAGGCCACCGGGGAGAACTCGCTGGAAGGTGCCGATATCGAACTTCTGTCGATATTGCTCGACGAGCTGAATCTCAGGACGGCGGTCAGGATCGCCACCCGTCTGACCGGTAAGAGCAAGAACGAAATTTACCAAAAGGCACTTAAATTGTGCGCCAGCGACCCGGAATAATCCGCTTTTCGGCAGGCGGCGTATCTAAGATATTGATTTTCATGGGAATGGTTATCGGGCTCGCGAAGCTTGTTAGAAAGTGATTTAATTTGTGTTCGTATTTATTTAATTTTCTGGCGTTTTAGTGTGCAATTAAATTTGAAATTTGAACGAATTTCACGCGCCGTGTCTAAATTCTTTACTATGCTTAGGCGTAGTCACTAGCGGTAATGAGTAATTAATTCCATCAGGCGGCGCCTGATCGATAAGACAATACGCGAGGGGTGCCGATCCTGGTCCTTTTTAGGAAGAGGTAGCCCCAATGAGCATTTTCGAAACCTATCAGCAACGCTTTGACCAACACCTGCAGGAAGAGTATTCATTGCAGGAATACCTCGAGCTTTGCAAGGATAACCCGCTGGTATACGCGACCGCCGCAGAGCGTATGCTGGCTGCTATCGGTAAGCCCGAGCTCGTCGATACC
>JASFKL010000345.1:0-4098 GCA_050118655.1 Gammaproteobacteria bacterium | reverse complement strand
TCGCGTTCGAGCTGCTGCAGTTGCGCGCTGGTGTAGGCCTTAATCATTGTTTATCCCTTGCATTGAACGAGGATCCGGCGATTCGGGGATAGTATACGCGTTCGCTAAAAACGCGCATCCCGTCCAACTGCAAACGGGGGTCGGATATCAATTATTTTCAGGATCATGAGAGGGGACAGAGGGATGAAAAATAGTCCCGCGTCGCTATTCCGGAGAGCTATTTTCTGCGGTTCGTGAAACTGATATTTGTGACGCTTTGGATGGTGATCTCTTCTTTTTTGACTTTTAGCGTTTTTCCATTGATTGTCAGGACTGTGTATTCGGATTCGTCTTCCTCGTGGGAAGCATACTGACTGCCCGCATCGGCACACTTCTCGGCCAGGGCTTGCTTTAATTTTTTTTCATGCTCTTCCCTGATTTGCTGTTTTTTATTTTCTTTCGAGCTGCCGAACATTGAACTGGCCAGTTATGCGTGGAAACAGATTAAATCTTAGGCGAATAACAATGGATTTCAAGCCGGTTTTATTCGAACGAAAACAGTATTTTCAAAGACCCGACCCCCATATCCGTTACGGGTGCAGCGCCGGCCCGAGGCGCTTACCCTCTGCATCCCTGAGGCCGATCAGCACCGCGTCTCCATTCGAATCGATGCGAATTTCGCCGAATCTTGCCGAACTGTATTCCCGGTCGGTGCCTGCTTCGAAGAAATAGGCGTCGCTGGCGATCCGCACCGAATCACCGCGCTTGCGATATCGCAGCAAGTGTTGCCGATCCTGCAACTGCTGGCCCGTGTACAACGAAACAAATTTTGCCTCGTCCAGTTCACCCAGCTCGATTACGACAATGCCGTCGTTGATCCCGGATTGCTCGGCCGAGCTGGCGACAGCTCCGGCGATGGAATAGCGAAGCGCCATGTAGTCGCCCTGCAGCAGGGAGCGGGGATCTCGCGGG
The DNA here is from genome assembly GCA_050118655.1 of Gammaproteobacteria bacterium. Classification (GTDB taxonomy): domain Bacteria; phylum Pseudomonadota; class Gammaproteobacteria. Next base: position 3,147 of record JASFKL010000345.1, on the reverse strand, counting down.
GCAATGCGCAACAACGCCGTCGTGCCGTTGCGAACGATCTGTTCTTTGCCGGCAATTTCGACGTTGATCACCAGCAGGACGGTAAAGACCGTCACGGCGAGCACGATGTTTCGGGCGCGGTCCTGTAAATTGAAGATTTTATTGAACATGATCCTCGCCCGCTTCGGCAGTAGCTGCCACGAGTTTCAAAAATAACCAGCGCGATACCAGCACGGCAGCGCCCGACGCTACCAGGGAAATCGACTTGCTCAGCATGCTGACCTGTATGCCGTAGAAATAGGCCGCGATGAACACGACCAGAAAGGCGATGCCGGCGCCATTGAAGGCCCTGTTGCCCGAAGACGTGCCCAGCAAAATGACGATCAACGCGAGCAGCAGACCGGGAGCCGACCACGCAGCGGCGGTAATCAGCGCCAGTAATCCATAGAAAACCGCCGCTTGCGGAGTTCCTGCAGAAACTCCGATTTGAGGCAGAACCTGGCTTCCCGTATAAAGTAACAGGGCGCCGAGCAGAAGGGTCGAGATCCAGGGTCGAGGATAGAAGGCAAACTCCAGCCGCAGTTCGGGGAGAATATAAACTGTCGATAACAACAGGAACCCGAAAGCCGAAATCATCAGGCCGGTTATCAACGGCCTGACCAGGTGCCCTTTGCCTTTTTCGATCGACAGGCCCAGTTTTTGATAGAGAATAATCATCGCGGCGGTAACCGCCGGGCCGAGCACCGGCACGACCGCGTTAAGCTCCCGAGAGTACAGCAGAACAGTCAGCGAAGACGTCGCGATCACGATCGACAACACACGGTGGATTCGATCGGGAAAAACGAAAAACAGGATGGCATTCAGGATGATCACGATGCCGAGCACGGCTTCGAAATCATGACCGCCGGACATTTCAACTATGCCGTAAGCAAGCACTGCCTGTCCGGCCAGGCTGCTCGCCAGGGCGCTTTGCACAATGAAGTCGCTCGCCGATTTCATGCGCGCGAATATCGCGCCGCCAAGAAATAATATCCCGACGATGACGAAACCGACATCCGCGGCAAAGCCGATACTAGCGACAAATCCGATCAGCAGCAGACTGGCGAGCCAGGCGCCGAATCCCACCATCGTACGGATATACCAGGGCTGCGTATCACGCAGCTTTTCAAAAAACTCCGCGATCGTATCTTCGGAATCTTCGGGTAGCAGTCCTTCCGACCGAAGACCGTCGACGACCTGCTGCAATCGGACGCCTCGACGACTCATAACGCCGCCTCCCATTGACGGGAAACTTGACGCAGCCAGTACGCCGCGCCTGCCACTTGCGCTACCAGCAGGATCGCGATTATCAATATAGTGCCGGTATTCATCGGCATATGCCGCCCGACCAAAGTGGTGAAAACCATGATGGCGCCAAATACCAGCATCGTCAGCATCAAGAGGTCGGGCCTCCGAAAGCGGTAGTAGTAGAGGGCGGCAACCGAGGCTGCCACGTAAAGAGCCGGGGAAATTATCCCGATTTTATTTATCTCTTCGAAACTCGCGCCGATGACGAACACCACCGTCGGAACCAGAATATTAATCAGGGCGCCGAAGCCGATTACTCGCGGGTAGGTTCGGCCGCGCATCCAGGCAATATTTCGACTGGCAGCATACTCCCACGCCGCCAATGCAATCGCGTTGAGCGCAAACACGAGACTCGCCAGCGTAGAATCCATCAAAGTGCTCGACAGCCAGACCAGGGGGCCCAGCAACTGCGACAACTGCCACCAGCCGTTTGGCGGATCGATCACTTGCGTCCAGTACATGATCAGCGCGAGGTTCAAAAGCGTTTGCAGCAGAATCCACAACGCGGCCTGTCGACCGATAAACGCCAGGGGCAAAATCAGTACTGCCCAGACGACGAACAGCCCGTATGGATCGGCGCCTGTCTGGTAAACCTGTCCGAAAACGGCAAACAGAACGCCGACGAGAAATGCCGTCGAGAAAAGGGCGGCTCCGCCGCCTGTCGAATCCATGCCGAGCCGCCATGTCAGCAAAGCGCTCCCCGCGATACCTGCCTGGATGAGCGCAAATTTCACCAGCTGATCGAGATCCGCCCAGTTCCAGGCGAAAAATGCCGCGACACCGGCAACGATCAGCAAGGCGCCGATCGTAAGCATAAATCGGCTGATGTAACGCAACCATTCATCGCTATCCGGGGCAAGCTCCGCGAGTTGTAAGGCACGCGAACAGGCGTTTTCGTTCAGGCCCAGTTTAGTGGCCAATTCCTGGATATTGGCATGATTGGCGAGGTTATCGAATTTCGTCATGGCGAATACCGAATCGGACATCCCAGGATCGGCTCAACATCGCACAATAGGTGACGGAGAGCAATCGATTCCGATGTTCGCGAAGATCGCACCCTGGCACCCGATGAAGACACGGGGTCAGGTCCAGGGCATGGCGCCGGTATCAATATTCGGTTCGCTTGTTTATTTCGTAAACTGTCACCAGGTTTGTAATGCCTTTCGGGCTTGCACTCTTTTTTGGCCTGCCGATACCGCCATGACTTTTGCCGTGATCTCGGAAATTTCTTCTTTCGAGACGTTTTCTTTTTTGGCGAGCTGTAAATAATGTTCGGCGCAGGCTGAACAATTTATCGCCAGTGCCACGGAAAGACCGACGATGGCGGCTGTTTTCGGGTCGATATATTCATTGTTATGGGTTGATTCGGAGAACGCGTTATAGAGTTCCTGCTGTCGATCTGTAAGCATCCTGTTTCTCCATTACTTAAAATATCAGGGAGTCGAAGGTCAATTGTCGCCGATATCGGAACGAATTACTCCTCGATACCTGTTTTGAATGCAAAATCATGGCCCGCGGCCAGCTTCGAAGGACTTCGGACAGAATTGGCCAATTGTCTTAAAATATATGAATCGCAGCTATGTGAAACGAGACTGCCGTGCATGCACCGTTACTGATCTGGAACATTCTCTTCGGCTCGGTCGGGTTCGGGTTCTTTATTTACGGTAAGAAGCAGGGCCTGCCGGTCCCGCTGGTCTGTGGACTGGCGCTGATGATCTTTCCGTATTTCGTGTCCAATATCATTTTGATCGTCGCCATCGGCTTTTCACTCATCGCTTTTACCTACTTCGTCAGGATTTGAGCCAGGATAAAGAGAGCAGA
>JASFKL010000344.1:0-4098 GCA_050118655.1 Gammaproteobacteria bacterium | reverse complement strand
GCCCTGGCGCCGGACCATCCCGAGTGGCAAACGCAGGAGCCCTTCGCTTCGGTGCTGAAGGGCGACCTCGAGGCCGCGCTCGCGGGCGGCGAAAAGGCGATTCTCGAACTCGTCATGGCATCGCACACCGGCAATACCACCCGGGAATTCTCCGCCATCGTCGCCGACTGGCTCGCCACCGCCCGTCACCCGAATACCGGTCGTCCCTTTACGCAGATGGTATACCAGCCGATGCTCGAGCTGCTCGCCTATCTGCGCGCCAACGGCTTCAAGACCTTCATCGTCTCCGGCGGCGGTATCGAGTTCCTGCGCGTGTTCGCCGAGGAAATTTACGGCGTGCCGCCGGAACAGGTCATCGGCAGCAGCATCAGGACGAAGTTCGAGATGCGCGACGGCAAGCCGGTGCTGGTGCGCCTGCCCGAAATCGACTTCATCAACGACAAGGGAGGCAAGCCGGTCGGCATCAACCGCCACATCGGCCGCCGGCCGATCGCCGCCTTCGGCAATTCCGACGGCGACCTGCAGATGCTGCAGTGGACCACCGCAGGCCCCGGCCCGCGCTTCGCGCTCTACGTGCATCATACCGACGCCGCGCGCGAATGGGCCTACGACCGCGAATCGCACATCGGCACGCTCGACAAGGGCCTCGACGAGGCGCGCGCCAAAGGCTGGACCGTGGTCGACATGAAGCGCGACTGGAAAACCATTTACCCTCCCGCCAATTAGGGGGACACAATACTCAATTACCTTAATTCAAATCGGGTAGTCGGGTATTGCGTCCCCCGAATTTCGCGGTCGGCGGTGGCCTTCGATCGAGTCGGGGTATATCCTGATCATTTTCGCAACATCGAGGTGCCCGGTGGAAATATCGGAAATCCTGCATCCTGCCTGTAACTACCCGGCGCTTCGAGTCGAGGGAATCTCGTCGCCATGCGCCTGAGCCAGTGTCATAACTTTCACGATTTCCGCCGGCTCGCCGCGCGGCGGCTGCCGGGCCCGATATTCAATTACATCGACGGCGCCGCCGACGACGAGACGACTTATCGGCAAAACACCGCCAGCTTCGAGCGCTGCGACCTGGTGCCCAACGTGCTTCGAGGGGTACGGGACATCGACCTGTCCGTGACCGTCATGGGCCAAAAGCTCGAAGTCCCGTTCTACCTCTCGCCGACCGCGCTGCAGCGCCTGTTCCACCATACCGGCGAACGCACGGTCGCGGCCATGGCATCGAAGTACGGCACCCTGTTCGGGGTCTCGTCGCTGGGCACGGTCAGTCTTGAGGAAGTACGCGAAAAATACGCCACCCCGCAGGTCTACCAGTTCTACTTCCACAAGGATCGCGGACTGAACCGGGCGATGCTCGAGCGCGCCAAGACGGCCGGGGTCGATATCATGATGCTGACCGTCGACAGTATCACCGGCGGCAACCGCGAGCGCGACCTGCGCACGGGTTTCACCATACCTTTCCGGCTTACCCTCGGCGGGATGCTGCAGTTCGCGATCAAGCCCATGTGGGGCATCAACTATGTCACGCACGAGAAATTCAGCCTGCCGCAGCTCGATACCCACGTCGACATGGGCGGCGGGACCATGTCGATCGGACGTTATTTCACCGAAATGCTCGATCCGGCGATGACCTGGGACGACGTCGCCGAGCTGGTCAAATTCTGGGACGGGCAATTTTGTCTCAAGGGAATCATGTCGGTCGACGACGCACGACGCGCCGCCGATATCGGCTGCACCGGCATCATCCTCTCCAACCACGGCGGTCGCCAGCTCGACGGCTCGCGCGCGGCGTTCGACCAGCTCGCGGAGATCGTCGATGCGGTCGGCGATCGGCTCGACGTAATGATGGACGGCGGCGTGCAGCGCGGCACCCACATCTTGAAAGCGCTGTCGCTGGGCGCGAAGGCCGTCGGCCTCGGGCGCTTTTATCTCTACCCGCTGGCGGCGGCCGGCCCGGCCGGCGTCGATCGAGCGCTCGGGCTGCTCAAGGCCGAGATCGAGCGAGACATGAAACTGATGGGGTGCACTTCGGTCGGCCAGCTGTCGCGCGAGAACCTGCGCTTCAGGTAGTCATGGAATACGTGGCGGTACGCGGAGCAGGGACTTTATCCGGATCGAAAGGGTCGGTGTCGATGGATTCTCGGTTCACCGGGTTAACCGGAAAGCATCGGGAACCGACAATGCCGGGGCAGTATGCCGGCCGTAATCGTCGCCCGGCTGTCCGCCGGCGCATATGAGCAAACCATTGCCAGAGCCAACGGTAATTCCCTGTACCAGCGAGCTCGTCTTCGAAAACTTGTCTGAAACGTTGAGCAAAAGGACATCGATATCATGAAACAAATCAACCTCGGATCGCGGGGTTTGACCGTTCCGGCTATAGGCCTGGGCTGCATGGGCATGTCGGATTTTTACGGTTCGTCCTCGCAAGCGCAGAACCTCCGCGTGCTCGGGCGGGCGGCGGACATCGGCTGCACCTTCTGGGATACCTCGGACATGTACGGCCCGTTTACCAACGAAATCCTGTTGTCGAAGGCGCTCGCGGGCCGCCGCGAGCGAATCACGCTGGCGACCAAGTTCGGCGTCTCCCGCGGCGAGGACGGCAGCTGGCAGGGGATCAAGGGGGGCGCGGATTACGTCAAGGGCTGTTGCGATGCCTCGCTGCAGCGCCTCGGGACGGATTACATCGATCTCTACTACCAGCATCGCGTCGATCCCGATACGCCGATCGAGGAAACGGTCGGCGCGATGGCCGAACTCGTCGAGGCCGGCAAAGTGCGTTATATCGGTCTGTCGGAGGCGGATCCGGAAACCATTGCCCGCGCCCACGCGGTCCATCCCGTGAGCGCATTGCAGACCGAGTATTCGCTGTGGTCGCGGGAAGTCGAGGCCGAGATACTGCCGACGGTCCAGCGCCTCGGCATCGGCTTCGTCGCCTACAGCCCCCTCGGCCGGGGTTTCCTGTCCGGGGCCATCCGCTCGCGCAGCGATCTCGAACCCGGCGACTGGCGACTGGAAAATCCGCGCTTCAGCGAAGAAGCCATCGCAAAAAACAGCCGATTGGCAGACGTGGTCGCCGAAATCGGGGACGGGATCGAGGCCACGCCGGCCCAGGTCGCGTTGGCCTGGCTGCTGTCGCGCGACGCCTCCATTGCCGCCATACCCGGGACCCGCAGTATCGAGCGCCTGGAGGAAAACTGGTCGTCGCAGGAAATCGCTTTGAGCGCCGAGCAGCTGGAACGCCTCGAGGCCCTGGTCGATGACGGTGTCGCGGGCGAGCGGTACTGAATCCTGTGACTATCCCGAAGTATCCGCACCGGCAATGACATCCTGGACGGTCTCGGGGTAAAATCGAAGCGTCGCATTACGCAACGTTTTACAGTTATCGAGGTATCAGCAATGAAGTACGCAGTCGGTTTACTCCTGGCACTTTTCCTGTCGTCCAGTTTCGCGGCGGACGAATACTGGCAACAGGGAATCACCGACCAGCGTCACCAGATCACCGTTTACCGCAGCGCGACCTGTGGCTGCTGCAAGGGCTGGATAGCACACTTGAGGCATCACAATTTCGAAGTCGAGGACGTTACCGTGGCCGACGTGCAACCGTACAAGATCCAGTTCGGGGTGCCGACCAACGCGGCATCCTGTCATACCGCGATCGTCGACGGCGTCGTCATCGAGGGTCACGTGCCCGCGCAAGATATCAAGCGGTTATTGGCGAGCGAGCATAACGTTCGCCTGTTGACCGTGCCGGCGATGCCCTCGGGAACGCCGGGCATGGATGCGCCGGGTTCTCCGAAGCAGGACTTCAAGGTCTATGCCGTCACCAAAGACGACCAGGTCGGCATTTACAACGCCTACAGCGATTATTGAGCGGGCATTTCACCGGCAGCCCGCGAAATTCGAATTCATTTCCCGACAGTTAGCCGACCCACTGGTAATCCGTCGCCCGTATCAGTAATCGAAAGGGCCGGTGTGTTTTGATCTGCCGGCAAACCCCGCCGGGTAAATCCCGGCTTACAGGCGTCCGTTGCTAAACGAGTTTTGAAGTTTCACTGCTTTTCGCAAGCCTCGTCGAGAGCCCTTTTACAGTAG
>JASFKL010000343.1:0-4126 GCA_050118655.1 Gammaproteobacteria bacterium | reverse complement strand
TGGATTTCAACCGGTTTCAGCGGCCATGGCTTCGGCATCGGCCCGGGCGCCGGGCGCATCATGGCCGACCTGATCCAGGGCAAGGATGCCGGCCACGACCTGCGCCGGTTTCGCCTGTCGCGCTTCAGCGACGGCAGTAAACTCGAACTCGGACCGGCCATCTAGCCGCCGGTCCCGGGGCAGGCGATTAACCGGCTTGCTTGACCCAGGCGCTGCACCAGCCGGAGGTCGAAACCTGCTTGCCGGGAAATATTGCGCAAGTCCCCCACGCGGCGTCGCGGTCGCCGGTGTACAACTGGCAATTCTTGCAGTGGTTGTCGGGCTTTGCCGATTGCTCGGTGTAGGCAAGCGCCTTGGCCTGCGCATCCTGGGGGTCGACGTGAGGCAAGTCCGCTGCAGTCGACGATCGACTGGTCAGCGCGAGAGCCGGGCCGACGATCAGTGCGGCAGCCGACATGCCGAGCATTTTTCTGCGGGAAATGTCACTCATTGTTTTTTCTCTCCGGTTTGGTCTGATTGTCCTTATGAAAGCTTAACGTTTCCTTAATCAAGGATTACATTCCTGGTTCACCCGCGTCAAGTTGAGGCCAGTCCCGGCCAGGGCTGTGATAAGCTATACGCATTTGGAGCAGGATCAGATGAAATCCATCCTCAAAAAATATTTAAACAAGGAAATCGGCATCAACATCGAGAACGCGTTCCGTTTCGAGCCCGCGACCGTAGTCGCGGTAGAAGACGATCATTTTTCGGTAGTCGATGAAAAGCAAACCTATACCCACCATTTCTCTTACGGCTGCATCGTGCAGATCATCGAGAGCGATAGCGGCGTCGACGTCGGCGGTTTCATGTCGCACAAGCATTTCAACGTCGCCATCAAGGTCGGGCATATCATGCAGCTCGGCCCGGGCTACTAGCCCGCAGATTGCATTTGCCGGTTGACGGTCGTTAACCGCGGTCGACCTTTTTCGGGCTGTTGATCGAAAAGCTCGGGTTGAGCACCCTGACCTCGCGCTGCGGGAACGGGATTTCGAAATCGTTCTCGCGCAGGGCGTCTAGGATCATCAGCAGCAGATCGCCGCCGACGCGGTTCTTGCCGTCATCGATTCCGGACATCCAGAATTCGACGAACATATTGATGCCCGAGTCGCCGAAACTGTCGATCTCGCAATCGGGCCGTTCTTCGATCGGCACCTCGTCGCCGCTGATGACCTGGGGATGGCTGGCGACGACTTCGCGGATGATATCCACCAGCTTGTGTATGTCGCTGTCGTAAGCAACCGAAAAGTCTACCCGGTAGCGCTGGCGCTTGTCCTTGTGCGTCCAGTTGACGAAGCTCTCGACGATAAACTTTTCGTTCGGCACCATGATGTCGCGCCCGTCGAAGGTTTCCAGCGTCGTCGAACGCATTTTCATTTCCCGCACCACGCCCGCGTGTTCCGCGTCGAACTCGATGTAGTCGCCGACCGACAGCGAGCGGTCGAGCAATATGATGATACCGGAGATGAAATTCGACGCGATCGCCTGCAGGCCGAAACCGAGACCCACGCCGATCGCGCCGCCGAATACCGCGAGCGCGGTCAGGTTGATGCCCATGACTTGCAGCAACAGCAGGAAGATCACGAAAAATACGGTGATCTCCAGCAGCTTGGCGGCTACCTCTCGGGTGCGAAAATCGAGGTTTTCCTGGCGGTTGATGAGTTCGCGGCCGGTCTTGTTGGAAACCCGCCCGATCCAGAACAGCAATGAGCCGAAGATCGCCACGCGTGCGATACCGTAGGCGGAAATTTCGATGTTGCCGATCGATACCGAGATCGATTCGAGAATCGCGATCAGATCTTCGAGCACGCCGATCAGGTGCAGGAGTATCAGCGGGATGCCGATGAAACGGAATACGGTCGCGACCACGCGGTTGGTTACGAAATCATTGATCACCGAATTGAACAGCAGCAGGATGGCGATGGTCAGGGCGGTACGCATCAGCCAGCCCTCGTGCAGCAGCGTCTCGTGGATCTCGACGATTACGCGCAGCATCAGTATCGCCAGCAGCGGGAAGATCAGGTTGCTGATCTTGCTGACGAACTGGCGCAGCGGCTGTCCCTCGACGGTCTTCGGATCGACATCGAAAAACGGGGCCAGCTTGCGAATCCGGTTGGCGAGGACGAAAGCCACCGCGTAAATACCGAGAATAATGAAGAACTGGGTATAGGTTTGAGGCTCCGTGAAGGTCTGGGTGACCGTATCCATCGCCTGCTGGGTTACCGGCTCGATGTCATCGAACTCCATATCTGGCTACCTTATGTTATTGTCGACCTGTCTGCGCGAGACCGCCGCGCAATCTCGCCGCGGAGATACAAATCCAGCGGGTGGATCCATCGCTGCCGGCGCATGCGCACCGATTATACCCACATAGCGGTCGACCGGAATATGCATTATGCCTTAAGATTACCGCTCGCATTTTCCCGTCGAAAGGAGCAACGCATGGCAAACGAAGGCTATCACGAGCCGATTGAAGAACTCAGCGACGAAACCCGGGACATGCACCGGGCGATCACCTCGCTGATGGAAGAACTCGAGGCCGTCGACTGGTACAACCAGCGCGTCGACGCCTGCAGGGACAAGGAACTGGCGGCCATCCTCGCGCACAACCGCGACGAGGAAAAGGAACACGCGGCGATGGTGCTGGAGTGGATCCGGCGCCGCGACCCGCGGTTCGACAAGGAACTCAAGGACTACCTGTTCACCGACAAGCCGATCGCCCACGAATAAGGGCAGCCGACGTCCGGTCCGTCACTGTCGCAATATGCGCTGCGCGACCAGGCAGGCGACCAGGTCTCCGCTTACGTTGACCACGGTGCGCAGCATGTCGAGCGGGCGATCGACACCGAGGATGATCGCGATGCCGGCCGCCGGGATACCGACGCTGGTCAATATGGTCGCCAGGATGACGATCCCGACCCCCGGGGTTCCCGGCGAACCGATGGCCGCGCCGGTCGCCATCACCACGATCAGCAGGATACCCGCCATGCCGAGCTCGACCCCGAATACCTGGGCCAGGAATATCGCCGCGATACCCTGGTAAATCGCGGTGCCGCCCATATTGACCGTGGTGCCGAGCGGCACCACGAAACGCGCCACGAACGCGGGCACCCGCAGCTTTTCCTCGGCCGTCGAGAGCGTTAACGGCATCACCGCGGCCGAGCTCGAGGTCGAAAAGGCGAGCAGCAGCACCTCGCGTGTATGGCCGATAAAAACGGCCGGGGAAACCCCCGATGCCAGCCAGCCGATCAGCAGGTAAATCAGGAACAGCACGGCCAGCCCGCCGATCACCACCAGCACGTAGATCCCGGTGCCGATCAGGGTGTCGATTCCGACCCGGGCGGTAATTTCGGCGAGCAGTCCGAAGACCGCGAGCGGCGCGAAGTGCAGCACCCATTTGACGATCACCATGCAGACCGCCTGGATCGAGGCCAGCAAATCCATCAACGGCCGGCTCTGCTCCACCGGCATCGACAGCAGCGCGATACCGATGATCGCCGCGGCAATCACGATCTGCAGCATGTTGCCGCTGACGAAGCTGGTCAGGGGATCGCGCGGAAACAACGCCGTTATCACGCTGGGAAACTCGGCGACATCCGGAATACTGGCAGGCTCCGCGTTGACCTTGCCGGCGACGAGCGCGGAGCGCACCGCGATGGAATCGATGAAACTGCCGGGTTCGACCAGCAAGGCGATACTGATTCCGATCAGCACCGCCGCGATGGTGGTGACGACGAAGAACGAGACCGTCACCGCGCCGAGCCGTCCGAGATCCGCCGAATCCTTGCCGGTGCAGATACCGCGGATCACCGAGGCGACCACGAGCGGAATCACCACGAACTGGATCGCGAGCAGGAACAGCTGACCGGGCAAGGCGACCCAGTTGCCGATCAGCAGGGCCAGCCGCGGCGAGACCAAGCCCATGGACGGTCCGAGGAGAATACCGGCGGCAACGCCGAGTACCATGGCGACGATGACCTGCAGCCACAAACGGGTGCGCAGCAGGCTGTTGAGTTCGTCGCCGAGTTCGATCAGCGAACGCGAAAATATGCTTTTCAAGGCATCCCCGGGGCCAAGTCCGATAGTGACC
>JASFKL010000342.1:0-4132 GCA_050118655.1 Gammaproteobacteria bacterium | reverse complement strand
ATTCGCTTCAAGGAGTGGCGTGCGGGCCGGGAACTCTGATTATCGGCGACGACAGCCGATGCGATGGTTTTGTGCTGTCAAAAAACTGTCAGCTCTTGTGACCGATCGTGAACTTGGTGCCGGGCGGCCGGTTCGCGGTGATCTTTTGTCCCCGCAGGCTCAGGATCCGGTGTTGATCGAGCAGTAACTGGTAGAGAAACATCAATTCGTCCTGCACGTCGATCGGAAATCCGGCGCGGCGCTTGCCGCCCTCGACGAGAATCAGTTCCTCGAGATATTTTTTGCCTTCGGAGTAGCGCCAGAGCCCGGTGATGGTTTTGATCACGCGCGGAAACGACTCGATCGCGGCAGGCTCGCCGGCCCGTTTGCGCTTGAGCATTTCGCTCTTGCGAAACAATTGTTGCGCGAGTGCCGGGTTGATGACTCTGTTGTCTATCGCCATGGATTCCGAATCGCCTCTACGATGCCGGATAGGGCAACCCTCTGGATGCTTTTAATCCCCGAATTCAATATATATTGCCGTCCTTTCGTCTCAAAAAGTATATCTTTATTGGTATTAAATTCAATACGTTATGCGGGGCTATTACGGTTAATGCTAAAAAACATTAAATAGGTCCGCTAAGATACTAAAAAATAAATATTTTTCATGCCAAGTTGTTTGGCGGAAACAGGAGTCGCGGCAATTTTGTAGAATGGCCGCTTCGTAAAGCGGGACAATCGATGAAACCCTCGCAGAAATATCAGGCATTGATCCGGCAGCCCGGATTCGTCGCCGACGACGCCCAGCAACACTCCGCGGCTCTACTCGACGATCTGCTGGCGCGGCTCGGCAAGCCGGTCGAATCCGGCTGGTGGCGGGGACTCTTCGCGCGCGGCGGTCAATGGCCCAAAACCCGCGGCATCTATTTCTGGGGCGGGGTCGGCCGCGGCAAGACGCTGTTGATGGACCTCTTCTTCCAGTGCCTGCCCGGGAACATTCCGGGCGAGCGCGTGCATTTTCACGGTTTCATGAACGACGTGCACCGCGCGTTACAGGACTATCGCAACACCCGCAGCCCGCTCAGACTGGTGGCGGCCGATATCGCGCGCCGCGCGAGGGTGCTTTGCCTGGACGAATTCGTGATCATCGATATCGGTGACGCGATGATCATGGCCGGGCTACTCGAGGCGTTGTTCGCCGAGGGCGTGGCGCTGGTCACGACTTCCAACGCGGCGCCGCGGGATCTCTATCGCGACGGTCTGCAACGCGCGCGATTCCTGCCGGCGATCGATCTGATTTGCGGTCATTGCGAGGTCGTCAACCTCGACGGCGACGAGGACTACCGGTTGCGTTTTCTACGCCAGACCGATCTTTATTCGGTGCCGCACGGCGAGCAAATCGAGACCGGGATTCGCGCTTACCTGGAGCAGTATGTCGAACCGCTGCAGGCCGGACAGCAACAGTTGACGATCAACGGGCGCTGTTTGACACCGCGCTACTGCGCCGAGGACAAAGTCTGGTTCAACTTCTCCGAGCTTTGCGAAACCGCCCGCAGCCAGCACGACTATCTCGAGCTGGCGCGCCTCTTCAATACCGTGATCGTCACCGATATCCGCTGCATGGCCTCCGCCGACGACGATGTCGCGCGGCGATTCGTGTTACTCGTCGACGTGTTCTACGACCACCGCGTCAAGTTGATCTGCAGTGCCGAGGCGACACCCGACCGGCTTTACACCGGCAAGCGCCTCGAATTCGAATTCGAACGCACCGCCAGCCGGCTGATCGAAATGCAGTCGGCCGAATACCTCAGCGAGGCGCATGCGCAACACTGATCCACCGGCCGGGATTCAACAGGCGCTGCGCACCCGGGCCGACCATAAGCTGAAGAGTTCAGGGGTGCTCGCCGCGATCACCGAGCGCGGTTTCAGGGTTTGCTTGAAGATGGGTTCGGCTTCGAGGGTTTCGCTATGTCCGCCGGACTCTTCGTTGAGCAGTACCCCGGCGGCGTAGTCCCAGATACTCTCGCGTCCGTGTAACAGCAGGTTGACGCGCCCGGCCGCCAGCCAGGCCCACTCCAGCGCGCAGGTGCCGATATTGCGCTGCGACCTATAGGGCGTATCCTGAACCAGGCTGGTGCTGATCTGTTTGCCCAGCCGCTTGAAATCGACGAACGCGATGCACTGGCCCAGTTTGTCGGGCTGCCGCGGCCGTTCCACTTTTTCGCCGTCTATCCAGAAGCCCTGGCCCTTGACCGCGCCGAAGCACTCGTCGCGATTCGGGTCGTAGACCACGCCGAGCACGACTTCACCCTCGCTGATCAGTCCCAGCGAAACCGAGAACAGGGGCAGGGTGGCGTGAAAATTGGTGGTCCCGTCGACCGGATCGAGGCACCAGTAGTCGAGGTCTCCGTCGATGACGCGATTTTGCTGGGCCTCGCTGACTTCCTCGCCGAGCATGTGCACGTCGGGGTATCGCACGAGCAACGCGGCGGTCAACTCCTTCTGCATCTCCATGTCGGCCTCGGTGACGATCGAACCGTCGGCCTTGTAGTCGGCTGTGGTACAGTTGTAGTAAACCGAAAGGCTGTGACCGGCCGTGTCGCGAATAATTTCCTGAATCGCGATCAGGTCGTCGTAGCTATATTTCTGGCGGGGCAACGATTGCTCCAAAATGCGGATTTGATCCTGAGCCGGGGTTACCGTTTCAGTATAAACGAGAAGCGTCAAATTGCTTCAACAAATACTATAAATGGTCCGCGATCGGGCAATTTCGACAAACCCGATGCAAGGTCGCCGGCAGTCGGGCGGAAAATTCGGCGACTCGAAAGCAAAAATTAGCTATATTGCCAGAAAAACCAGAGGGGGGAGCGGTTTGGATTTACATTACGACCTGATAGTCATCGGTAGCGGTCCGGCCGGCAAGCGCGCCGCGATCCAGGCCGCGAAGATCGGCAAGAAAGTGCTGATGGTGGAAAAAAATACTATCGTCGGCGGCGTCACCGTGCATACCGGAACGATTCCCAGCAAAACCCTGCGCGAAACCGTGCTGTTCCTGTCGGGCTGGCGCCAGCGCGGCATCTACGGGCTCAGCTACAAGGTCAAGGAACACATCACCGCCGAGGATCTCAAGCAGCGCCTGATGTCGACGCTGAACCACGAAATCGAGATCATCCAGCACCAGCTGATGCGCAACAACGTCGAAATCGAGTACGGCCACGCGCGCTTTCACGACGAGCATTCTATCAGCGTCGAACACCAGGACGGCAGCGTCAGTCACTTCAGCGCCGATCATTTCGTGATCTGCGTCGGCACCCGCACCCATCGTCCTCCCAAGGTGCCCTTCGACGGCGACGGAATTATCGACAGCGACGAAATCCTCGAACTCAAGCGCATCCCGCGCAAGATGCTGGTCGTCGGCGGCGGGGTTATCGGAATCGAGTACGCGACCATCTTCAAGGCGCTCGACATCGACGTTACCGTGCTCGAAACCAACGACTTCATTCTCGGCTTCGTCGATCGCGAAATCGTCGACGAGCTGATCCACTATTTGCGCGACTGCAATATCCACGTGCGGCTCGGCGATCAGATCAATACGATCAATCGTTTCGACGACGGCAAGGTGGTGGTCAAGTTCAAGAGCGGCAAGAGCATGGCCGTCGATACGGTGTTGTTCGCCGCGGGCAGGCAGGGTGTCACCGACGACCTGGCGCTGGAAAAGGTCGGTATCGAAGCCGACCGCCGCGGACGGATCCCGGTCAACGAGGATTACCAGACCGTGGTTCCGCACATCTATGCCGCCGGCGACGTGATCGGTTTTCCGAGCCTCGCGTCGACGTCGATGGAGCAGGGCCGGCATGCTGCCTGCCATGCATTCGACGCCGAGGTCCACAGCCAGCCGGAACTGTTTCCCTACGGAATTTACGCGGTACCCGAAATCAGCATGGTCGGGCTCACCGAGCAGGAGTGCGCCGAGCGCAGCATCGCCTACGAGGTCGGCATCGCGCGCTTCCGCGAGACCGCGCGCGGCCAGATCATGGGTCTGCGCGACGGCATGCTGAAAATGCTGTTTTCGATCGAAACCCAGAAGCTGCTGGGCGTGCATATCATCGGCGAGGGCGCGACCGAGCTGGTGCATATCGGCCAGGCGGTCATC
>JASFKL010000341.1:0-4165 GCA_050118655.1 Gammaproteobacteria bacterium | reverse complement strand
GAGCCGAAGCTCGACGGGCTGGCCATCAGCCTGCTCTACGAGTCCGGGGAATTCACCCGCGCCGCGACCCGCGGCGACGGGCGCAGCGGCGAGGACATTACCGCCAATGCGCGCACCGTGGCATCGATCCCGCTGCGCCTGGTGGGGGAGGATCCGCCGCGTCGCCTCGAGGTACGCGGCGAAGTCTACATGGAACTGGAAGGTTTCCGCGAACTCAATCGCCAGCAGGCCGAGTCCGGCGGCAAGGTTTTCGCCAATCCGCGCAATGCCGCCGCCGGCAGTCTGCGCCTGCTCGATTCGCGCATCACCGCGAGCCGGCCGCTGACGTTTTGCAGTTACGGCATCGGCATCTGCGAGGGTGTCGAGATGCCGCCGGGACAATACCGGCAAATGCAATACCTGCGTGAAATCGGCTTTCCGATCAGCCGGCAGATCGAATTGCTGAACTCGATCGAAGATTGCCTGGATTACTATAGTCGCATGCTCGAGCAGCGCGACAGTCTCGGATTCGATATCGACGGCGTGGTCTTCAAGCTCGACGACCGGCAATTGCAGAGCCAGGCCGGCTTCGTCTCCCGCGCGCCGCGCTGGGCGATCGCCTACAAGTTTCCGGCCCAGGAAGTCATGACCCGCCTGCTGGACGTGGATTTCCAGGTCGGCCGGACCGGCGCGCTGACCCCGGTGGCGAGACTCGAGCCGGTCGCGGTCGGCGGGGTGATGGTCAGCAACGCGACGCTGCACAACATGGACGAAATCGAGCGCAAGGATATTCGCATCGGCGATATCGTGGTCGTGCGCCGTGCCGGAGACGTGATTCCCGAAGTGGTCGCGCCGGCGGTCGAACAGCGCAAGGGAAAATTGCGCCGGCCGAAGATGCCGAAGCGCTGCCCGGTCTGCGGCTCGGAAGTTCTGCGGCTGCCGGGGCAGGCGGCTTACCGCTGTACCGGCGGCCTGGCCTGCGCGGCGCAGCGCCGGCACACGATCCAGCACTATGCCTCGCGCAAGGCGATGGATATCGAGGGTCTCGGCGACAAGCTGGTCGAACAGATGGTCGACCAGGGGATGATCGACACGGTGGCCGATCTCTACGAATTGACGCTCGAACAGGTCGCCGGACTCGAGCGCATGGCGGAGAAATCCGCGCAAAATCTGCTCGACGCGCTCGACGAGAGCAAGCGGACCACGCTGGCGCGTTTCGTCTACGCGCTGGGCATTCGCGAGGTCGGCGAATCCACTGCGGAAGCGCTGGCCGCGTATTTCGGCGATCTCGAGGCGCTGACGAGCGCCAACATCGAAACCCTGCAGCAGGTCGAGGACGTGGGGCCGGTAGTCGCGGAAAACATCCGCCATTTTTTCGACCAGCCCAAGAACCGCGCGATCGTCGACAGGCTGCTCGACGCCGGCATCGAGTGGCCCGCGGTCGAGGCGGCGCAAAGATCGCAAGGCCTGGCGGGTAAAACCTACGTGATCACCGGAACCCTCGAAGGCTACAGCCGGGACAAGGCCGCCAGCCTGTTGAAGGCGCACGGCGCGAAGGTCAGCGGCAGCGTATCGGCAAAAACCAGCGCCGTGATCGCGGGCGAGAACCCGGGCTCGAAGCTCGCCAGGGCCGAGGCGCTCGGCGTCGAGATCCTGGGTCTCGAGGAATTCGAAAAATTGCTGGCGGACCAGTCCTGATGTTCGATTCGGCGCAACAGGCGGAACTCAAGAAGTACACCTTCGCGGTGTATATTCTGCAGGCGCTGTCGTTCGTGTTACTGTTTACCGCGTTGATCGGTATCATCATCAATTACATCAAGGAAGACGAGGTGCGCGGCAGCTGGCTGGAGTCGCATTTCAGATGGCAGAAGGCGACCTTCTGGTACGGCCTGTTATGGATGGCTCTCGGCGTGTTGACGGTGCCGCTACTGATCGGCAAGCTGGTGCTCGGGATCCTGACCCTGTGGCTCATTTACCGGATAGCGCGCGGCTGGATCTACCTCGTCGACGGCAAGGAAATGTACTTTTACCCAACGGGAGAAGAAGGTGAATGACGATCGAAACTGGCGCGACAAGCTGAGCGCCGAAGAGTACCGGATCTGTCGGGAAAAGGGCACCGAGCCGCCGTTCAGCGGCGAGTACAATCACAACAAGCGGACCGGCAGGTACCTCTGCAAGTGCTGCGGCGAGCCGCTGTTCGATTCCGGCGACAAGTACGATTCCGGCTCGGGCTGGCCCTCCTTCGACCGGCCGGTCGACGACGAAGTGATCCGCTACGAGCAGGATAACAGCCTCGGCATGCGGCGCGTCGAAATCAGTTGCAAGCACTGCGGCTGTCATCTCGGGCACGTCTTCGAGGACGGTCCGCCGGAAACCACCGGCCAGCGTTTTTGCGTGAATTCGCTGTCGCTCGACTTCGAGGCCGGCGGCGATGAATGAATCCGAATTCGACCAGCTGGCCGACGACGCGATTGCCGCCATCGAAGAGGCGATCGACGACAGCGGCGCCGATATCGATTACGACACCGCGGGTGGAATATTGACGCTGGAGTTCGGCGACGGTAGCCAGATCATCGTCAACAAGCAGGCGCCGTTATCGCAAATCTGGGTCGCCGCGCGCGCCGGCGGATTTCACTTCGATTACGACGCCGACGGTGATTGCTGGCGCTTGCAGGGCAAGGACGACGAATTGTTCGCAGCCCTGAGCCGCTGGTGCAGCGAGCAGGCCGGCGAGGAAGTCACCCTCGAATCCGACTGAATAAAATTCGGGTCAGATCTGAATTCAATCGTGCTTTGCGCCGGCCGACCGCGCGCGGTCATTTAATTTTACTCTGACCCAAATTTATTGGCGCCAACGCGGCAATCGCGAAAAAAGACGATTCCTCGGATTTGGTTGGTTTAAAAATGCCTCCAGGAATCAGGATTTTTTCGTGAGTGCAAGGCGGCGCCGCGCGCAGGAGCGGAGTGTATAAGCGAATACATGACGGTCCGAGCACGGCGCCAACGCGGCAATCGCGAAAAAAGACGATTCCTGGAGGTATTTTTAGTAGTCGCGGCGTTCGCCTTTGTACAGCTCCGACTCGATGCCAAACGGCACTTCGCGGCCGACGATCGCCTCGAGCAGCTTGAGCTCGGCGTCGGTGTGGTTCTTGAACGGCGCCGGGCGAATGTAGCTGTCGCGGATCTTGCGGTCGGTAATGTATTTCGGCGCGTTGTGGTGGGTCGCGGTGATCAACGTAGAATCGTTCAGGTCCTCGTTGGAGTAGAGACCGACCTGGCCGTAGCAGGTGCACATGTAAGTCAGTCCCGGCTCCGATTCCATGTACACGCCGGTTCCGCGGATACCGATGGTGGCGGTGGACGAACTCATCGTCAATTGCTGGTTGGGCTTGCGCTTGCCGAACACCGACAGCACGCTGCCGGTCAGCATGCGCAGGGCGTCGACGAAAAATCCGCCGCCCTCGACCTGCATTTCGCTGTTGGCGCGCAGGATAAAGGAATCGCTGCCGACCGCGAAAATGACTTCGCTTTGCTCGGCGGTGCGCACCACGTCGCCGCCGCGGATGCGGGTCTCGAGATCGGCGTGTTGACCGTTGACGCGCACGTCTCCCTCGAGGCTGAAGATCGACTTGTCGTCGGGCAACTTGTCCGGCGTGCTTCCCCAGAACGCGCCCTTCACGGCGGCCAGCGGCATGCTGCTCATCCCGGCGATCGTCAATAATTTGACGAGCGCAAGGCGGCGCAATTCGTCCTCGGGATGCAGGTCATCTTCTCGATTCATGACTCTTACTCTGATTATTATTTAGCGGGATATTAAGGATTTTAACCTATATAGGCGAGTAAATTAGCCTAAATATTGAATGCAATCACATTCCGCGGGATAAAAACTTGCCTCCGGAGACTAAGCTAATAGTACAATGTCTGCTTAATCTCGGTATCGTCCGGTTTATGAGAAATAGAAAAATAATAATATGGGGGGTCGCCAAATCACTGCATCGGGCAATCGCAAGTTGCTTCCGTGGGTTGTTCGGTATCAGGTCGCTGGTGAAAATTGTTTGTATGCTGGCAATCTGCAACGCGGGATATGTTCAGGCTAATAATCTTTACTACGATGACGGCAGCGTAACCGACCTCGATTCACTCGTATTTACCAATGGCAGCTACGGCTGTTCAGGTTGCCACGGAT
>JASFKL010000340.1:0-4169 GCA_050118655.1 Gammaproteobacteria bacterium | reverse complement strand
CAATTACTGCATTCAGGTCATCGGAGTCACGTGCACAATGCGCGCGACGATCGATGACTAAAAACCTGATGGGAGCCGTGATTCTCGAGCCAGGATGGCTAAATGCCGGGGAGGAGAAAATTCAGAAGCGGGGGGACGGGTTCATGCATGCGAAAAAAGCAAAGAACACAACCCGATAATCACTCCAGTTCTGTACCTTACTTTATATCAGCTCTGGCAACCTGGCTGTCATAGCGTTGAACGCCTTAGATCCACGGTTTTGCGCCCCGGCCTTTCGACTGGTTTGCCTTTATCAGATTTCACTGCCAAGCATGTTAGCAAGGATTTATTTTTTAATCTTGTGAACTAATTCTCGGAAATTTTGTGTGATATTAGATCGTGATCGCAAACTTCGTTGCCGCCGGTCTTGCAGAAAAACCGGCTCTCCGTATGCAAAGAGGTATACAGGTCAGAGTTATAGTGCATTTTGCAAAACTACGAATGAGACATAGTTCTCCGACAAGGGCCTGGCGAAAAAATTACCGCCGGAATCGAAGGTAGCCGAAATCACTGAATTTCGATCCGCCGACCGGGAGATTACTCGCGAGCAAGAAAATATTCCTTTAAAAGCCAGTTACCGGTTAGCCTGCCGTATATATTTACATATACGTATAGCGCCTGTCGCCGAGCGCCGAGCTTTTCCTTGAATCGAATTGCAGGCGTATTGGAAAAATCGGAGTAACTGAGAAATCTGCTCTTCGAATAGCGTTTTAATGCCTTGTAGCATCGCAGCCGCATGTAAACTGCCAGTCCCTTTCCGCGATAACAGGGGGAGACCCTGGCGTCATAAAGATAAGCCTGGTCAACATCCAGTTCGTGCCTGCAAGGTGCGTGATTGAAGTGACTCAGGTCGCACCACATATAGGCTACTACCTTGTCATCCTGCTTAAGACCAAAGCACAAACCCCCAAATTCGATCCGGGCGTACAAATCGTCGAGCCTGGTAGACTCATCGAAAAAATCTATATCGTCCAGATCACTCTTGTCGAAAAATCCCGGGTGATAGTTTTCCAGGATCGAATTGTCGAAATTCGGCTCGTGATCAGGTATTCGTTCCTCGAAGACGTAGTAAGGTTCGATGGTAATACCGACCCTCTCGATGCGCCACAACAAGGCATCCAGAACGAGACCGTTTTTGATGCTACGGCGAATGCTCGATAGTTTCATCGCACAAACCGGTAAACCCGCTTAAACTTCGTACCGCAAATGCAGCCTTCTCAACCGGTTCCATCCTCTTGCGGTCACCTGACGCGCTGATATAAAGAAGCGATATTGCATAGGCACCTACTTTTCCAATTACGACGTTTGCTATCTCTAACCCTTTTAAGCCGAAATAATCACTCACTGGCTTGCACCGGGAGCCATGCTATCTCGAATGAAATATATTGTTAATCAGGTCACATAGACAATTTCCACGATTAGCTAGGATGGAGTCCGGTTTTTTCAATACCAAAAATAAAGTAGAGACCATATTGGATGGTTATATTTGCTGAGGAACGTGGCTGTACGACGCTGTTCGAGCTGGGCGAATTATTCAGCAAGGAGGCCAGGGCTCCGGGTGACTTCGAACAGGCTTTCAAATGGTATGAAAAAGCAGCAAAAAAAGGCTCACGACGGGCGCAGCATCGTCTGGGCGCCATGTATGCCAGGGGTCAAGGAACCGCTCGTGACTATGCGAAGGCATACGCATGGTGCATGATTGCCAAACTCCGGGATTCGAAACGGGCAAGAAGAAAACTCAGCTGCATCGAAGCCAGAATGCGTCCGCAACAGCTCGAGCGAGGAAAGCGTCTGGCGCGTGTCTATTTCGAAAAGTACGCGGCACTGAAATACGAAACTTAATCCGGGAAAAACCTCGATCGAACTTCGAGGAATTCCATTCCCTGCCGGCACCGGGATACCCGCCCGCCCGACCGCAATCCGGAACAGTACTTGCCCCGGCGCACGATCTGCGAGATCGGGAGTATCTCTATTCCTGCCCGTCTAACCACTCACGGGCCATTTTCTGGGCTTCGGCAAGCTGCTCCGGGGTCATCCTCGCAGTCAGTTTTTCGAGCTGTATGGCGGACTTTTTATGGTCCTGGGAAGCCGCGATGTTGAACCACATGTGAGCAAGGCAGTAATCCTGCAAGGTGCCCGAACCCTTGAGATACATCTTTCCGAGGTAGTACTGACTGACGGCAATTCCGGCTTCCGCGAGTTCCAGATACCCCTGGTAGGCTTCCCTGAATGATCCCGCGACCGCGGCCTCGAATGCGCGATTGAATTTTTCGCGGGCGATATCGTCGATGCTCGAATCGTCGTCTTCCCGGTCGCCGACCAGGGTTCCAAACCAGTCCTGCTGCTCTTCTTTACCCTCGGGTATCAACTCATTCGCTTTTTCCATTTCCGCTCCGGAACGCCGGGATTTTCCATCAAAACTAGGCCACTGGTCACAGTGACTCGAGAGAATGGGCGCTCTTTCCTGACCCCTTATCTTGCCGCCTATTTTTCAACTGTGCAAGCCGCGTATCCTGATAACCGTGCTGGAGGTAACATTAATTGCCAACTGATTGACGCTAAAGGGCGAAGCTTTCCTCCGCAAAGTCGAAACACGACTGCAAATCCGGCCAGGGTTTGCCCCGACGACCGGTAGAACTGTCGGCAACCAATAAAAGTTCGAGTAACCTCGTCTGGAACTCGCTCAACGGCTCTGGATGTCCGGGTTATTCGGTCGATTCTGCCCTTTTTGCCGCTTTCCTGGTTTCCTCGCGCTGCATGTTGGCGTCGAAAACCGTCGATACGGTATGCGCGGTCTGCATCGCCTGCGCCATTGACAGGTGGTGCTCGGTTTCCGGCAGCGGCTTACCGCGTTTCAATTGCCGGTAGGTGAAAAAAGCCAGTGACAATTGCACCGCGGAGGCGAATACGTACAGGCCCCCTGCCTCGATGACTTTCATGAACAGGGTCGCCACCATCGGCCCGACTACCGCGCCGCCCGCATAGGCGAACAGCATGCCGCTCGAAATCTCGACATACTCGGTCGGTTCGGCGTGATCGTTGGCCTGCGCGACGGCGACCGCGTAGAGCGGAAAGGACAACGAGCCCCAGACTGCCGCCACTGCCATCAACGCCCAGATCGACAGGCCGCCCGCCAGGATTACCGCGACGGACATTGCCGCGGCGGCAAGCGCAACCCAGCCGAGCAGCTCGCCGCGATCCATGCGATCCGAGAGTCGGCCGACCGGGTACTGGCCGATGGCGCCGCCGAGCACGGTGGCGCTCATCACCAGCGCCACGGCATGGACGTCATACCCCGAGCGCTGTACGAACAGCGGCGCCAGGGTCCAGAACGCGCCGTTGGCGAGCCCGACGCAGATACAGCCGACGAAGCCTATCGGCGAGGTACGAAACAGTTTGCCGATACGCAGCTGCACGCTCTGTATTTGTCGCGGCGCGTCGGCTTCGGTCAATGCGATCGGAACCACCGCGATGGATACCAGGATGGAGGCCAGTGCGAACAGACCGAGCGTCGCTGGATCGTCGAGCGTGATCATCATCTGGCCGACGGTGATGACGGTCAGGTTGATCACCAGGTATGCGGAGAGTACGGTCCCGCGGGTCTTGTTGGTGGATACCTCGTTGAGCCAGCTTTCGATAACCACGTAGAGTACCGCGAAGCAAAACCCGGTGACACCGCGCATCAGCCACCACGGAAACGGCAGCGCGATCATGCCGTGGCCGAGCACCACTGCCGATACGATCGAGGCCATTGCCGTGAATACGCGGATATGCCCGACGCGGCGCAGCAGGTGCGGACCGTAAAAACAGCCGGCACCGAAGCCGATAAAATAAGCCGAACCGAGCAAGCCGATAGAAAAAATCGAAAAGTCTTCCAGCTGTGCGCGAACCGGGATCAACGTACCGAGCAGCCCGTTGCCGGTCAGCAGCAGGGCGACGGCCAGCAGCAACGCGGCTACGGGAGCCAGGGTTTTGGTCATTACTCGTTTCCCCGATTTGAATCGGTGCCGCCCGCGGGGTTGTCGAAGCGGGCGCGACACAAGGTTACGCGAACAGAAGTCTAAATTGTGTAGCCATACTTGTCGAATCGACACCTCGACAGGTGCCGACTAGATCCGCTTCAGTCCCGC
>JASFKL010000339.1:0-4169 GCA_050118655.1 Gammaproteobacteria bacterium | reverse complement strand
TTCGGCGCGGCCTGAGGTTTGGCTTCGGCCTGCGGTTTCGGCGCGGCCGGCGCCGGTCTGGCTGCCTCGGCGGGCTTCGCGGCCGGTGCCGCCCTCTTTGCCGCCGCGGCGACTTTCGGTGCGGGTGCCGGGGCCGCTTTCCCGGGCTCCGCGGCGGGCGCGGATCGTTTCGGTTGAGGCTTGCTCGCCTGTTGTTTCGGTTGCGCGGCGGATGCCTGTTGTTTCGGTTCCGCGGCCGGGGCTTTCGCCTGCGGCTCATCGGTCTTGCCCGGCTTCAGGTTTACGACCTCGGCGACATTGCCCACGCCGACCTCGAAATTGGGTACCGAAAAATGACTCAGGTAGGCATTCAGGCTGGGTTTCAGGCCGTAACCGTCGACGCTGACCTGCAGCCGCCGGTTGAGCAGGTAAAGCAATTGCAGCACGATCAGGCGAATCGGCGCATCGTCGGCGCCGACGCCGAGCATTTCGCGGTTGCTGAGCGCCAGCGGCGCGGCGTTGCGCCAGGCGAAGCAACCCTGGGTGGCGATTACCGCGGGCAGGCATTTCATCGGCGTCGAGGTGGCGCTGTTGACGCGGTTTTCGAGCCACAGCTCGATGTTTTCCTGCAATTGCCGGTAGCTGTACTTGAAGCCGCTGAAGCCGAACACGAACGCCGGCGGCCTGCCGATCAATTCGAAGCGCGCGGTACGCAGCGGATCCGGGTGCACGAAGGTCTTGTTGGGGCCGGCCTTGAGGCCGTTCTTGGCGGCCAGCTTGACGAGCGCCGCCTTGTCGACATTAGTCTCGAGCCTGGCCAGCGAGGCGCAGGCGTTGAGCGAATCGAAAAACGTCTTGCGAACGAACTTGGCGCGAATCGAAAACGCCGCCAGCACCGACTCGTAGAGATAGGCCGAATGCGTGCCCCGCATGCCGATACGCGGGAAGTCCTGGTTGTAAACGATGACTTCGAGATAGTCCGAACAATTGCCGTGGGCATCGACGACACGACCGGCGCCGATACCGTAATTTTCCGGCAGAAATGGCTTGAGCACAGCGCGCACGAAGGCTTCCGATGCAGCCGCATCGTCGAGTTCTTCCTTGTCGATTGCAGCGAGTAAATTGGATTCATGCTCCAACTTTTTCGCGACAAGTTGTGCCCATTCTTCGTAATTGTTCATAGTGCTGATCGCCTGGACGCGCTGCCTTACATCAATATTTAGCAGAAGGGATAGAAAATTCTACACTATTATCAGTGCGTTAGTAAGTTTATGTAGAATAATCCGTAGGTATAGACCGAATGTGCGCTTATCTCAACACGGATTTGCCCTATCTTGGGTTAATATGAAGTTTTTAACACTTTAAATCGAATATGCGCCTGATCGACCCGTCAGAAACCGATTTCGACGCAGTTCGGGACAGTTTTCGCTGGTCGATCCCGGCGCGTCTGAATATTGCCCAGCAGGTTTGCGAGCGCCACCAGGGGCAGTCCGGGCAGGTTGCGGTCTACTACGAAAATGCTTCCGGAGAGCGTGCCAGTTATCGCTTCGGCGACCTGAAAAACTTTTCCGATCGGCTCGCCAACGCGTTGCGTGCGGCGGGCATAGAGCGCGGCGACCGTGTCGCGATCGTACTGCCGCAAACCATCGAAACCATCGTCGCCCACCTCGCGATTCACAAGCTCGGCGCGGTATCGCTGCCGCTCGCTATTCTGTTCGGTCCCGAGGCGCTGGAGTTTCGCCTGCGCGACAGCGGCGCGCGCGCGGCGATAGTCCATCGCAGCCGCTACGAAGATATCCGGTCGCTGCAGTCCGAATTGCCTGACCTCGAGCGTGTCATCGGCTGTAATTGCGGCGATGACGCCGACGAATTCTGGCAATTGCTGGAGCGCGCCTCCGACGGGTTCGCGATCGAAAAAACCGGGCCCGACGACCCCGCCTGTCTGATCTATACCTCGGGCACCACCGGGCCGCCGAAAGGCGCGCTGGTCGCGCACCGCGCGGTAATCGGGAATTTCACCGGTTTCGAGATGTCGCAGAATTTCTTTCCGCAGTCCGGCGACGTGTTCTGGACTCCCGCGGACTGGGCCTGGACCGGCGGTCTCTGGGATGCCCTGCTGCCGGCCCTGAACTACGGCATGCCGATCGTCGCCTTCGAGGGCGGCGGTTTCGACCCCGAGCGCGTCTGCCGGTTGATGTCCGATTACGCGGTCACCAATGCATTCATTCCGCCGACCGCGCTGAAAATGCTGCGCGCCGTGCCGGAACTCGGCTCGCGCTACGATCTCAAGCTGCGCGCGATCATGAGCGCCGGCGAGCAGGTCGGCGAAGAGTTGATTCACTGGGGCCGCGAGGCACTGGGATTGACGATCAACGAAATGTGGGGGCAGACCGAATTCAATTACATCGTCGGCAATTGCTCGGCGATCATGGAACCGAAACCGGGCTCCATGGGCAAGCCTTACCCGGGACATCGCGTCGATGTCATCGACGATCAGGGCCAGGTCATGCCGGTCGGCGAGGAAGGCGAACTCGCGGCCTGGTGCGACGATCCGGTGATGTTTCTCGGCTACTGGAACCGGCCCGAGGCGATGGCCGAAAAGATCACCGCCAACTGGTTCCGTACCGGCGACGTGGGCTACCGCGACGAGGACGGTTTCCTGTGGTTCGTAGGACGCAAGGACGATGTCATTTCGAGCGCCGGTTACCGCATCGGGCCCGGCGAGATCGAAGACTCGCTGCTCCGCCATCCGGCGGTGCTGCAGGCCGCGGTGATCGGCAAGCCCGACGAGTTGCGCGGCCAGATCGTCAAGGCCTTCGTGGTGCTCACCGACGGCTACGCGCCGACCCCGGAACTCGCCGGCGAGATCCAGCAATCGGTGCGCCAGCGGTTGTCGGCGCACGAGTACCCTCGCGAAGTCGAGTTCATCGACGAATTGCCGATGACCACCACCGGCAAGGTGCGCCGCATCGATTTGCGCGCACGCGAAAAACCCGACTCCCCTTAAATTCGGGTCAGAGTAAAAATTCCGCCAATCGGCATTAAATTTTACTCTGACCCGAATTTAATTGGCGGCGATTTGGTGTATCTTGTCGCAGTCTTTTTCCATTCGGGTGAAACCTGCCATGGTGACTGCCGTCGCCGACACCACCGATCGTCCCGCGCTCGGTATCGCATTGATGCTCACCGGGATCGCGGGCTTCGCGGTCATGGACGCGGTCATCAAGTGGTTGACCGCCGATTACTCGATCGTCCAGGTAGCCGCGCTGAGGAGCTGGTTCGGCCTGCCGCTGCTGTGCCTGGTCGCACTGCGCGGCGGCGGCCTGCCGCTATTGAAGACCCAACGACCGTTGGTGCACGCGGGGCGATTCCTGCTGGTGCTCGGTCTGTCGCTGAGTTTCTTCTGGGCGTTGTCGCAAATGAAGCTCGCCGACGCGATCGCGATCACCTTCGCGGCGCCGATTTTCATCACCGCGCTGTCCGTGCCGTTGTTGAAGGAAGCCGTAGGCCCGCACCGCTGGGTCGCGGTCGGGGTCGGATTCGTCGGCGTGCTGGTGATACTGCGTCCCGGTATCGGCGTGTTTCAGTGGGCCGCGCTGTCGGTGCTCGCCAGCGTCGTGTTCTATGCCCTGTTGATGATTACCACGCGTGCCTTCAAGCGCAGCGAGAGCATCGCCGCGCTGATGCTGTACCCGCAGCTCGGCATGTCCCTCGTCGGGATCCTGGCGGTACCCTTCGTCTGGATCACGCCGAGCCTCGTCGATATCGGCCTGTTCGCGATCGCCGGTATGTTCGGCAGCGTCGGCGTGATGTGCATAACCCAGGCGTTTCGGCTCGCGCCCGCGGCGGTGGTCACGCCGTTCGAGTATTCCGCGCTGCTGTGGGCGACGCTGCTCGGATATCTGCTGTGGGGCGACTTGCCGGATCCGGTTACCCTGGCCGGCGCCGCTATCGTGGTCGCCTGTGGCCTCTATATCATTTACCGCGAAACCGCCAGGACCGGCCGGGCGCCGGAGCAGGTCACCAGCATGGGCCCCGACGAAACCGTCTGATCGAATTACCCTACCCGCCCAATACACCGTCATCCCCGCGCAAGCGGGGATCTTGTAATGGTGGTGCGATATTAAGATTCCCGCCGGGCGACCTACGGCTTGCACGGGAATGACTCGAGGAGGCGAGGGAGCGACTCG
>JASFKL010000338.1:0-4216 GCA_050118655.1 Gammaproteobacteria bacterium | reverse complement strand
TGCGCCTTTTCGGACCAGGGTCTGGATGGCGGCTTTTATCGCTCGCAGCTTTACTCGACGACCAAAAACGGCGCCGCGCTGCTGATATTCTACAGCGAAGACCTGGAAGCCACGCTGACCAGGATCGAGGCGGCCGGCGGGCGCATCGAGAAGCCGATTTTCGATTTCCCGGGCGGCCGCCGCTTTCATTTTTGCGAACCCAGCGGCAACGAGTTTGCGGTCTGGTCGGACAAGCCCGTCGACGATGAGTGATCCGGCGCCGATCCTCGGCGATCTGCGGACCGCGCTGACGATCCCGCTTCCGGATCACGATCGGCTGCGCCGGCGCGCACGCCAGACTGCGCAGCAGATCGAGATCGGGTGCTCGGCCTTCCTGCGCGAACAGGGAGTCGAGTCCGAACTCGAATACAAGCGCCAGGCGATGCGCGACGGGCGCATCATGTACCACGCCCATGTCGGCATGAACGATATCGGCGCGACCGCCTCGGCGCTGGTACGGATTCACGGCCAGCTGGATGCGCGCGGTTATCGCATGGACCGCGCCGGGTTCGCCGTCGACCGGCGCATGGGCTTGCCCGCGGAGCGGCGCGCGGCGGCGGCCGCCGAAACCGGGCCGATGCTCGAGTCGCGGCGGGACTGGGAGGCGCTGGCGCAGTCGGCGCCGATCCAGCCGCATCTCGGCGATTTCATGATC
Organism: Gammaproteobacteria bacterium; assembly: GCA_050118655.1. Lineage (GTDB taxonomy): Bacteria > Pseudomonadota > Gammaproteobacteria. The sequence goes on along the minus strand of JASFKL010000338.1, from coordinate 3,522 downwards.
GGTCAGCCGGCCTCGGTCGCCAGCACGGTGCAGGCGCTCGAGATCGGCTGCACGACGATCGGCAATCTGTCGCAATACTTCACCTTCGAGGCGCCCGGCTGGACGGATGCCGCGGAGACCGCGTCCGCGACCTGCGAGGCGATGATGCTGCTGGCCGAGTTTCGCGAGCAAGGCGCGATGCTGCATTCCTACCTCGAGGACGGCTACGGCGCGCTGTTCCGGGATTGTGCCAGCGTCGCCGCCTGGGCGATGCTCGAGCGGTACATCGTCGAGGATTTGATCGGTGCGCGGCTGTCCCATTGCATCGGCGGACTGACAAGCGATCCGGTCAAGCGGGCCGGCTGGGTCTTCGCTTTGCAGCGTATTCATGATGGCGATCACGTGGGCTCGATGATCTACGGCGATACCATTTCCTTCGGCGCCGATTTCGAGCAAAATCGGGCGCTGGTCGGCGAGTACCTGTGCTGGGATATTCTCGCGCAGTTGCACAGCCCCAGCGGTCACGCGGTATTGCCGCTGCCGGTCACCGAGGCGATTCGAATTCCGTCGGCCGAGGAAATTATCGAGGCGCAATTGTTCGGCCGCCGCGTCGAGGCCAGCGCGCGGCGTCTGTATCCGCACGTCGATTTTTCCGCCGCCGAGCAATTTGCCGCCGCGGTCTGCAAACGCGGCGAGGAAATCTATGCCGCCGCCGTCGCCGGCCTCGGCGAACTCGGTGTAGACACCCGCAATCCGCTGCAAATGCTCTATGCGCTGAAAAAAATCGGTCCGCAGCGATTCGAGGCTATGTTTGCCTGCGACGCCGATTCGCCGCCGTCGGTCGAAACCGATATCCATGCCATGGCCCGGGAAGTCATCGACGAGCACCGTCCGCTTTTCGCCGATGCGAAGCTGCGCGCGCGGCTGCGGGGGAAGCGGTTCCTGGTCGCTTCCAGCGACGTGCACGCGCACGCCGCGGGGGCGCTGGCCGAGTTGCTCGGCGAGACCGGCGCCGAGATCGAATACCTGGGTGCCGAGCAGAATCCCGCAGACCTCGTGGCTGCCCTGCAGCGGCGACCCGCCGACGCGCTGCTGCTCAGCACCCACAACGGCATGGCGCTCGAGTATGCCCGGCAGTTGAAAGACTTGCTCGCCGGGGCGGATATTTCGCTACCGATCGTGATCGGCGGCGTGTTGAACCAGAAGGTCGACGGCGAGGCCTTGCCGGTCGCCGTGATCGACGAATTGCAGGCGCTCGGCATGCGCCCGGCGACGGCCATGCCCGCGTTGCCCCGGCTGCTGGAGTCCAAGACCTGAGTGAGACGGTCAGCGGCCGAAGAGTTGCGGCGCGCGCCAGTTGAACATGCTATCCGCGCCCTGCACGGTCTCGCGCTGCAGCCGGTAGCGCCGGTATAGATCCGCGGGGGCGCGCTCGGGCCCGCCCAGCGCGGCGAAGATGGCGAGCTCCGAATCGGCGGTTTTCTCGCCGCCGACGAAGGTCGCCGCGCCGGTTTCGCAAAGCGCCGCGAGATCGCGGTAATAGCTCGCCCGGCTGGCGACGAGAAATTCCCGGGCCTGGCGGAATTCGGTCTCGTCGTCGCTGCTCATGGTGACCCGGTTGTGCGGATCGACGCCGTAGGGATTGAGGTGGCCGTAAACCAGGATTTCACCCGTGATTCCGCCATGCGAGGAGAAGTAATCCTCTACCGCGGCGACATAGGCGCAATTGATATCCCACAGGCGAAGGGCGGCCTCGTCGACCCGGTCCTCGGCGAGACGCAGGTCGGCGTCGGTATGGTTCTTGTAGACCAGCCTGCCGGCCGGTTGCTGCATGCGCGCGGCGTAGGGGACCGCCTCGCGCACGGCGCGCATTTCCTCGGCATCGCCGAAAACTTCCGCGTGCTCGATACCGATGCCGGCGATCGCGAATTCGCCGCCCGGCAATTCATCGGCAAGGTCGAGGAGGAATTCGTCGACCGCGCGCTCGCTGCAGCCGTTGACGAATATCAGGCCGTCGGCATCGGCGTCGGTCATCTTTTGCCCGAGCTCGCGCGCGCGCCGGGTCACCGCGTTGTCGGCCGTGTCGCGCAGCAGCGGCTGCATGGATTGCGCGCTGACGTGTTCGAGACCGAGAATCAGATCGAGTGCGTTGGCGGTGGAGTTCACCCGGTCTCCGTCGAGGTCGAGAAAGGTGTAGGCGGACAACTTGGCGAGCAGCGCGGAGAGTTCTCCCGGCGTTTGCCGCAAGGGCAGGGCGAAGGCGATCTCGTTTTCCGGGAAGCGATAGTAATTGCAGCGCACCGCGCCGACGATGCCGCTCCAGCCGTAGGTACCGGCGTAGCCGCGCAGTGCTTCGCCGGAGACGGCGCGAGTGCCGCGGCCGTCGTAGATCGAGGCCTCGACGACGCTGTCGCTGAAATAGCGGCGCTGCGGGCCCATGCCGCCGGTCATGAAGGTCGCGCCCGCGGCGGCGTACTGGTAACTGGTCAGGTCGGCCCCGGGTACCCGGAAACTGTGGCCGACTTCGTCCGCCAGGGCGCGGCTCAATTGATCAAGAGTGACAGCCGCGCCGGCGCAGAGTTGCCGGCTTTCGGTATCGATGACGATTTCGTCGAGGCCGAGTCGGGTTAAATCGACGCTGTCGGCGATCCGAATCGACGGTTCCGTGGGCGGGTCGAAACGCAGGCCGACCACCGTGCCGTCCGGCTTTCCCCCCGACTGGAAAATTCCGCCGCCGGCCGAGGCGCCCGATATCGGCAGCAGGTACAGGCTGTCGCCATGCCGCCGGCGGGCCTCGGCCACGGCGTCTTCGAGACGGCCGCCGACCGGGTAGGCGACGTCGAACTCGATCGGGTTGTTCTCGCCGTCGCGGGCATCGCTGATCGGCTGGCCGAGATCGGAAGCCATCCCGCTATTCAGGCCGCTTTACGGGCTTCCAGCGAAGCCACCAGGTTCTTTTCGAGCTCGTCGAGCATCGACTGGTCGGTAATCGCCTTGCCGTCGGTGGTCGTCAGGAAGAAGATGTCGTCTATCTTTTCCCCCAGCGTCGAAATCTTCGCATGGGTGATATCTATGTCCATCCTGGCGATGACATTGGCGATCACCGAAAGCATTCCCGGCATGTCCAGCGCGCTGATCTCCATCACCGTGCGGCCGTTGAGATAATCCTGCTCGAACTGTACCCTCGTCGGATGATCGAAAGCCTTGAGCTGGCGTGGCCTGCGCACGCTGCTGCCGCCCTCGTAAATCGAATCGGACTCCAGCGCCTTCAGCAGCTTCGACTCGATCCGCTCGATCATCGCGGGGTCGGTAACCGCCTGGCCGTCGTGGTCCTGGATGATGAAAGTATCCATGATCTTGTGGTCCCGGGTGGTGAAAATCTCGGCATTGAGAATAGACAGACCCAGCGACCCGAGTGTGCCGGTGACCTGCGAAAACGCGTGCTCGTTTTCGTCGCCGTAGACGAACACCTTGGTATTGTGCGTCTGCGTCGACTGGCGAGTGCTGACCAGCCGCGATTTGCCCGGGTTGGACAGGATAGCG
>JASFKL010000337.1:0-4252 GCA_050118655.1 Gammaproteobacteria bacterium | reverse complement strand
AGATTCGAGGGGCTTCGCCTTTTCGGGATCGCGATTCCAGACCGTGACCTCGAGTCCGTCCTCGAGCAACGTTTTTGCCAGCGCGGTCCCCATCATCCCCAGTCCGACGACACTTACATTACTCATGCTGACCTCCTCGCGAATTCGCGACCTGCAGGCTGCTGAAATTGGAGTGCGACCGGGATGATCGCACGATTGCGACGATTAATCCCTTTAAATCAATCATCTGTCTACAAGCCGCGAATCGGGTCTCGAAATTTTACTCTGACCCGAATTTCCGGGATTGCTATTTGGTTGTGCTCCGATCGCAATTCGGGGAGCGGGTGAAATTTAAGAAATATTTGAGAATTTTTAAAGGATTGAGATGGCGCGGTTTCCTAGGATACGCGTACCCAAAGCAGGTCGGCGGGTCGAATCGCGAGCCACCGACCTTTTTTAAAAAAACGAGGAGTAATCAATGAACGTACAAGAAGTAGCAGTAGATAACGGTGTAAACGTCGAAGCCCTGCTGGGAGCGCGCGAAGCGCTGACCGCAGCCCCCGAAGCCGCCCGCTTCAACTGGCGCGCCACCTGCGACTGGGTTCGCGGCACCAATGCCCGTCACAGCGTAAACGGTTTCTTCGGTCTCGGCGAAGAGCAGCAACGCAACAAGACTTTCACTTTCGAATCCGATCACCCGGAGCTGTTCGCCTCCGAAGACAAGGGTGCGACCCCGGTCGAATTCGTCATGGTCGGTCTCGCCGGCTGCCTGACCGCGGGCATCGCGGCGGTCGCCCAGCATCGCGGCATCCAGTTGAAATCCGTCAAGGCCAGTCTCGAGGGCTCGATGGACATCCAGGGTATCCTCGGTATCGACAGCGACGTTCGTAACGGTTTCGACGGCATCAAGGTCAGCTACGTGATCGATGCCGACGCCACCGACGAGGAAGTCGCGGCACTGGTCGCGCAATCGCAAAAGCGTTCGGCGGTTTTCGATATCATCACCAACCCGACCGACGTTCACGTCGAAGTTGCCAGGGCGTGATACCTTCGATTTCACAATCCGCGGCCGGCACCGTTGACGTGATCGTCATCGGTGCCGGTCACTGCGGTCTGGCAATCAGCCATTACCTGACCGCGGCGTCCGTCGATCACGCAATCCTCGAACGCGGCGAGATCGCCAATTCCTGGCGCCGCGAGCGCTGGGACTCGCTCAGACTGCTGACGCCGAACTGGCAAAGCCGGCTGCCCGGCTACCGATACGCCGGCGACCGTCCCGACACCTACATGGACATGGGCGAGGTCATCGAATTCATTTCCGGGTACGCGGCGCATTCGAATGCGCCGGTGTATACAGACACCGAGGTTACCTCGGTGCAGCCGTCGGGCGACGGCTACCGGGTAGTCACCAACCGCGGCGAATGGCGTACGCGCGCGCTGGTCATCGCCAGCGGCGCCTGCAACCTGCCGGCGGTCCCTGCCCTGGCCGCCCATCTGCCGGCGTCGATACAACAGGTTACGCCGCGCGGCTATCGCAATCCCGAACAGCTCGAAGACGGCGGCGTACTCGTCGTCGGCGCCTCGGCGACCGGTTTGCAGCTGGCCGAGGAAATTCAGCTTTCCGGTCGCCAGGTCACGCTCGCGGTCGGCGAACACGTACGCCTGCCGCGCAGCTACCGCGGTCTCGATATTCAATGGTGGATGGACGTGATCGGCCTGCTGGACGAAGGCCTCGACGCGGTCGACGACGTCGCGCGCGTCCGCGCCCTGGCGTCGCCGCAGTTGATCGGCTCGCCCGAACGCCGCACGCTGGACCTGAATGCGCTGTCATCGATCGGCGTCAGGCTGGTCGGCCGGCTGGCCGGGATTCGCGACCAGCGGGCGCAGTTTTCCGGCTCGCTGCGCAATCTCTGCTCGCTCGCCGACCTGAAGATGACCCGGCTGCTCGACAGTATCGACGACTGGATCGATGCACACGGCATCGGCTCCGCGATCGAAGCGGCGGAACGCCCCGACCCGACCCGCATCGACGATCGGCCCGCGCTCGGGCTGGACCTCGGCAGCGGCGCGATTCGCAGCGTCGTCTGGGCAACCGGCTATCGCCCCGATTACTCGTGGCTGGATCTTCCGGTCGTCGACCGCAAGGGCCGCCTGCGCCACGACGGAGGAATCGTCGACGCGCCGGGCGTCTACGCCCTCGGGCTGCCGTTCATGCGCCGCCGCAAGTCGACTTTCATTCATGGCGCCGACGACGATGCGCGCGAGATCAGCGAGAATTTGAGGGCCTACCTCGACCTGCAATCGCATTTGCGCCTGGCCGGCTAGCAGGCTCCCGGAAACGGTTCGGGATTTCAGGATTCCGATAATCCGGCGCGGCGCAGCCGACCGCCAGCTGCGGGCACAGAGCGGTCAAAATAAATCCCCTATTTGCGCGCCGTTCGTGTATGCTGTCGGCACTTTTCGGCGCCGATCGGTCCGCGCCGCCATTTTCAGTCCTGGTAGTCTCTTCAGATTTCCGGCTAAACACACGAATATCTACCCTGACCGTTCATGCCCGCGCAAGCGGCGCTTTGCGGGTCGAATTCCGGAGAATAACAAAACATGTCATTCCAATCCCTCGGTCTGATGGCCGAGCTGGTTCGCGCCGTTGCCGATAAAGGCTACGCCACGCCGACCCCGATACAAACCCTGGCGATCCCGCCGATTCTCGAAGGCCGCGACCTGATGGGCAGTGCGCAGACAGGAACCGGTAAAACCGCCGGGTTCACGCTACCGATTTTGCAGCGCCTGGCTACCTCCCCGGCGAAACCCCAGGGCCGCCGCTCGATCCGCGCGCTGATCGTTACCCCGACCCGGGAGCTTGCCGCCCAGGTCGCCCAGAGCATCGACCATTACGGCAAATGGCTGCCGCTCAAATCGGCCGTAGTCTTCGGCGGTGTCAGCATCAACCCGCAAAAGCAAAAACTGATCCGCGGCGTCGACATCCTGGTCGCAACTCCCGGCCGCCTGTTGGACCATGCCGGACAGCGGTCGGTGGATCTCTCGCAGGTCGAGCTGCTGGTGCTGGACGAGGCCGATCGCATGCTCGACATGGGATTCATTCACGATATCCGCCGTATCCTTAAACTGCTGCCGCAGCAAAAGCAGACCCTGCTGTTTTCGGCGACCTTTTCCGCCGAAATCAAAAAACTCGCCAACGGTTTGCTGAAATCGCCGGCACTGGTGGAGGTTTCACCCACCAAGATCACCGTGGATGCGATCGAGCAGGTCGTGCACCCGGTCGACAAGGCGCGCAAGCGGGAATTGCTGAGTTTCCTGATCGGCTCCAACGACTGGCGGCAGGTGCTGGTTTTCGGGCGTACCAAGCACGGCGCCAACCGGCTCGCGAAACAGCTCGCCAGCGACGGCATCGACGCCTCGGCGATTCACGGCAACAAGAGCCAGGGCGCCAGAACACGCGCACTGGCCGACTTCAAGTCGGGAAAGCTGCGCGTCCTGGTAGCCACCGATATCGCCGCGCGAGGGCTGGATATCGAGCAGCTTCCCCGGGTCGTCAACTTCGAATTGCCCAATGTCGCCGAGGACTACGTGCACCGCATCGGCCGCACCGGGCGCGCCGGCCGGGAAGGCCGTGCCATATCGCTGGTAAGCCCGGACGAGGCCAAACAGCTCAAGGATATCCAGCGGCTGATCAATCGAGAGATTCCCTCGGAGGCCATTGCGGGGTACCATCCCACCAGAGCGATGGAGAAGACCGCGGATAATTCCGCACCGCAGGCACCGAAACGCCGCCGGCGCCGGGGATCTTCTTCCAATCGACGCGCGGCAGCCTGATCCAGGCAGGAAGCGATAACAGTCATGCCAGAGAAGTCCGACAAGTCCTCCGAGCGGCAATTCGCAGTCACCAGCATAGAAAAAACCGAGCCTCCGGCCGATGAAACCGAGGGTAACTGGTATCAGTACACCATCGGCGAGGGTGATTCGGCGATTACCGGCGTACGCGCCGGCAGCCTCGAGTCGGTACGCAAGCACGCCGAGGAGTTCGCGGAAAACCTCAACCGCCGCTCGGCGCTGGGCTACTCGGCCTATGCCGCCCGCCGCCTGCAGAAATAAGCAATCCGAAACTCGCGCGGCAGACGCCGCGCGTTATTCTTTCCACCCTGGTTCACGGCCGGAATCGATTTCCGGACCGCGGAGTAATCCCCAATGACCGCCTTCGAAGAAATCAGAATCAGTGGCATCGACGAAACACGCCCGCCGAAAATTCGCAAGG
>JASFKL010000336.1:0-4257 GCA_050118655.1 Gammaproteobacteria bacterium | reverse complement strand
TGCTCGCCTGCCGCGCAGAGCATCGCAGCCCGATGGTGATGCAGGGTATCGAGGATTATCTCGCGCGCCCAGGGTATCCGCTCGATATCATCAGCGCGGAGTTCGCATGATATCGCTTGTCTTGCGCGTCTTGCTGTCGTTCCTGCTGTGTGCGCCCGCGGCGGCGGCGCCCTACTTCGTACATTGCTACGATTTCGGCTGCAAGACGACGCGGGAACTGCGTTACGACGAGGCCCAGTGGCGGAAGATCAGGTCGATAATGCACCGCGGGGAGCGCGATGCAGATGCCGAGAAACAGGCGATCAGGCAGGCCGTGGCGGCGATGGAGCGCTTCAGTGGCAAACTCGCCGGCACCAGTCTCGACAAGGCCGGCAATTACCCGGGTTACGACCTTCCCCGGCAAATGGATTGCATCGACGAGTCGACCAATACCTACCAGTATCTGTCCGCGCTCGAAGAACTCGGCCTGTTGAAATGGCACAAGGTCGATCTCAAGCAGCGGCGCGTGGTCTGGCTGGCCACGCACTGGACCGCGACTATCCGCGAAATCGGCAGCGGGCGACGCTACGCGGTCGATTCGTGGTACCGGGACAACGGCGAACTGCCCTATATCCAGCCGATCGAGGACTGGAAGCGCAAGCTCGATTTTCCCGTGGATTACAACCCCGAACTGGCCTCTTCGGGAGGCCGGTAACCGATGGGCGCGAACGAGAAAATAATCGTCGGCATGTCCGGCGGCGTCGATTCGTCGGTTTCGGCCTACCTGCTGCAGCAGCAGGGCTACCGGGTCGAAGGCCTGTTCATGAAGAACTGGGAGGAAGACGATACCGAGGAATACTGTTCGGCGAGCGTCGATCTCGAAGATGCGCAACAGGTTTGCGAACGCCTCGGTATTCCGCTGCATACGGTCAATTTTTCCACCGAGTACTGGGACAACGTATTCGAGTATTTCCTGCAGGAGTACCGCAGCGGGCGTACCCCCAATCCCGATGTGATGTGCAATCGCGAAATCAAATTCAAGGCTTTTCTCGACCATGCGCAAACCCTCGGCGCGACGCGAATCGCGACCGGGCACTATGTGCGGTCGCGTCGGCGAGGCGATTATTTCGAGCTGCTGCGCGGGCTGGACGACAACAAGGACCAGTCTTATTTTCTCTACGCGCTGGATCAGCATCAGATCGGCCATGCGCTGTTCCCGGTCGGCGAGCTCGACAAGAACGAGGTGCGCGAAATCGCCCGGCGCCAGGAATTCTCGGTAGCCGCGAAAAAAGACAGCACCGGCATCTGCTTCATCGGCGAGCGCAAGTTTCGCGATTTTCTCGAGCGCTTCCTGCCCGCCCAGCCCGGCGAGATCGTTACCCTGGACGGCCGTGTCATCGGCAGTCACAATGGCCTCATGTACTACACCATCGGCCAGCGCCAGGGCCTCGGCATCGGCGGTACCGAGACCGGCAGCGAAGATCCCTGGTATGTCGCCGACAAGCAGCTGGAGCGCAACCGCCTGGTGGTCGTCCAGGGGCTGGACCACCCCGCCCTGTTTCACAGGCAGTGCAGGATCAGCCAGTTGCACTGGATTTCGCAACGGATCGGTGATCCGAATTTCGAATGCAGCGCGAAAATTCGCTACCGACAGCACGACAGCGCCTGCCGACTGCGTTCGCTCGAGGCGGATTCGGCGGTGGTCGAATTCGAACAGCCGCAACGCGCCATAACCCCCGGGCAATCGCTGGTGTTCTATGCCGGGGAGCAGTGCCTCGGGGGCGGCGTCATCGACGCCGCGTTCGATTCGTGAACCGAACCGAGAACCAGGTTCTGGCGCTGGCCGGAATATTCCAGGCGGCCGTCGTCGTCGACGACCTCGCCTTTACCGGAAATCTCGACGAGCAGGCCTTCGACGCCAGTCTCAACAGCCTGTTTACCTTCGAGGCCGATACCCCGGAGGATATTTTCGGCGGTGCGGCAAACTTGCGTCGCGGCTACCTGGCGCTGGACGAATATCTCGGCGGCGAACTCAGAACCGGCAGCAAGAATATCGCGCACTACGTGCTGTCGATGATGAAAATCGCGACCCGGCTGGTTCGTGACAGCGCGCTCTCGACAATCCTGATCGACCGGCTTCGCGGCATCGAGCGCAGCGGCGCCGATTTCGAATTGTCGCGCTCGGCGGTGGTTCTCAAGATCGACGGGCTGTACCAGGAAACGATTAGCAATCTGCACCCGCGTATCATGGTCGCGGGCGAACAGAATTATCTGCAAAACGCGGAAACCGCCGCCAGGGTCAGAGCCTCGCTGCTGGCGGGTATCCGCGCTGCGGTTCTCTGGCGCCAGCTCGGGGGCAACAAGTGGAAGCTGTTGTTCGCGCGCAAGAAATACGTTGCCATCGCCAGGCAACTTGCCGGGAATTGCTGACCCCTAGGAGACCGCGGGCTAGATTCCGTGGCGCTCGCGTATTCGCCGCAGCAAGCCCCGCGACGCGTCGGTAACCATCTCGTAGACCAGCTCGAAACCGTCGTTTCCGTAGTAGGGGTCGGGAATTTCCCGCGCCTGGCTGTCGGTCGCGTAATCCAGCATCAATTCGGCTTGCGTGGTGGCGTTTTCCGGTTTGATCGCGAGCATCTCGTCCAGGTTGTCACGATCCATCGCGAGCAGGTAGTCGAAATCGAGAAAATCCCCGCTGACGAAGCGCCTGGCTCGCAGGCTCGAGAGATCGACGCCATGCGCGCGAGCGGCGGCCTGAGAGCGCGGATCGGGCGGGCTGCCGACGTGATAACTGTGGGTGCCGGCGGAATCGACCCGGATGGAGCCGCCGAGGCCCTGCTCTTCCACCAGCGCCTCGAACACCCCGTGCGCGGTGGGCGAACGGCAGATATTGCCCATGCAAACGAACAGTACCCGAATCGGTTTAATGTCGCTCATAGATATGAATATATCATTTTGGAGCAACAAATAGTGTTCGCCGGACAAGATTCAGGCGTTACAATGAACTTCTTATAAGAAATTTACACCAGGTAATCGCCATGCTGATCATACCCGAAATCCAGATTGTGGAGGGCAAGGTAATCACGCGCGCCGCGGTCGAGGGCGACGATATCTACCACGATATTTCGCCGCGCGAGGCAGTGAAGAAGTTCATCGCCGAGGGTGCGCAGATGCTGCAACTCGTCGACGTGGATGCGGCCAGGTCCAAAAAAACCAACAACCAGGCCCTGATCAGGGAAATCATCGAAGAAAACGATATCCCGATCCAGGTCGCGGGGGGCATTCGCACGATGACGCAAATCAACGACTGGTTCGAGACAGGGGCGGCCCGCGTGGTGCTCGGTACCATCGCGATCACCGAGTCGAACCTTGTGGTCGAAGCGGCCAACCGCCATCCCGGCGGAATCATCGTTCACCTGGCGACACGGGGCGGTTACGTGATGATCGACGGCTGGAAAACGCAAACCGCCTTCAAGCCCGAGGACTTGATCCGCGATTTGCAAATGACCGGTATCGCCGGCGTTATACACAAGGGCACGACGCGCCTCGATGCGGATATCGAGGAAGCCCTCGCCCTGACCGAAAAACTCAGCTATACCGTGTCGATCCCGGTCTATTCGAGCGGCCTGGTGCGCACCCTGGACGATATCGCCCGCCTGCGTTACCTGCCCAACATCAACGGGGCGATCATCAGCCACGCGCTGATGACCGGGGAAATCGAGCTGCAAGACGCGCTGCAGGTGGCCGCCGAAAAGGAAACCAACCTCGAGCCCGAATCGATCACCCCGAACGTCAACATGGGAATCCATCACGGTATCCGCGCTTATCTCGCTGCTTACAACAGTTCACAGGCGTCCCGGGTCTGGAACCTGCGCCTGCGCGAAACCCTGACCGACGACAATCCCTACATGGAGATCCTGATACCGCAGCTCGATCTGGACATCGATTACGACAGCATGACGCCGCGGGAGATCCAGGCCGCCTACGAGGCCGAACTCGATCGCTCGGATATCATTATCGTCGTGCTCGAAGGGGTCGAAGCGGAAGCCTGGACAGGCTTCGAATGCGGCTATGCGCGCGCCCGCGGCAAGTACGTCTACGGGATCGTGTCGGATCAACGCTCCAAGGGGCCGCACCAGCGGCCTTTCGAAGCGATGTGCGACGAATTGATCCAGTTTACCTCGGGCGACGATATCACCAAGGCGCACGCCGAAATTTCGCATGCTTTGGCGACTCGCGTAATGGTACAAAACCAGTAGCTGCGGGCGCCGCTAAGCG
>JASFKL010000335.1:0-4265 GCA_050118655.1 Gammaproteobacteria bacterium | reverse complement strand
CCGGGCGAGCCCGAGAACCGCAATATCTACCAGGCGATGGAAGCCGGCAAGGAAGTCAAGAAGCTGCCGATGTCGCTCGGCGAGGCGCTCGATGCCCTGGCCCAGGACGAGATCATCAAGTCGGCGATGCCGGACGAGATGTACAAGATCTACCACTGGTACAAGAACGACGAGTGGGAGAAATTCATGCATACCACGACCGAGTGGGACCTCGAGATGTATCTCGACTGCCTGCCCTAGAAACTCGAGGCGTGGCCGCCATCCGGCGCTGCGCCGGATGGCGGACCTGGTTACGCGGCCGAGGCCGCGTCCGCTAAATTATTGAACAACTGAGGATATTCATATGTGTGGCATTGCTGGACTGATCTGGAAAGGAGGCTCCACCAGCGATATCGGTAGCGAAATGACCCAGATGCTGCAGGCGTTGAAGCATCGCGGCCCCGACTCTACCGGTTTCGCGCTCTACGGCAAGGGCGACGAGGGCGTGCACGTGCTGCGCTTCAAGGTGGCCGAGCAGGAAGAAACGCGCAAGGGTTTCAATATCCACCGCCTCATCAAGGAACGCAAGCAGGCCGTCGAGGAGCGCATGCAGGAACTCGGCGCCGAAATCATCGACAAGGAAGACGCGACCGAGTACGCGCTGCGTTATCACTTCCGGTACGACGGCGACCTGCGGCGGCTGATCGATTACATCGAGGATCTCGACGGTGTCGAGATTCTGTCGGTCGGCAAGGCGCTGGAATTGATCAAGGACCTCGGCGACGCCAACACGGTCGCCGAGCAGTACGGTCTCAACGGGTTCATGGGCACGCATGCCATCGGTCACACCCGCATGGCGACCGAATCCGATGTCGACATCCGCTCGGCGCACCCCTACTGGGGATACCCGCTCGACGACGTGTCGGTGGTGCACAACGGCCAGCTGACCAATTACTGGACCAACCGCCGCGACCTCGAGCGCCGCGGCCACCGCTTCATGTCGAATTGCGATTCCGAGCTGATTGCGGTTTACATCGCCGATCGCATCGATCGGGGCGACGAACTCGAATCGGCCATGCAGCGCTCGATCGACGAGCTCGACGGCGTGTTCACTTACCTGGTCGCGACCGCCGATCAACTCGGCATGGCCAAGGACGTGATGGCGGCCAAGCCGATGGTGCTCTACGAGAGCGACGAATTCGTCGGGCTGGCATCTGAAGAAGTCGCCATCCGCAGTATTTTCCCGCGCGAGATAGATACCTGGGATCCGTACCAGGGGGAGGTCAAAGTATGGGCAGCGTAACCACATCCCATGAAATGGGATTGCACGAAGAGCAGCTGTCGGGTCGTACCCAGCAAATGTATTTCTCCGCGACCGAGGAGGAAAATTATACCTATCCCTGGTCCTACGAGGTCGATTTCGACAAGACCGCCGAATTCGACGCCGCGGAGATGACGATCTCGGAGATCAATATCCGAATCCGCGATCTCATGAAAGCCGGACACGGCACGATCACCGTGCAAAATCCGCGTGCCAAGCATTCGCTCGGCGTCGGTATCCTGAACCGGCTCAACCTCAAGTTCGAAGGCAGCCTCGGTTACTTCGGCTGCGGCCTGATCGACGGCCCGAACGTGCATATCACGGGCCGCGTCGGCTGGTCCTGCGCCGAGAACATGATGGCCGGTACGGTGGTGATCGAGAAAAACGCGGGCTCGCTGTTCGGCGCCGCGATCCGCGGCGGCGACCTGGTCTGCAAGGGCCAGGCCGGCGCGCGTGTCGGTATCGACCAGAAGGGCGGCACGATCATCGTCGGCGGCAACGTCGGCGCCTTCACGGGCTTCATGATGCAGCGCGGCCGGATGATCATCCTCGGCGATACCGGAGACAACCTCGGTGACTCGATGTACGACGGCACCATTTACGTCGCCGGCAAGATCGCCAGTCTCGGTGTCGACTGCGTCGAGACCGAACTGACCGATCTCGACAAGAAGTATCTGAAAGGCAAGCTCGAGCTGTACGGCATGGAAGCGCCGAACGGCATCGACAAGATCGTCAAATTGACTTCGGGCAAGCAGTTGTGGAACTACGACAACCTCGAACCCACCGAGAAGAAGCTGGTGCTCTAGCCTGTATATTGCACCAGTCGAACTCGAGCCTAATCGCATTGTATTGAAATAAATCAGGAAAAATGGTTATAGAAAAAACAACCATCGGAGTACGAATTGCCATCGGCTCGAGTCCTATCCCGGCGCTGACTTGTCCAGCTGCGCCTGGACTTGGTCTTCCTTCGAGCCGTAGCTATGGCTACGGCTCTCAGTCCAGCCCGGCGTCCAGCCGCATCTGTCCTGCGCCATCGCACGGGATACTGATGCAACATACTGGCTAGGCGCCTGAAGGAATTTGGAGAATAAAGATGTCTGAAAACGCAAAGAGAGATCCTTACAACCTCGGCAAAAGCTTTATCTTCCCGCCCGAGGTCATCAACGACATACACATCAAGTCGGAGCTCGGCCGCTATCGCATGCGCGGCTTTTCGCTGTTCAAGAAAATCCCGACCTGGGACGACCTGACCTTCCTGCCCGGCACGCTGACGCGTTTCGTGATCGAGGGTTACCGCGAGAAATGCCTGACCAAAACCGTCATCGGACCCGAGGCCAAGCGGCCGCTGGAACTCGATATCCCGGTCTACATCACGGGCATGTCCTTCGGCGCATTGTCCTACGAGGCGAAGACCGCGCTCGCGCGCGGCGCGACCATGGCCGGAACCGCGACCTGTTCCGGCGAGGGCGGCATGATCCCCGACGAACGCCGCTACTCGTCGAAGTGGCTCTACCAGTGCATCCAGTCTCGCTACGGCTTCAACCCGAATCACCTGCGCCTCGCCGATGCCTGCGAATTCTTCATCGGCCAGGGCTGCAAGGTGGGTCTCGGCGGCCACCTGATGGGCCAGAAGGTCACCGACCAGGTGGCCGAGATGCGCTCGCTGCCGGCCGGCATCGACCAGCGCTCGCCGGCGCGCCACCCGGACTGGATGGGTCCCGACGACCTGGCGCTGAAAATCCAGGAGGTTCGCGAGGCCACCGATGGCCAGATCCCGATCCAGCTCAAGCTCGGCGCGGCGCGGGTCTACGACGACGTGCGCATGGCGGCCAAGACCGGACCCGATTCGATCTACATGGACGGCATGGAAGGCGGCACCGGCGCCGGACCGCACCTGGCCACCGAGGATACCGGCGTGCCCGGGATCGCCGCGATTCGCCAGGCGCGCAAGGCGCTCGACGATGTCGGCATGTCGGGGCGTATTTCGCTGGTTTATGCCGGCGGCATCCGCAACGGCGCCGACGTCGCCAAGGCGATCGCGCTGGGCGCCGACGCGGTGGCGATCGGCCACTCGGCGATGATGGCGCTGAATTGCAACAAGGCGATTCCGGAAGCCGACTTCGAAAAGGAAATGGGCGTCGAAGCGGGCTATTGTTACCATTGCCATACCGGCCGTTGCCCGGTCGGGGTGGCGACCCAGGACCCGGTATTACGCAAGCGACTCGACCCGGACGAGGCCGCGGAGCGGGTTTACAACTTCCTGCACACGCTGACCATCGAGGCGCAGCTGTTCGCGCGCGCCTGCGGCAAGACCAATATCCATTCGCTGGAGCCGGAAGACCTCGCGGCGCTGACGCTCGAGGCCTCGGCCTGCGCGCAGGTGCCGATGGCCGGTACCCAGTACACCGTCGGCCGTCCCGACATGACCCGTTACTAGGAGGGCGAATCATGGCTGAACAAGACATCAATCATTTTCTCGAAGGCGACGGCGTCGATACCGAGCGCGAAAAGAGCATCGGCCAGCACATCGGCTATCGCTACGACGTCAACCTGGTGCCCGATCTCGATCGCTGTACGCCATTCCTGAAAAAATACATGGAAGTCATGGGCTGGCAGGACCTCAACTGGCTCGAGGACGTGCACATGGGTTACGAAGAGGGGCGGCCCGCGGTATTCGATCGCAATATCAACGGCTGGGTCACGATTCCGAAGGAAATCGACCTGCCAGACAACCAGCAGGAGCGTGACATGATCGCGCGTGAACTGCTTGTCAAGTTTCAAATGGCCAAAACCCATCCGATGGTCGATTTGCGCAAGGCCTACGAAAAATTCGAGTAGTCCCGAGCAAGTTAAGTATCTTATCTGTAAGTAAAAAATACCGCCGGAAGAACCGGCGGTATTTTTTTGGTGTCAAGTAATCTTGGCACCATTGCAGTGTAAATATCATTGAAATCACTAGGGGTAA
>JASFKL010000334.1:0-4284 GCA_050118655.1 Gammaproteobacteria bacterium | reverse complement strand
TTGCATCGCCTTGCTGAGCGGAATCGCCGAGCGAATTTTTCGTTGCAGGCTCTCGGCTGCGCTCATGTTCAGTATCCCCTCTCCCGGTCGATCAGGTGCAGCAACGGCTCGCCGTTTTGCAGGCGCCGGTAGTTTTCCGCGATATCCGCGACCGCTTCGCCGAGGTGATAGCCGGACACGTGCGGTGTCAGTTGCACTTTCGGATGCAGCCAGAGCGGGCTGTCCGCCGGCAACGGCTCCTCGGACATCACGTCGAGCACGGCGCCGGCCAGGCATTCCGCGTCGAGCGCCCCGACCAGGTCGGCCTCGACGACCTGATCACCGCGCCCGACGTTGATGAACAGGGCCCGCGGATTGAACCGCGCGAACAGCTCCGCGTCGTACAGGCCGCGGGTTTCGGGCGTCGACGGCAATACCGAGACGACATACTCGGCTTCGCCGACCACCCGTGGCAACTCTTCCGGCCCGGCATAACAACGGACCCCGTCGAGGGTCTTCGGACCGCGGCTCCAGCCGATGACAGCGAACCCGTTGTCGGCGAAACGCCTCGCCATCAATTGCCCGATTCTGCCCAGTCCGAGTACCGCAACGTTGGTATCGCGCGCCTGCCGCGGCGGGTAATGTCGCCACTCGGATCGCGCCTGCTGTTCATGGTACTGGCGCATATGGCGTTGCTCCTGTAATACGTAGGCGAGCGCGTATTCGGCCATTTCGGCACCCGAGGTGCTGGTATAGAGACGCGCGACCGCGATCGTCTCGGGCAGCCCGTCGTCCGCGAGGATATTGTCGACCCCGGCGCCGGTTTTCTGAATCAGCCGGAGGCGCGGGTACTTCAGCGCCTCGCCGGGGTAATAGGAACTCACGGTCAGCATGTCGATTTCCTCGAGGCTGCCCGGTTCTTTGCCGACGCGGATATCGGCCGCCGGATAACAAGCCAGCAACTGCTCGCGCATCGACTCGTCCGTCATCCACTCCGGGTGCTTGATATCGATCAACAATGCCATGCTTTTCTCGCTGCCAGTTCGCGAATGTGCCGCGGTCCGATACGGCAGCAACCGCCGATCAGTCCGGCGCCGGCATCGAACCAGCGCTGCGCCAGCGACGACCAGTGGCTCAGCTCCGCATCGCCCGACCATTGGCGCGCCTCGGCATCATACTGTTGACCGGAATTCGGGTAAACCACGACCAGCTTGTGCGGCGCAACGGCGTGAATCCGGCCGATCGCCTGTTCGACGATCCCGGGCGCGCAACAATTGACCCCGACCGCGAAAACCCTGGCATGCGAGGCGAACATTTCGGCCGCCGAATCGAGCGGGTTGCCGTCGTGCAGGGTGGCCGCGTCGCGGCAACAGAAACTGACCCAGGCGGGCGTCGAAACCGATTCCAGCAGCCGGCAGAGTACCCCGGCCTCCTGCAGGTCGGGGATGGTCTCGCAGGCGAGCAGATCGGCGCCCGCGGCATCGAGCCAGGCGAGTCGCCGCGCGTGGAATTCCTCGAGCGCAACCTCGCCGATCCCGTAATTGCCGCGATATTCCGAGCCGTCGGCGAGGTAGGCGCCGTAGGGCCCGACACTGGCCGCGATCAGCGGCCGCGGATTTTCCGGATGATCGCGCATGAATTCATCGCGCACGCCGGCGGCGATTTCGACACTGGCGCGAAACACCTTTTCGATTTCGTCATCCGCCATACCGCGGGCCGCCAGGGCCGGCCGGCTCGCCTGGTAGCTCGCGGTGGTCAGGCACATCGCGCCCGCCTCGAGGTAATCGCGATGGACCTCGCGCAGCGCCCCGGGACGACGCAGGATCGTCTCCGCGCTCCACAGCGGCGAATCGATATCGTATCCGCGCGCGGCCAGTTCGCTGCCCAGCCCGCCGTCGAGCAGGAAGGGCTGCCCGGCATCGAGCGCAGCGGCGATTTCGGCAATCGTTATCGAGTCGTCCGGCGGCGAATTCATGCCCCCTATTCTAACCGCGCCGCGGCGCGCAGGATATTTTTTCGATGCCGGGAGCGGGTATAATCCGGATTCGTGAACGGAAACCGGAGCGGCATCGGCGATGCAGGTCAAGCGAATCGATCACCTGGTACTGACGGTTGCCGACATCGAGCAAAGCGTCGAATTTTACTCGCGCGTGATGGGAATGCAGCGAATCGAATTCGGCGAGGGCCGCATCGCGCTGGGCTTCGGCGTGCAAAAAATCAACCTGCACCAGCGCGGCCGCGAGTTCTCGCCGCGGGCCGGGCAAGCGCAGGCCGGCAGCGCCGACCTGTGCTTCGTGATCGAGGAGCCCGTGGAACACGCGCTCGAGGAGTTGCGCGATCACGGTGTCGAAGTCGTCGAGGGTCCGGTGCCGCGCACCGGCGCGCAGGGCGAAATCGTTTCGGTCTACTTCCGCGACCCGGATGAAAACCTGATCGAGGTTTGCAACTATGTCCGCGAATGACGATCGGCGGCAGCCATGCAGTACGTATTCTGGCTGAGGCGAAATCGAATCGCCGGGCGCTCGGGTCCCGACCTCGACCCCTGGTATCCCGAACAACTGGCCGCGGCGGGCATCGGCGCGGTGGTGTCCGTTAACCAGGCCCTCTCGGTCTACCCGAACGACCTCGCTCGCGCGGGCCTCTCCCACGCCCACTTCCCGATGGCCGACAATGCGCCGCCGCGCCCGGGCGATTTCGAATATTGCATCGATCTGCTGCCGCGGGTCTTCGCTTACCTTGCCGAGAGCATCGACGCGGGGCGCATCCCGCTGGTCCATTGCAGCGCGGGCAAGGACCGCACCGGACTGGTGCTCTGCGATTACCTGTGCCGCACCGAGGTCCTCGCGCCGCTGGATGCGATCCGTGAATTGCGCCGGGTGCGGCCGATCGCGCTGTCGGCGCCGGGTTACGAGGACTTCGCGATCGAGGTGCTGACCGCGCTGCACGGCGGCGGCACGGACTCGCGGTGACGGGTATGGAACTGCCGGAAATCGTCGTCCATGCGACTTTCCTGCTGCTGCTGGCAAGCATTTCGCTGTGGGTCCTGGTGTACTGGCGCCTCTACCGGCGGGACCCGGAAAACGAGCGCTATTACCGCTACCACCAGATATTGATCGGCCTGGTCGCGCTGTTATCGATACTGCTGGCCGCGATTATCCTGCTGTCGAGCAACCCGGGCGAACCGAACCTTTACCTGCAGGGCTACTGATCCCGCGGCCGGCAAATACCCAACGGCGGGGTATCCGGGTGTCCGTTCGCGGGTCTATTGGCGAAGATTCACAACCAGCCCGGATTCGTTGGAATAGGCCGCGAAAACGCCGACGATCGCCAGCAGGCTATTGATCTTGTAAGGTTTCCGTCCGAGAACGACGGTGTCATGCGGCTTGACGATCGCTTCCTTGATCGCCACCAGGCGCCCGTCTTCGATGAAATAGGTGCCATTGGTAGAATCGAGATCGCGAAGGCGTATCTTGCCGCCGACAATACTGATTTCGGCATGGGCCCGGCTCACGGACGGGTCGCTGATATAGATGTGGCCCTCCCTGCCCACGATGTAGGAGTGGCCTTCCATGTATTTCAAATCTACTGTGCCGTTTTTTCTCATTGTTTTTTGCTTCCGCGATCATTCCTGCCGTCATGCGGACAAAACTTTGATATTCCGGTCGTAAAAACGCATCCCGCGCCGCGTTCAGGGCCTTTCGAATGCAGCGACGACCTGGCTGTATCCGTAACCCTGCGAATTTATCACGTGAGAATTCGAAAAACATCGCTCGTTTGGGTTAATTTACGATCGACTGACGTCTCGCAAATCCGCGCCGCGCGGGCACCCGGAAGCCAAAGGCGACTTGCCGCCTCGAGTTCGAGAACCAGCGCTGATTACTCAGATGACGAGGTCGACGCTGGCCTCGGGCTCATCGCCACCGGCGGAGGCGAATTTCATGGTCACGAGAGAACGCTCCGCTTCCGGAATCCGCCGGTAAAGCCAGTCGCGCGCGTTGCCGGGATGGTCGGACAGATAGAACTGGGTAGTCAGGCGCTCGCGGCCGTCTACCCGGACCTTGACGTGGATATGCGGCGTACGGCCGCTGTAGGGCACCGGTTTGATGGTGCGGAAACCGTATGCGCCGTCGGCTCCGGTCCGGTCGCTGCCGAAACCCTGGAAAGCCGGGTCACGCCCGGCGGAACCATGGTCGCCGCGATGCAGGTAACGCCCGTTGACGTCGCACTGCCAGATTTCGACCCGCGCGTCCTCGACCGGGTTGCCCTCCCGGTCCAGCACCCGGCCGCGAAGGCGCACGATTTCGC
>JASFKL010000333.1:0-4285 GCA_050118655.1 Gammaproteobacteria bacterium | reverse complement strand
CGGCATCGCACGGCCACTACGCGCAATTTTCCGGCGACGGCCTGATGGCGCTCTACGGACTCGATCCGGAGCGCAAACCGCGCGCCTGCCGCGATGCGCTCGACGGCGCGCGGGAAATGTTTCGCCGGGTCGGGCTGTTGAACGAACAACTGCGCAGCGATTTCGGCGAGAGCGTGCAAATGGGTATAGGTATTCACGGCGGCGAGGCGATCGTCGGCACCATGGGACCGCCGAAGACCCCGCTGCTGACCGCGGTTGGCGATAATATCAATATCGCCGCGCGGCTCGAGGCGGAAACCAAGGCGCTGCAATGCGACCTGCTGGTCTCCGCGGAAACCCTGGCGCGCGAAAACATTCCTTTCGCGGATGCGGCCAGCCTCGAGATCGAGCTGCGCGGCCGCCAGAACCGGGTCCGGGTTTGCACCTTCGCAAGCGATGAATTGCCCACCGGGCCGCGAGACTGATCGAACCACGGTCAATCTTTGGTTATCATAGAGCGCCCCGAATCACTGGAATCGACATGCAGCAAAGACAACTCGGCCCCTTCACCGTTTCCGCCATCGGCCTCGGCTGTATGAACGCCTCTTCGGGATACGGACCGCGTATCCCCGACGACGAGGCGGGCGAACTGTTCAACGCCGCGCTCGATCAGGGCTACAACTTTCTCGATACCGCCTCGCTCTACGGCCTCGGTCACAACGAGACCCTGATCGGCAAGTACATCGCCCACCGCCGGGACGAGTACGTACTGGCCAGCAAGTGCGGATTTTCGTGGTCGGAAGACGGTAAAAACAGGTCTTTCGACGGCCGTCCGGAAGTTCTCGCGCAAACCTGCGAGGACAGCCTGCGGCGCCTGAACACCGACGTCATCGACCTCTACTACCTGCATCGCATCGATCCCGAGGTGCCGGTCGAGGAGAGCGTCGGCGGACTCGCGCAACTCGTCGAACAGGGCAAGATAAAAACTATCGGCCTGTCGGAAATCTGCGTCGACAGCCTGCGCCGCGCGCACGCGGTGCACCCGATCACCGCGGTACAGTCCGAGTATTCGCTGTGGAGCCGCACGCCCGAGCACGGGATTCTGGACGCCTGCGCCGAACTCGGCGTGGCCTTCGTGCCCTTCTCGCCGCTGGCACGGCAATTCCTGACCGGTAAATCGCCCGATGTCACGGCAGTCGGCGAAGACGACATTCGCGCGACCATCGCGCGGCCGCGCTTCGAACCCGAGAATTTCAACCGCAACCTGAAGCTGCTCCAACCCTTCGGCGAAATCGCGGCGCGCTGCGGCTGCAGCATGGCCCAGCTGGCGCTCGCCTGGCTGCTCGCCCGACCGGGCGGCCTGATTCCGATTCCCGGCACCAAGCACCGCGAGTGGATGAT
The DNA here is from genome assembly GCA_050118655.1 of Gammaproteobacteria bacterium. Taxonomy (GTDB): domain Bacteria; phylum Pseudomonadota; class Gammaproteobacteria. The sequence goes on along the minus strand of JASFKL010000333.1, from coordinate 2,905 downwards.
CGAAAACGCCGGCGCGGCCAAGATTCGGCTCGACGACGAAACCGTGGCCGAGCTCGACGCATTGATCAACGAGGACACGGTCGCCGGGTACCGCTATACCGATGCGCTGATGAAATCCACCGACTCCGAAAAAGACTGGCCGCGATGAATTTGACCGCCGAGGAAAAATCGATGCTCGCCGGCGAACAGGGCGAGCCGCGCCGCTGGGCCATGGAGCACATGCTGCGCGTGGGACGATTTTTCGACGCTGCCGATTTCGTGCCGGTCGCGCAGGCGCACATCATGGCCGACACCGAATCGCTGGGCGAGGCCGGCGTCGAATTCCTCGAGCGCCTGGCGGCGGCTCCCGAGGCCGAGCGGCGCGTGCGCATACCGATGATTACCGACCCGCGCGGCATCGACTTCTGCCATTACCGGCGGCTCAAACAAACCGACGCCATGGCCGCGCTCGAGCAGCGCGCGATCGACGCCTTCGAAGCGCTCGGCATCATGATGACCAATACTTGCATCAACTATCAAACCATCATGCCGCCGGTGCGCGGCGAACACCTCGCCTTCGGCGATACCGGGGTCGTCATCTACTGTAACAGCGTGCTCGGCGCCCGTTCGAATTTCGAGGGCGGCCCGTCGGCACTGGCCGCCGGCCTCACCGGGCGCACGCCACGCTACGGACTGCACCTCGAGCAAAACCGCCGCGCGACCAAACGCTACCACGTCTGCTGCCGGCCGCAATACCTGTCGGACTGGGGCGCGCTGGGCGGTATCGTCGGCGCGCGCGCCGGCTCTTATCGCGAAGTGCCGGTGATCGAGGGCATCGATTCGCCGCCCGGCTCCGACGAAATGAAACACCTCGGCGCGGCGATGGCGAGTTTCGGCTCGGTGCCGCTGTTCCACATGGTCGGCGTCACTCCCGAGGCGCCGACGCTGGACGCGGTCTGCGACCCGGCCGCGCTCGAGGCCGAGGTCATCGGCGAGGCCGATTTCGAGGACTTTTTCGCGCGCTACGGCGGCAAGGGCGAAAAAGTCGACGTGGTGGTGTTCTCGGCGCCGCAGTTGTCGCTGCTCGAGATGCAGACCCTGGCCAACCTGCTCGACGGTGAAAAAATCCATGCCGACACCTCCCTGCTGGCCGTAACCAGCCCGGTGGTAGCGGCCGATGCGCGCCGCCTGGGTTTTGTCGAGCGCATCGAATCCTCCGGCGCCCTGGTACTCGAAGGTATGTGTTTCTACCAGAGCTACGCGCGCGAAATGGGCGAGGCCAACGGCTGGACGCGGCTGCTGACCAATTCGGTCAAGCTCGCCAACATCATCGGCGGCTACGGCTACCAGCCGACGCTGTCCAACATGGAAAATTGCGTCGCCTCGGCGATCGCGGGAGAAATCGTCTGATGCCGGTGATCGAACTCCAGTGTCACGTCGGCGTCGGTCCCGAGGTCAGCGGCGAAGCGCTGGTCACCGACGACAATTTTTCGGCACGTTACGATCTCGACCGTATCAAGGGGATCTTTTCGCGTCCGCAGCACAAGCTTGCCGGGCAGAGTTACGTCGATAAAATCATGGTGTTCAATACCGCCAAGGGCGGCGTCGCTTCGGCCTGGATGCTGTACGAAATGAAGTCGCGCGGCATCGCGCCGAAGGCGATCCTGTTCAACTACGTCAACCCGATCCTGGCGCAGGGCGCCGCGCTCGCCGAGATGGCGCTCTGCGACCGTTTTGCCGACGGCGACGTCACGCAATTGATCCGCAGCGGCGACCAGGTGACCGTGAAGCCCGCTGAGGGCCTGGTGACGATAACCAGAGAGTAAATCCATGCAGGTATCCATTCTCGACTGTAGCAACGAGGTAACCCCGGTTCGCCAGCCCAGCAGCGACCGGCTGTGCTGGCTGGCGCCGCAGCTCTCCGCCGACGATTACCTGATCGAGTTGCCGTCCGCGGCGCGCGACGAAATCGCCGGCCTGGCGCGCCATTTCGAGGACAACCCGCTGCCGGTACTGTATCGACGGCTCGAAGACTATGAAATTCCCGCCTGCCGCGAATTGATGGCCCGGATGAAAGCCATTCTCGACGACGGGGTCGGCTTCGCGGTGCTGGACCGCCTGCCGATGGACGAGTTCGACAACGATACCCTGGTACAGATCTACTGGCTGCTCGGCCAGTGCATCGGGCGGCCCGTGGCGCAGAAATGGGACGGACAAATGATTTACGAGGTCCGCGACACCGGTTCCGCCTACGAGTACGGCACGCGCGGTTCCTATACCTCGGTCGAACTCGTGTTCCACACCGACAATGCCTTCGCGCGCATGGTGCCCGACTACGTCGGCCTGTTTTGCCGCCACCCGGCGAAATCCGGCGGCGTCAGCCGTTTTTGCAGCCTCTACTCGGTGCACCAGCGCATGCTCGAACTCTACCCCGAGCAACTCGTTCGCCTCTACCAGCCGATGCTGTTCGACCGCCAGAAGGAGCATCGCGAGGGCGCCGCGCCGGTTTGCCTGGCGCCCTATTTCAGCTGGCGCAACGACCGCCTGTTCGCGCGCGCCAACTCGTCGCTGGTGCGCAAGGGCTACCAGGTTGCCGGCGAAGAGATGGACGAGGCGCTGGTCGCGGCACTCGACGCCATCGACGAGGTTTGCGAAGCGCCGGACCTGTGGTTCGAGGCGCCGCTCGAGCGCGGCCAGATCCAGTACCTCAACAACCACGAGGTCGGTCATTACCGCAGCGCCTTCGAGGATTACGACGAGCCCGAACGCAAGCGGCATCTTTTCCGCCTCTGGCACCGCGAGGTCGGCTCGACCGCCTACGACGGCTACTCCCAGGACTGACCGCGCATTTCCGCGCGCGCCGGCTTGCGGGAGGGTCGGACCAAGGTAACTCTTTGAAAAGCAGTAACTTTACTGCCATTTTTGC
>JASFKL010000332.1:0-4326 GCA_050118655.1 Gammaproteobacteria bacterium | reverse complement strand
CTCGAAGTCAACCAGCTCAAACAGGGTAACTCCGACGATACGCTCTACGATACCTTCCGCCGCTGCGCGCTGGCCGTGCTCAACGTCGACAGCCAGACCGACAATGCGCGGGAAGTGCTCGACCAGCACCGCGATTTCGATATTCGCGTAATTCAACAGGAGCGCGGGCTCAAACTGGAAATCGAAAACGCGCCGGATAGCGCATTCGTCGACGGCCGCGTCATTACCGGTATCCAGGAACAACTGTTCGCCGTGCTGCGCGACGTCTCCTACGTCAAGAACAAGATCGATTCGAACCGGATTTTCGATTACTCCACCAGCGAGGGCATCACCAACATCGTATTCCACATCCTGCGCAACGCGCGCGTGCTGATCCCGGAGGTCGAACCCAATCTGGTTGTTTGCTGGGGCGGACATTCGATCTCGCGCAACGAGTACGACTACTGCAAGGAAATCGGTTACCAGCTCGGCCTGCGCGGCCTGAACGTCTGCACCGGATGCGGCCCCGGGGCGATGAAGGGGCCGATGAAAGGCGCCGCGATCGGGCACAGCAAGCAGCGCATCCGCGAGGGCCGTTACGTCGGCCTGACCGAGCCCGGCATCATCGCCGCCGAGTCGCCGAACCCGATCGTCAACGAACTCGTCATCCTGCCCGATATCGAAAAGCGCCTCGAAGCCTTCGTGCGCGCCGGCCACGCCTTCGTCGTGTTTCCGGGCGGGGTCGGCACCACCGAGGAAATACTCTTCCTGCTCGGCATCCTGCTCAATCCGGAAAATCGGCACATTCCGTTTCCGCTGATCCTGAGCGGGCCGGAAAGCTCGCGCGAGTATTTCAGGCAAATCGACGATTTCATCAAATTAACGCTCGGACGGGCCGCGCAGGAGCACTACAACATCATCATCGACGATCCGGTAAAGCTCGCGCGCGAAATCAGCGCCGGGCTCGAATCGGTGCGCAACTTCAGGCGCGAGCACGCGGATGCCTATTATTTCAACTGGATACTCAAGGTCGACCATCAGTTCCAGCAGACTTTCGTACCCAGCCACGAAAATGTCGCCGCGCTCGAACTGGATCGCGATCGCGAACCTCATTTGCTGGCCGCCGACCTGCGGCGCGCCTTCTCGGCCATCGTCGCCGGTAACGTAAAGGACGACGGGATTCGCAGGATCGAGGAGCAAGGACCGTTTTGCATTAGCGGCGAATCCGAGATCATGCGGGCGCTCGACCAACTGTTGCACGCCTTCGTCGAGCAGGGCCGCATGAAAGTACCGGGCAAGACCTATACTCCTTGTTATTATCTGGAGAAGCAGTAACAATTCGTCGAGACTCGTAATCATCCAGCCAACAGGACTGCCATGAGTTCTATCAAGGCCATCGCCATCAAGAATCGCCCGCGCGTGGCGATGCAATCCATCGACAGCGCCCGTATCGATGTCGCCAGCGGCATCCTCGGAGATTTTCGCGGCAGCCAGAAAGATCGACAAATCACCATCCTGAGCGAATCCGCCTGGCAAAAAGCCTGCGCCGAGGTCGGCGCGGAACTGTCGTGGACGGTACGCCGCGCGAACCTGCTCGTCGACGACATCGAGTTCGACGAATCCTTCGTCGGCAAGCGCGTGCGCATCGGCGACGTCGAACTCGAGATTACCCGGGAAACCGACCCCTGCTCGCGAATGGATGCGCAGCACCAGGGTTTGACCGCGGCCTTGACGCCGGACTGGCGTGGCGGCGTTTGCTGCAGGGTGATCGAACCCGGCGACATCAGTATCGGCGACGCGGTTGAATTCGCTTGAGTCGATTCGCAATTACGTCCGCCTGACTCCCGAGATCGGCACCGCGGGCCAGCCGCGACGGGAGCAGTTCGATACCATTGCCGAGGCCGGTTTCGAAACCGTGATCAACCTCGCGATGCCCGATCATCAGGATTCGATCGCCGACGAGGGAAGGTTGGTGACTGCCCTGGGGATGACTTACTGCCACTTGCCGGTGCCCTTCGATGCGCCGACGCCCGTTCAGGTGCAGCAATTCTGCGCCCTGCTGGACGCACTTCGGGGCCATAAACTGTTCATTCACTGCATCATGAATTACCGGGTTTCGGCGTTCATGTACCTGTACCTGACGCGGGTCAGAGGTGTGCCCGAGGCAAAAGCGCGTTCGCCGATTCTCGATCGCTGGTCCATCGAACCCCAGTGGCAAGCGCTGATGGCGATGGATTCCCGGGCACTCGGTCTTAACCCGCATATCGCACGAGTCGAATGAGCGCCTTTCGATTATTTTTTGAATCGAAGATGCTTTTTGTGGGAATTGGTGTAAGAAACACATATACAACCGAATGACCGGCACTCATTCTATTCCGGCGCCAGCTGCTCCGGTTGCCGCATGGCTTGGTCTTCCTTCCAGCCATAGCGATGGCTATGACAGTCAGTCCAGACCGGCGCCCTGCGACAACCGTCCTTCGCTGTCATCCGGAATGCCCATGCAATATGCGGGTTAACCCGCCCTGAGGCGCCGCGCATCGCGCATCAGCCGGCGTTCGGCGCGAATTCCGCTGATACAGTAGGCACCGACGCTCAGCAGCACGACGCCGCTGCCCGCCAGGGTCAACAGGCTAGGCTGCTCGCCGACCCCGACCCAGACCCAGATAGGTGCGAGGATAGATTCGCTGAGCGAGAACAGCGCAACCTCGGACGCCAGGATATAGCGCGAAGCGACCGTGAAGCACCAGAATCCGACGCCGAATTGCAGGCAACCCATGATAATCGCGATCGTGAGGTCGCGTTCGGAAAGCGCCAGGGAGTCGACGAACAGCAGGGCAACGCCACCCATGACGACGCCGCTCAGGCAGGTTGCCGGCAGCATGTCGACGCCGCGCCGGCCGCGGATGATCATCAGGAATACCACGAACGAAGCGACCACCCCGAAAGCGGCGAGATTGCCGAGCCAGCGGCCCTCGAGCAGACCGTCGGCAAACATCAGGCCGATACCGCCGAGCGATACCAGCATCGCGATAATACCGAAGCGCGAGGTACGTTCGCCGAGTACCAGCCAGCCGACCAGTGCGGTGGCGAGCGGCGCCGAACCGATGATGAAAACCGCGTTGGCGACCGTGGTCCAGAGGATCGCGTAGACGTAACATATCGATCCCAGTCCGAGCACCACGGCGGCCCACAATCCGGGTCTGCCGATGGCGCGGAATGCCTCGCCGATACCCGAGCGGTAACGCAGCATTAGCAGCAACAGCAGGGTCGCGGAAAACGCGAAGCCGCGATAGAACAGGATTTGCCAGCCGTTGGCGGCTTCGATGTTGCGCAACAGGATCCCGGAAGTACTCAGGAACAGGCCGCCGACGATGACCAGGGTGGCGCCCAGACCGTATCTGCGCTCCATCTCCGGGGCTGCTCAGGCGCGTGGCGCGCGCCCTGACCCGCGACGGTTCGGCATATCCTCGCCGGAAATCACGGCAACTTGACTATCGCGCGGCCGCGAATCTTGCCGTCGAGAATATCGACGGCTGCCTGTGGCAAATCGTCGAAGGCGAGATCGAACGACAATTCGTCGAGCAGTTTCGGATCCAGATCGCTGGCGAGCCGTTGCCAGGCCTGCTTGCGGCGTTCGAGCGGCGCCATCACCGAGTCGATGCCGTACATGGTCACCCCGCGCAGGATGAAAGGCGCCACCGTGGTCGGCAGATTCATCGATTCGGCGAGTCCGCAAACCGCCACCGCCGAAGCGCGGCGCATCTGGCTCAGTACGTTGGCCAGCGTATTGCCGCCGGCGACGTCGATCGCGCCTGCCCAGCGCTCCCTGGCGAGAGGCCGGGGCTTGTCGGCGAACTCGGCGCGGTCGATGACCTCGGCGGCGCCGAGACCGACCAGGAAATCCCGTTCCCGCATGCGGCCGGTAGATGCGATCACCCGGTGACCGAGCTTGCCGAGCACCGCCACGGCGATACTGCCGACTCCGCCCGAGGCGCCGGTAACCAGCACCTCGCCGTCGCCGGGTTCGAGGCCGTGATCCTCGAGCGCAAGCACGCTCAGCATGGCGGTATAACCGGCAGTGCCGATGGCCATCGCGCGGCGCGTATCCAGGCCGTCGGGCACGGGCACCAGCCAGTCGCCGCTAACCCGGGCCTTTTGCGCGTAGCCGCCCGAGTGTTCCTCGCCGACACCGAAGCCGTTGAGAATAACCTTGTCGCCGGGTTTGAAATTCGCGTGTTCGGACTCGATGACTTCGCCGCTGAAATCGATTCCCGGGATCAATGGAAACTTGCGGATGATCGGCGACCTGCCGGTCAGTGCAAGGCCGTCCTTGTAATTCAACGTCGT
>JASFKL010000331.1:0-4352 GCA_050118655.1 Gammaproteobacteria bacterium | reverse complement strand
CTGAATCCCGACAGCCCGATTACCAGCGGCCTCAATCAGCTCAGCATGGCCTGGTCGTCGCCGATCAGCGTGGACAGCGACAAGAACAAGGACCGAAAGATTACCGAGTTGCTGCACAGCTCGGCGAAATCCTGGCTGTCGGACTCGCGCGACATCATGCCCAGGATCAGTTCGGCCGGCGGCAGCGTGACCTATACCCCGGAAGGCAAGCAGGCGCCCCGATTGCTCGGCGTGATCGCGCAGGGCCGCTTCGATTCGTTCTTTGCCGGGCAGGAGTCTCCGCTGCTGAGCCAGGACCAGCAGGGCGGCGCCAGGGCTGACGGCAAGGACAATGCGAACAGGAAAGCCGACGAACCCGTGATCACCAGCGTGATCGAACATTCGCCCGAGTCGGCGCGCATCATCCTGTTCTCGTCCAACGACTTTCTCAGCGACCAGGTGATACAGCTCGCCGAGGCCAGTACCAACAGCGAACACCTGGGCGGCCTGCAGCTGATGCAGAACACGGTCGACTGGTCGGTCGCCGACCAGAACCTGCTCGGCATTCGTTCCCGGGGGCATTTCAACCGCACCCTGTTCCCGCTGAAACCGGACCAGCAGCTGTTCCTGGAAAGCGGCAATTACCTGCTGGCGATCCTTTTCCTGGTAGCGCTTGCGGTGTTGCAAACTTACCTGCGCCGTAAAAAGTCCAGGCGCTACTACAACGAACTTTCGGTTTAAACGGAGGCTGTCATGAATCGTCTGAACCAGATACTCGTTGCCGTGCTGGCGGTGCAAATTGTCGCCGCCGGAGGCATCTACTATGCCAGCAAGCCCATGGCCAGCGCCGAGATACAGACAGTGCTGCTCGATTTCGACCGGCAAAAAGTCAGCCGCGTCACCATTGTCGGCGAGGACGGCAAGCAGGCCGTGTTGAGCAAGTCCGGCGACAGCTGGCAACTGCCCGATTACCACCAGTTACCCGCGGACGCGGAAAAACTGCAGCGGGTGCTGGACGCGCTCAACACGACCCGCAGCGGCTGGCCGGTCGCCAACACCAGCGACGGGCGCGAACGCTTCAAGGTCGCGGACGACGATTTCCACAAGAAAGTTGTCCTCGGCACCGACGAGAAAACGCTCAAGACCCTCTACATCGGAACCTCGCCGGGCTACCGCCAGTTGTACGTGCGCCGCGCCGGCGAGGACGAGGTTTACGAGGTCAAGCTCGACAACTACGAAATCTCGCCCAGGAACAGCGACTGGATGCAGGCCACGCTGCTGCGCCCGGCCGGCAAGATCACCGCGCTGCGGGGTCCGGGATACGAGTTGAATCAGGCCGACGGCAAGTGGCAGGTGGCTTCCGGAACCGGCGAGGCGGTCACCGACGAGATCGGCAAGCTCACCGGCGTGCTGACCCGGCTGCGGGTGATCGCCGCCGCGGACAAGCCGGCCGCCGACCCCGAATATCTATTGAAAGTCGATGCCGGCGACAAGCGCTACACCTACCGCTTCTTCAAGGACGGCGACAAGCGCTACGTCACCCGCGACGACTACGACCTGGCCTTCGAGATCAACCAGCCGGATTACGACCGGGTCATCGGCGCGACCGCCAGCAAGCTGGTCGAGGGAGCCGGCGGCGACGAGCAGTCCTCGATGGACGGCTCGCAGCACAGCCATTACATCGGCGCCCCGGCGCCGGGCAGCGTAATCACCTAGGCCCGGCACCCGCCGGCGGGCAGCCGGCAACCGCGGCTCGGGCTAAGAAAAGAATCGGCGACAAATGAGAACAAGAACCATTTGTCACCGAGCCCGTTGACGCTTGTACGCGTTGCTAGCCGGTGGCGCCGATAAGGGTTCCGGTATTGCGTATTCTGTTGCTGGAATCGGGGGACAGGGGTACTATCTGGCGGTTACAAAAATAACACTGCTGCCCTGATGCCGGCAGTAGCTAACGATAACCGGGGAGTATCACCAATGATTTCGATAATCGCGCGCACGGAGTTCTTCGTGCCTCTGCTTCTGACTGTTTTTTTATCCGGATCCGCGCTGGCGGCCCAGCCTGACGAACTCGACAACAAGGGTGCGAATACTGACAACCCGGGCCACCCGCTGGGCGATGCGCAGAAAGCGCTCAGGCTGAAAGCCCTGATCTCGAAATTTCACGGAAAAGGACCAGCAGGCCCGGTAGCCGAGGTTGCCAGGGGCCAGTTCGTCGAACTGGAACGCGAGGGCGAGGATTCCATCTGGACCGTGCTCGCTGAATTCGGCGATACTGATTCTCCTTACCCGTTGTTGCAGGGAGGAGCTGCCGGCCCACAGCACAACCAGATCCCGGAACCGGATCGCAGCGTCGACAACACGACCATCTGGGCGCCGGATTTTACCCCGGAATATTACGAAGAACTCTTGTTTTCAGAGGCACCGGGTGCGGTTTCGATGCGTAATTTCTATATCGAACAATCCTCCAACCGGTACACGGTCAACGGCGAGGTGACCGATTGGATGCAGGTTCCTTACCGCGCGGCCCATTACGGACGCCCCTATTGCGGCAGCATCGTTTGCGCGCAGACCTGGGAGTTTGTCAATGATTCGGTCGACGCCTGGTACGACGCGCAAATCGCCGCCGGCAAGACCGAGGCCGATATCGACGCCTACCTGGCGCAGTTCGATGTCTGGGACCGCTACGACCGCGACGGCGACGGCGATTTCAACGAGCCCGATGGCTATATCGATCACTTCCAGGCCGTTCATGCCGGAGAGGGTGCGGAGACAGGCGGCGGATCCTATGGCAGCGATGCCATCTGGAGCCATCGCTGGTATGCCTTTTATGACGCCTCCGGGCCGGACGGACCCGGGCCGGGTTCTCTCGGCGGCGTGCAGGTCGGCAATTCGAGTTTCTGGATCGGCGACTACACGGTGGAACCCGAGAACGGGGGCGTCGGCGTTTTTGCCCACGAATACGGTCACGACCTCGGCCTGCCCGACCTGTACGACACTTCGGGTAACACCGGCGGTGCCGAGAATTCGGTCGCCTTCTGGTCCCTGTACGCCAGCGGTTCTTACGGCAACAGCGGCGTGGCATCCGAGGGAATCGGTTCCAAACCGATACCGATGAGCGCTTACGAAAAAATCTTCCTCGGATGGTCCGACTACACCTCGGTCGGCTATCTGCAGCCAGCCTCGATCAGGCTCGGTCCTTCGAATTACACCACCAGGCAGACGCAACAACTCGTCGTCCTGCTACCGGACAAGCAACTGTCTGTCGACGTCGGTGTCCCTTATTCCGGTGACTACTTCTACTTTTCCGGTTCGGATAACGATCTCGACAACACCATGACTCGCGATTTCACCTTGCCGGCCGGGGCACCGACCCTGACGGCCAAGGTTCGTTACGATATCGAACTGGACTGGGACTATGCCTACCTGACAGTCAATGGCATGCCGGTCGCGACCAACCTGTCGACCAATACCAACCCGAACGGTCAAAATTTCGGTAACGGTATTACCGGAATGTCTGCCGGCTGGGTCGACCTGACCGCGGATCTCTCCGCGTTTGCGGGCCAGACGGTGACCATCGGCTTTCGCTACTGGACCGATGTAGCGGTCGTCAATCCGGGTATTTTTGTCGACGACATCGCTGTCGACGGCAGCCCGCTCGATGACGCCGAAACCGATTTCGGTTGGGAGCATAATGGTTTCATCCGCTCTCCCAGCACCGTCACACAGTCGTACTTCAACGCCTATTTCGCCGAGTACCGGACCTACAAGGGCTACGACGACGGCTTGCGCACCGGGCCGTACAATTTCGGCTTTACGGACAACCCGGCTTTGGGTAACTGGGTCGAGCATTATCCCTACCAGGATGGCTTGCTGGTGTGGTACTACGATACATCGTTCGAAGATAACAATGTGGGGAATCATTGCGCCGGCGGCCGTTGCGGCGGACTCGTCCTGCCGGTGGACGCACATCCGGACCTGTTGCTGAGACCGGACGACAGGATGGTTTGGCGGCCCCGCGTTCAGTCTTACGACTCGACCTTCGGGCTCAATAACACCGACCTGATCTGTCTCCACAGGCGGAGCATAGAGGAATGCTACGGCGGCCTCCCGGCCAATCCCATGTTCGACGATTCACAGAGCTACTGGGTCGAGCCGGATCCTGCCATCGGACATCGCGGCTGGGCCAGTGTACCCGTACCCAGTACCGGCACCACGATCAGGGTACGGAGCATCTCCGCGCGGGATAACTTCATGCAGGTGCACGTGAACAAGTAACCCGCGAGCCAAAAAAATTAAGGGGCCGGTGACAAACGGGCATCATTCATCACCGCCCCCCCTGATGATTTAAGGACGGCGACAAATGACAACAAGAA
>JASFKL010000330.1:0-4389 GCA_050118655.1 Gammaproteobacteria bacterium | reverse complement strand
GCCGATCGAGTCGAGGCCGATATGGCCCTGCCGGCAGGCGTCGGCCGCGCGCGGGCAGCGATCCGCGAAGGCGCAGCCGGGCGGCAGGCGGTTGACGGCCGGGGGCAGGCCCGGGATCGCATCGAGACTGCGCTCGGGCTCGCCGAGTACGGGCACGCAGTCGATCAGCTTGCGCGTATAGGGGTGCGCGGGATCGGCCAGCACTTGCGCGGCAGGGCCGGTTTCGACGATGCGCCCGGCGTACATGACCGCGACGCGGTCGCAGATTTCCGAAACCACGCCGAAGTCGTGGGTGATGAACAGCACCGCCGCGTTGCGATCCTTGCGCAGCCGGTTCAGCAGTTTCAGCATTTGCGCCTGCACGGTCACGTCGAGCGCCGTGGTCGGCTCGTCGGCGATCAGGATTTCGGGATCGTTGGCCAGCGCCATGGCGATACAGACGCGCTGGCGCATGCCGCCGGACAATTCGTGGGGATAGGAACCGAGTCGCTGCGCGGCATTCGGAATCTGCACCAGGCGCAGCAGTTCGAGGGTGCGCTCGCGCGCGGCCCTGTCGTCGAGCGGCTGATGCGCCTGGATCGCCTCGACGATCTGGTCGCCGATCGTGAACAGCGGGTGCAACGTCGACAGGGGATCCTGGAACACGTAGGCAAACGAGCCGCCGCGCAGTTCGCGCAGCCGCGCCAGCGAGGCATCCAGCAGGTCCTCGCCCTGGTAGTCGACACGCCCGCCGACGATACGTCCGGCCGGGGTCGGCACCAGGCCGAGCAGCGACATCGCGGTCACCGACTTGCCCGAGCCCGATTCGCCGACGATGCCGAGGCATTCCTCGGCGTCGAGTTTCAGATCGACCTCGTTGACGGCCCGGTAAACCTCGTCGCCGACTTCGAAATGCGTCGACAGGCGGTGCAATTCGAGCAGTCCGGGTTTGCCATCGCTGCCGTTGCCCCGGTCGCGCCCGCCGTCGACCGCGGTGCGTGCCGAGGGTTTCGACAGCGCGCCCGACTTGAGGCGCGGATCGAGCAGGTCGCGGATGCCGTCGCCGACCAGGTTGATGCTCATCACCAGTACGAAGATCATCAGGCCCGGGATGATCGACACGTGGGGCGCGTTGAACAGCAGCTTGCGGCCCTCGCCGAGCATCGAACCCAGGTCCGCCTGCGGCGGCTGCGCGCCGAGTCCGAGGAACGACAGGCCCGCGGTTTCGAGAATCATCCAGCCGACCGTGGTCGACATGGTGATGACGATGGTCGGCAGCACGTTGGGCAGGATTTCGCTGCCCAGCACCTGCGCGTGATTCTTGCCGGAAAGCCTCGCCGCATCGACGAATTCGCGATGCGATAATCCGATCGTCACGCCGCGGATATTGCGCGCGAAAAACGGGATGTTGACCACCGCGATCGCATAGAGCGCATTGATCAGGCCGGGGCCGAGCACGGCGACGATTGCCAGCGCGAGCAGTATGTAAGGAAACGCCATGACCATGTCGATGCCGCGCATGATGACATTGTCCGTGCGTCCGCCCGCGTAACCCGCGACCAGCCCGAGCAGCGAACCGATCAGTGCCGCGACCAGGGTCGCCGACAGGCCGACCGCGATCGAGGTACGCGAGCCGAAGATCAGCCGCGAGAGGATGTCGCGGCCGAGGTGGTCGGTGCCGAGCAGATGGCCGTCGGCGAGCGGACGCAGCAGGCGCTGCGCGGGGTCGGTGGCGTCGGGCGGCGCCAGGGGCAACAGCGGCGCGAGCAGCACGATGACGACCACGGTCGCGAGTATGACCAGTCCGCTCGCGGCGAGGCGGTTATTGGCGAACAGTTGCCAGGCACCGGGACGTCTCGCGTGCGGCGTTGCGGGAGCCGCCGCCGCGGCCGGGCCGCTCACAGCTTGAGCCTCGGATCGAGCCAGTATTGCGCGACGTCGGCGAGCAGGTTGAACAGCACGTAACTCGCGGCGACTACCAGCACGCCGCCCTGTACCAGCAGCAGGTCGCGCGTCGATATCGCCTTGACCAGCATGCCGCCGATGCCCGGCCACTGGAACACGGTCTCGATATAGACCGCGCCGCCGAGCACGAAGCCGGCCTGGATACCGATCACCGGAATCACGTTGACCAGCGCGACCTTGAAAGCGTGGCGGTAGATCACGCGCCGCTCGCTCAAGCCCTTGGCGCGTGCGGTGCGGATGTAATCCTGGCGCAGCACTTCGAGCATGGCGGCCCGGGTCAGCCGCGCGATGACGCCGGTGGCGACTACCGACAGGGTCACCGCGGGAAGCAACAGGTGCCGCAAAAGGTCGGGCAGGTCGCCGCCGCCGTAGATCGCGAACATGCCGCTGGCCGGCAGCACGCGCCAGGTGACCGCGAACAGCAGGATCAGCAGCAGGCCGAGGAAAAAGGATGGCGTCGATATGCCGATCAGCACCACGAAGGTAATCACGCGGTCGGCCCAGCCGAACTGGTACACGGCCGAGACGATGCCGGCCAGCAGTCCGAAGATGGAACACAGCAGCAACGCGGCGCCGGCCAGGATCAGGGTCGCGTTGAAGCGTTCGAGCACCTCGTCGATGACCGGCCGGTTGAGGGTGTAGGAACGGCCGAAATCTCCATGCAGCAGGTTGTTGGTCCAGACGAAATACTGCTCGACCATCGGCTTGTCGAGTCCGAGGTCGCGGTTCAGCTTGGCGACGTTTTCAGGCGTGGCATAGGAGCCGAGAATCGCGGTCGCCGGATCCCCCGGAATCATCGCCATGATCAGGAAGACGATGATCGTCAGGCCGATCAGGACCGGGATCGCCAGCAGCAGCCGCTTGAGGATATAAAAGCCCATCAGTGCCAGGCAGTCCGGGCTTTCCCGGCGGGAAAGCCCGGACCGCGCCGTTTAAGGCTTGGAAACGCCCCCGAGCAGCAGGAAGAACGAGGGCTGCAGTTTGAAGCCCGAGACCTGACTGCTGGTAACCGCGTTCTGTTTCCAGTTGGCGATGAACGCCCAGGGCGCGTCGTCGTGGACGATCGCCTGCATCTGCTTGTAAAGCCGCGCGCGTTCTGCCTGGTCGGTGGAGCGGCGGGCTGCCTCTAGCAGCTTGTCGACCTCGGGATTCGAGTAGTAGCCCGAGTTGAAACCGCCTTTATCCGGGAAGGCGCCGGTACGCAGCGCGAGATAGGGCAGGGTGTCCGGGTCGTTGGTCATCCAGGCCATCTCGGCCATGTCGGCCTTGCCCTCGAGACCCGGGTTGACCTTGCCGAGGAAGGTATTCCACTCGTAGGTCTCGATCTCGACATCGAAGCCGACCTTCGCGAGGTCCGCCTGGATGGCCGCGCCCATCGGGATCGGGTCGAGCATCCCGGAGCCGCCCTCGGTGACGTAGAAAGTCAGTTTGGCGCCCTCGAAGCCGGCTTCCTTGATCAGTTTGCGGGCCCTGGCCGGATCGTAGGGATAGGGCTTCAGGTCGTTGTTGTAAGCCCAGGAGAATGCCGGCGGGGTCGGGCCGGCGGCGACCTGCGCGGTGCCCTGCAGTACGTTTTCGACCAGCGATTTCTTGTTGATCGCGTAGTTGACCGCCTGGCGTACGCGCTTGTCGGCCATCGGCCCTTCCTTGTCGTTCAGAATCAAGAACCAGACGTGCGGACCGGCCTGTTCGTAGACCGTGAACGCGGCATCTTTCTGGAACTGCCCGACGTTATCGGGCGGTACTTCGACCATCAGATCGAGGCCGCCGGAAAGCATTTCCGCGACCCGCGTGTTGGCGTCGGTGATCGGGCGGAACACGACGGCTTCGAGCGATGGCGCGTCGCCCCAGTAGAGATCGTTGCGTTCCACCACGACCTTGGAGTTGCTCTCCCACTCGGCGAAGCGGAATGGGCCGGTACCGACCGGGTGGCGGCCGAAATCCTTGCCGTACTGCTTGACCGCGTCGGGCGAAACGATCAGTCCCGTGGGGTAGGCGAGGTTGGACAGGAAGGGCGCATAGGGTTCTTTGAGGGTGAATATCACCGTGCCGGCGCCCTCGGTCTCGACCTTGTCGACGGCGCTGAAGAAGAACGACAGCGGGAACGGCCCGGTGTCGTGGTAGGGATTGTTCTCGTCCAGCATGCGGTCGAAATTAAACTTGACCGCGGCGGCCGTGAGCGGCGTGCCGTCGTGAAATTTTACCCCGGGACGCAGATCGAAACGATAGGTCAGGCCGTCGTCGCTGATGGTCCAGGTTTTCGCCAGTGCGGGCTCGACCTGCAGGGTGCCGTCCTTGTAGCGGACCAGTCCCTCGTAGATATTCATCAGGATTCTGAAGTCGTTGACCGCGGTGACCGCGTGCGGGTCCAGGGATTTGGGTTCGGCGATCTGCCCGACCACGAGCACGTTGGGCGGTGTCATGGCCTGCGCGGTGCCGCCAGCG
>JASFKL010000329.1:0-4389 GCA_050118655.1 Gammaproteobacteria bacterium | reverse complement strand
GGCCTCCTCGGCCTTGCGCTTCTCCTCGGCGATGCGGGCTTCCTCCGCCTTGCGCTTCTCCTCGGCGATACGTTTCTCCTCGGCCCTGCGCTTCTCCTCGGCGACCCGCTTTTCCTCCGCCTTGCGTTTCTCCTCGGCGATGCGCTTTTCCTCGGTCTTGCGTTTTTCCTCCGCCTTGCGCTTTTCCTCGGCCTTGCGTTTCTGCTCCGCCTTGCGCTTTTCCTCGGCCTTGCGGCGCTCTTCCGCCTTGCGCTTTTCCTCGGCCTCGCGCTTGCGTTTCGCTTCCAGCGCCTTTTTCTTTTCGCGTTCCTCGAGCTGCTGCTGATCGACGATCTCGGCCTGCACGGTCTTCGCCGGTTCACCGGTTCCGAGATTCTTCGGCCGATCGACGAAAGTCAGATTGAAAGCCATGATGCCGATCACCAGCAGGTGCAGACCGACCGACAGCAGGAACGCCTTCGGGTGCTTGCGGAACAGCTCGAGCACTAGCGCTCTTCCTCGGGATCCGTTACCAGCCCCACGGAACCGACCTCGGCCTGCTGCAGCAGCACCAGCGTCGAAACCACGTGCTGGTAGGGTCCGTTGGCATCGCCGCGCACCAGTACCGGGCGCTTCGGCGCTCGCGCGAGCGCGGCCTTGACTTCCTTGACCAGGGTCACGGGGGCGAGGCTCGAATCCGGGTCGATGGCGATATTGAGATACATGAGGCCCTTCCTGTCGACACTGATCACGATCGGCTCCGGGCTGTCTGCGTCGAGCGGATTGGCCGGTGCGGTCGGCAGGTCGACATCGACACCCTGCTGCAGCAGCGGCGCCGTGACCATGAAAATGATCAATAACACCAGCATGACGTCGATATACGGGACGACATTGATTTCCGATACTGCGCGACGTTTCCTCATCCGCCTATCCTACCTCTGCGACTTCGCCTGGCGTTGTAAAATTCCGGTAAACTCTTCGAGGAAGTTTTCGTAGCGCACCACCATTACATCGATCTGGCTGGTAAACCTGTTGTAAGCGACGACCGCCGGTATCGCCGCCAGCAGACCCATCGCGGTCGCGATCAGGGCCTCGGATATGCCGGGCGCGACCATCGCCAGCGTCGCCTGCTGCACGCCGGCCAGCGCGCGAAAAGACTCCATGATTCCCCAGACCGTACCGAACAGTCCGACGTAAGGGCTGACCGAACCGACGGTGGCGAGAAACGGCAGGTTGTTTTCGAGCTGCTCGAGTTCGCGCGCCATCGACACTTTCATCGCGCGATGCGCGGAGCGCACCATTTCGCTGTTGCTGAGCTCGGCCTTGCGCGCGCGTGCGAACTCCCGGAAACCGTTCTCGAAGATCGCCTCGAGTCCGAAGCGGCGATCCTCGCGCGCCGACAGTTGCGAAAACAGGTCGCTCAGATTGATGCCCGACCAGAAACGGCCCTCGAAGGTGGTCGCCTCGGCCCGCGCCTGGCGAATATATCCGCGCTTGACATACATCAGGGCCCAGGAAAACACCGAGGCTCCTAACAGCATCAGCATCACCAGTTGTACCGGAAAGCTGGCGTTAATAACCAGGGCTAGCAGTGAATGGTCGTTCATGGCTTATCAGTCGAGTTTAAGGTTCTGCGAATGGACAGGGTGGGTTAAAGATCGATCTCACCTTGTTGCGATTGTTTGATTCCGAAATGCGAGTAGGCGCGGGATGTAACCATGCGACCCCGCTGGGTACGCATCATGAAACCCTGCTGTATCAGGTAGGGCTCGATGACGTCCTCGATCGTACCGCGCTCTTCACCGACCGCCGCCGACAGGCTTTCCACGCCGACCGGGCCGCCGTCGAATTTTTCGATCATCGCCAGGATCAGGCGCCGGTCCATGTGGTCCAGCCCCGACTGATCGACCTTGAGCATGTCCAGCGACGCGTGAGCGACATCCTCGGTAATCACGCCGTCGGCGCGCACCTCGGCGTAATCGCGGGCGCGGCGCAGCAGGCGATTGGCGATGCGCGGCGTACCCCGCGCGCGGCTGGCGATTTCACGGGCGCCGCCGGTTTCGACCTCGATGCCGAGCAGTTTCGCCGAACGCATGATGATATCGCCGAGCTCTGCCGCGCTGTAAAACTCGAGCCGCTGCACGATACCGAAACGATCGCGCAGCGGCGAGGTCAGCAAGCCGGCGCGCGTGGTTGCGCCGACCAGCGTGAACGGCGGCAATTCGAGCTTGATCGAGCGCGCGGCCGGACCCTCGCCGATCATGATGTCGAGCTGGAAGTCTTCCATCGCCGGGTAGAGGATTTCCTCGACCACCGGGCTCAGGCGATGGATCTCGTCGATGAACAGTACGTCGTGCGCTTCCAGGTTGGTCAGGATCGCCGCGAGGTCGCCGGCCTTTTCCAGCACCGGGCCCGAAGTCTGGCGCAGGTTGACCTGCATTTCGTTGGCGACGATGTGCGCGAGCGTGGTCTTGCCGAGCCCGGGCGGGCCGAAGATCAGCACGTGGTCGAGCGCTTCGCGGCGCTTTACCGCGGCCTGTACGAAGATTTCCATCTGCTCGCAAACCTCGTCCTGGCCGACGTAATCGGCGAGCAGCCTCGGGCGCAGCGCGCGGTCCTGGGACAACTCTTCGTCGATCGCCTCGGGGCTGATCAGGCGATCTTCGCTCATGCCTTGACCGTCGCCTGCAGCGCCATGCGTATCAATTGCGAGGCGTTGTCTTCACCATTGCCCTGCTCGCGGGCGCGCGCGATCATCTTTTCGGCATCGACCGGCTTGTAGCCGAGCGCCTGCAGCGCCTCGACGGCCTCGCCGACCACCGAAACGCCGCCCGCGACCACCGGCTGATCCGGCAACTCGGCGACGATCGCATCGAGCTTGTCGCGCATCTCGATGATCAGCCGCTCGGCGGTTTTTTTGCCGACACCCGGCAGGCGGGTCAGCATTGCGACGTCGTTATTGTTTACACAGAGCGCGAACTGGCGCTCGTCGATACCCGACAGTATCGTCAGGGCGAGTTTCGGGCCGACCCCGTTGATGCGGATCAGCTGGCGGAACAGCCGGCGTTCCTGCTCGTCGTGAAAACCGACCAGGCTGTGTGAATCTTCCTTGACCAGCAGGTGGGTCCAGATCGACACCTGCTCGCCGACGTCCGGCAAGCGGTAAAAAGTGGTCATCGACACGTCGGCCTCGTAACCGACGCCCTGGCAATCGATCAGGACCTGTGGCGCGCGCTTGGCGGCCAGAATGCCTGTCAATCGGCTGATCATCTTCGACTGCTTCTCCTGCGCTTGAGCAGACTGGCGTCGAGGCCCGTCCTGTGCTGCGTAGCATAAAATTGTGCGTGGCAGATGGCAATTGCGAGGCCGTCGGCCTCGTCGGCCTGCAGCGGCTGGCGAATACCCAGCAACTGCTTGACCATGTGCTGAACCTGATCCTTGCTGGCGGCACCGGAGCCGACGATCGATTTTTTGATCTCGCGCGCCGCGTACTCGGCGATTTCCAGGCCTGCCCGGTGGGCCGCGCAGATCGCCGCGCCGCGAGCCTGTCCGAGTTTCAGGGCCGAATCCGGATTGCGCGCCACGAACACGCTCTCGATGCCCATCTGCTGGGGGCGATATTGCCGTATCACGGCGTCGATTTCAGCGTAAATATGTCCCAATCTTTCCGCCAGGCTGTCACCCGCGACGCGGATGTTGCCGCTGTGGATGTAGGCGATACTGCTGACTTGGTTATCGATCAGGCCGAAGCCCGTGATGCGCGATCCGGGATCGATCCCGAGGATGATCATCCGGCCTCGGCCTCGTAAGCCTCTTCGGGGATATCGGCATTGTAATAGACTTCCTGCACGTCGTCGGAACTCTCCAGCAGGTCGACCAGCCGCAATACCTTTTGCGCATCCTCGAGCTCGATTTCGGCGTTGGTCTGGGCGCGCATCGTCAGATCGGATTCCTCGGGCTCGAGACCGGCTTCGATCATCGCCTGCTTGACCGCGACATATTCGTCGGCCGCGGTCAGCACCTCGATGCTGCCGTCGTCGGCGACGATGACGTCCTCGGCGCCGGCTTCCAGCGCGGCCTCGATGACGCTGTCCTCGTCGTGCTCCGGCGAATAGAGCAACACGCCCACGTTGTCGAACAGGTAGGCCACCGACCCGCTCTGGCCGAGATTGCCGCCCGCCTTGCTGAATGCGTGGCGCACCTCGGCCACGGTTCGATTGCGGTTGTCCGACAGGCAGTCGACGATGAACGCGACGCCCGCGGGACCGTAACCCTCGTAGCGGATTTCCTCGTAATCGGAACCGTCGAGTTCGCCGGCGCCGCGCTTGACCGCGCGCTCGATGGCGTCCTTGGGCACCGACTGCGCCTTGGCCTTGTCGACCGCGGTGCGCAGCGAAGGGTTGGCGTCGA
>JASFKL010000328.1:0-4394 GCA_050118655.1 Gammaproteobacteria bacterium | reverse complement strand
CATCGGCGCCTCGTCGCTCGGTACCGTGCGGAGCGACCCCGAATTCGACCCGCAGCAAAGCGTTTTTTACTATGCGCGCGTGATCGAGATCCCGACGCCGCGCCGGGTGCTCTACGACAGGGTACGCCTCGGTGCCGAAATTCCGAAAGAGGCGAAACTGACCCTCCGGGAACGCGCCTATACTTCCCCGATCTGGTACTCGCCCGAATCCTGACTGCTAGCCACATGAAGCAAACGATCGCCAGGCTCGCACGCGAGCCACTGTTCCATTTCCTGCTGATCGGCGCACTGCTGTTCGTCGTCTTCGACCTGCGGCAGGGAGCCGAAATTCTGCCGCCCGACCGTATAGTCATCGATCGCGAGCAGATCAGGCAGCTGGCGGCCCGATTCGAACGAACGCGCCTGCGGCCGCCGACCGAGACCGAACTCAAGGGCCTGATCGAGGGGCAGGTCCGCGAAGAAGTGTACTATCGGGAAGCGCTGGCGATGGGTCTCGAACGCGACGACCCGGTCGTTCGCCGGCGCATGCAAACCAAACTGGAGTTTATTCTCGATGACCTGTCCGGCGCCGAGGCCGACGACGAGAAATTGCGTGATTACCTTGCAAAGCATGCGGAACGCTACGCAGGAGAAGCGCGTACGTCGTTTCGCCAGGTGTTCCTGAACGCCGACAAACACGGCGACCTCGATAGCGACGCCCGCCGGATTCTGCAACAGTTGCGGCAGGGTGCCGACGAGAATTCACTCGGCGATGCCTCGCTGTTGCCGGCATCGTTTTCACTTGCCCGCAAGAGCGAGATCGAGCGCAGTTTCGGCGCCGATTTCGGCCGCACCGTAACCGGCCTCGAGCCCGGTGACTGGACCGGCCCGGTCTATTCCCCGTTCGGCGCCCATCTGGTCAAGGTCGAGGAAAGGATCGAGCCGCGCGCGCCGGCGCTCGAGGAAGTGTATGACCAGGTAAAGCGCGACTTCCTGGCGGAACGGCGCGAACAACAGAAACAGCTCGCTTATCGCAAACTGCGCGAAAAGTACGACGTGATCATCGAGTCGATACCGGAATCCGCCAACGCGAGAAGCAATATCTTCCCCGCAGCAAAAGCCGCGGAGCAATGAGCTTGCCCCGATCGATACGATTTATCGTTTACGCAATGTTCGCGTTCGGCGCCTTACTGCCGGGCAGCGCGACCGCGCACCAGTTGCAACCCAGCTCGCTGGAATTACGCCAGCTCGCCGCCGAACGCTTCGAACTCGTCTGGCGAGCACCGATCTACTATGGCGGACCGCACCCGGCCCGCCTGCAATTCCCCGAGGGCTGGAAAATCCTCGGCGAACCAAATGTTCAACATTTGCCCGATTCGGCCCTGCATCGCTATTCGCTCGATATTCCTGCCGATGCACTAAACGGGGCCGTGATTCGTTTCCCCGGTCTCGAGGCGACGATCACCGACATCTTCGCGCGCTTCATTTGGCTCGACGGCAGCGAAACTACGGCGATTGCGCGGCCCGACCGTCCCTGGTTCGAAGTCGTCGCACAGCGCAGTGCATGGCAGGTTGCCGTGGACTACACACTGCTGGGCATCGATCACATCCTGTCGGGTTTCGATCACCTGAGCTTTGTGCTCGCACTGCTATTGATCGTCAGCGGCGCGCGCCGCCTGCTGTTCACGGTGACCTCGTTCACGCTCGCGCACAGCATAACGCTGGCCGCGGCAACGCTCGGCGTGCTGTGGGTGCCGAGCCCTCCGGTCGAAGCCGTGATTGCGCTGTCCATCCTGTTTCTCGCCAGCGAGCTGGTCAAGGTCAACCGTGGCGAGACCAGCCTTACCGCGCGCTACCCGTGGGTCGTCGCCTTTACCTTCGGCCTGCTGCACGGCTTCGGCTTCGCCGGCGCGCTCGGCAAGGTCGGGTTGCCGCAGAACGAGGTGCCGCTCGCGCTGTTGATGTTCAACGTCGGTGTCGAGATCGGCCAGCTGCTGTTCATTGCCGCGATTCTGGTCGTCATCTGGTCCTTGTATCGGCTGCGCCGCGACTGGCCTGTCTGGCTGCGGCAGGCCCCCGCCTACGGCATCGGCGGGATTTCCGCATTCTGGCTGATCGAGCGCGTCTCGGGTTTCTGATTTCGTTTCAACCCAGCCGGTTCGCCAGCGCCGCGAGGCTCGAAGCCCCGGACAGCATGCCCGCGAGATCGATTTCCGGCATCATGAGTCTGCGTAAGAACAGGCCCGACCATAGCCCAAGACCCTGCACCGCACGGCAATATTGATGTTGTACCTGATTCGCTGCCACCGGGATGGCGGCGATAACGCTCTGCCGAAAAGAAAGCGGTAACCACGGGGCAGACAGGTCGAGGCACGGGGCGAAACCCGGGCTTTTCTTTCCATCGCGAATCGGCTAGAGTTCGCGGCGATTTCGGGTTCGGCCGTCCCGAACGAACCTTTTTATTAATTTTCAACTCCAGGAACCTAAAAATGGATAAGCGACTGCTCGGTTATTGCTTTGCCCTGCTTTTACTGGTGGGCTGCGCCAACCAGAACACCCGCGATATCGTCATCGACACCGATAGCGACCCGAAGGCCAATCTCGCCGGCTACAAGACTTACGCCTGGTTCGGCAGCGCCGCGGTTGTGAACGATCCCGAAGGCAAGTGGAATCCACCCGAATTCGACGCCGGGGCCGAAATCGGATTCCTGATCGACCGTGAACTGCGTGCCCGCGGCATGATCGAGTCGCAGTCCGACCCCGACCTGCTAGTGATGTATGGCGTCGGCATCGATATGGAAAACGTCGAGTTCAAGATCGACCCCGATAGCGAACTGGAAGAACTGGCCAACGTGCCGCGCGGAGCGCTGGTCGTGATCATGATCGATCCGCAAACGAGCCTCGCGGTCTGGGGCGGCGTGGCAACCGCCGAGATGAAACAGAGCCCTGACTCCGATATCGTCAGGCAGCGCCTGGATTACGCGATCAGTTCGATGTTCAAGCAACTGCCGAAATAAGCGTCGCCGGACCGGGTCGCGGCATTACTGCCTGGGAATCTCGTATTCAGCCGAATAAGTGCGCCATCGAGGCGAGACTCAGGCTGCCCGCGAGTACGCCGGCGACGAGCCGGCGGCCGAACGCGAAATAGGCCGCGAATGCGATCGCGATCGCGCCGAGGCGGATCGGCAGGCCGACCCCGGCGAGATCGCTTTCCGGCATCGCCAGCATGCGGAAAATCAGGCCCGCGAGCATCGCGTAGGAGACGCAGGCGATCCACTTGAAAAAGGCGCCGTCGGGATCGATGCGACGTACCACCAGCACGCCGAGACCGCGCCACAGAAAAGTCGCCGCGCCGCAGCCGAGAACGACCAGCCAGAGGAATTCAGGCGCGCCCACGGCGTCTCCAGATACGGCCCGCGGCAAACCCGGCGCTGCCACCGACGAGCCCGGTGACGAGCAGGTCCACCGACGGCAGCAGCGCGTGCGCGAAGGCGATAGTCGCGCAGCCGAAGAGCATCGACAGGCGCTCTTCGAGACCCTCGGTCGACGACAGCACCAGCGCGAAAAACAGCGGGCTTGTGAAAATCAGGCCGAGGACGATGACCGCGGGCAGGAAAAAAGCCCCGTAATATCCGGCCAGCGTACCGACCACGGCCGCGGTCATGATCGAGCCGGCGAATGTCACATAGTAAAGATGACGGAAGGCCGGCTCGACGCGCGGAAACTCGCGCAGACACATGGCCCAGGAATTGATCGACAACAGCTGTGCGTCGAGCAATTGCCGCCACAGGCTCGCACCGCCGCGCGCCAGCGCCGGGACGAAGGACACGACCATCGGCATGAAGCGTGCGTTGGCGAGCGAACAGGCGAATACGATGGCAACGAATCCCTGCCCCGTCGCGGTCAGCTCGACCATCGCGAGCTGTCCGGGCAGACCCCAGATCATCACTGTCGCCAGCGCCGCCATCGAGGCATCGAACCCGGAGCCCTGGGCCAGCGAACCGAATCCCATCATGGTGAAAAACAGGATGAAGGCGGGCAGCGAAAGCGCATCGAAAAGCGCCTTGCGCATGACCTTGCCGCGGCTGTCGGCCATCATCGCGGGCCGGTCACAGGATTAGCAGCCAGGCGCTGACCGTGAATACCGACAGGATCGTTGCCAGCAGTACCGAACTGGCGGCCGCGCCCAGCCCGCGGTTGTACATGCTGGCGAACAGATAGGCATTGAGCCCCGGCGCTACCGCCGCCATCAGTACCACCGAGTGGGTGATGGCGTAGGGTAATTGCAGTTGCGCGGCGATCAGCCAGGCGAGCGCCGGTTGCACGGCCAGCGACAGCACCGAAATCACGCTGGCCTCGCCGAGCGATTTCGACAGGCTGTAGCGGGTCAGCACGCCGCCCAGCGCGAACAGGGC
>JASFKL010000327.1:0-4437 GCA_050118655.1 Gammaproteobacteria bacterium | reverse complement strand
GTATGGGGAGAATAAAACTTTTCGCTGCGCAGGCTCTGGATGAACTGGTCCAGATAGTCGGGCACCGGGTTCAGGCTACCTGCAGCATGTTCTTCAGCCGGTTGCTGACCAGCTCGCCGAGCTGTTGCAGGAAGATCGTGCCCATGGTCAGCCCGAAACGGTCGGCGCTGATACTGCCGAGGCACAGCAGGCCGAGGTTGCGTGCGTGGTACAGGGGGATGAACGCGCTGGACCCGATATGCACGTCGGCGCCGAACAGCTGGCGATTGAGCGCTTCGTCGTGCCTTCCGCAGACCGGCTTGCGCGCCTCGATCCACGGCATCACGCTGTCGACGACGCCACTCTGCGGGTCGAGGTACATGCCGTCGAGCACGTTACCGTCGTCGCTGACTCCGGGCAGGAAACGGAAACAGACGAAATCGGTGTAGAAAAAGGTCTGTACCTGGTCCTGGACCATCGACAACACGTCGTGCAGCTGGTTGGTGTTCATGAGTTCCAGCGCCAGGCGGTGAAAACGCTGGTTGAGTTCCTCGTTCTCGCGCGCGATCCCGACCAGCTCATCGATCTTGGCCTTCAGGACCTTGTTATTCTCGCGCAGCAGCTTGAGCTGGCGCTCGACCAGCGAGGTCGCCCCGCCGGTGCGGTGCGGAATCGCCAATGAGGAAAAAATCTCCGGGTAACCCATCAGGACCTCGGGATTCTCCTGCAGATAACGGATGACTTTCGCCTCGTCTATGGGGTCGGATTGCTGTTTTTCGGCCGATACTTCATTCATATTCTATCTCGCCCTGATAAACCATTGCCGTTTCGCCCGTCATCATAACGGGCTTTGCCTCGCCTTGCCATTCCAGATTGAGTTCCCCGCCCGCCAGCCGGGCGGTGGCGCTGCTGTCGAGCAGGTCGAGCTGTACGCCGCAGACCATCGCCGCGCAGGCGCCGCTGCCGCAGGCCCGGGTTTCGCCGACCCCGCGCTCGTAGACGCGCAACCTGAAAAGCCCCCGGTCGAGCACCTGCATGAAGCCGACATTGGCGCGCTCCGGAAACATCATGTGGCGCTCGAAATAGGGACCCAGGGTTTCGACCCCGGCCTGATCGACGTCGGCTACCTGGATCACCATGTGCGGGTTGCCGACCGAAACCGCGCTGAAGCTGATCTCGGTGCCTTCGAAATCGGTGGTATACAGCGGCTCGCGGGCGTCGGCGCGCAGCGGGATATCGGCCGGCTCGAAGCGCGGCACGCCCATGTCGACCCGATAACGCGTGGCGTCGACTGCCTCGATCAGCAGCAGGCCGGTATTGGTCTCGACCGGGATCGAATCGAGGTCGGTCAATCCCTGTTCGCGTACGAAACGCGCGAAGCAGCGCGCGCCGTTGCCGCACTGCGCCACCTCGCCGCCATCGGCATTGAAGATTCGATACCTGAACGCGGCCGCGTCGGTTTGCGGCTTTTCGACTACCAGCAGCTGGTCGAATCCGATGCCGCTGAAGCGATCCGCCCAGCGGCGCACCAGCTCGGGATTCGGCTCGAAGCGCTGGTTGATCGCGTCGACCACCGCGAAATCGTTGCCCAGCCCGTGCATCTTGGCGAACTTCAGCTTCACGGCAGCGTCGTCTCGCCGCGCAGCAGGTCGTCGTATTCCTCGCGCGCACGCACGCAGTAATGCTGCTCGCCGTCGACCATGACCTCGGCGGCGCGCCGGCGGCTGTTATAATTCGACGCCATGCCGAAGCCGTAGGCACCGGAGGAGCGGATCGCCAGCAGGTCGCCCTGTTGCAGGCGCAAGGCGCGCTCCTTGCCGAGAAAATCGCTCGACTCGCAGATCGCGCCGACCACGTCGTAAATTTTTTCCGGCGCGTCGCTCGCCTCGACGACGCGGATGATTTCCTGCCAGGCGCCGTACAGCGAGGGCCGGATCAGATCGTTCATCGCCGCGTCGACGACCGCGAAATTCTTGTCGGCGCCGTGCTTGAGATAATCCACGCGGGTCACCAGGATGCCGGCGTTGCCGGCGATCGCGCGCCCGGGCTCGATGACCACGGTGCCGTCGAATCCGGCGAGGCGCTCGCGCAGCGCGCTCGCCCAGTCCGCGGGCAGCGGCGGCGTCTCTTCGCGATAGCGGATGCCGAGACCGCCGCCGAGATCGAGATGCCGTATCGCGATGCCGGCGTCCCCAAGGCGTTCGATCAGGCCCAGCAGGCGGTCGAGCGCGTCGATATAAGGCGACATCTCGGTCAGTTGCGAACCGATATGGCAGTCCATGCCGATGATCTCGATGTGCTCGAGTTGCGCGGCCTTGCGGTAGACCGCCTCGGCCTCGCCGAAGGCGATACCGAACTTGTTTTCCTTGAGCCCGGTAGAGATATAGGGATGGGTCTTGGCGTCGACGTCGGGGTTGACGCGGAACGAGACCCGCGCCTTTCGTCCCATGCGTGCGGCGATTTCCTGCAAGCGGTCGAGCTCGGGACCGGATTCGACGTTGAAGCAGAGAATATCGGCATCCAGCGCGGCCTCGATTTCCTCGACCTGCTTGCCGACCCCTGAAAACACGATCCGCGCGGGATCGCCCCCGGCCGCCAGCACGCGCCGCAACTCGCCGCCCGAAACGATATCGAACCCCGATCCGAGGCGCGCGAGCAGATTCAGTACCGCGAGATTGGAATTGGCCTTGACCGCGTAGCAGACGAGGTGGTCGTGATCGGCCAGCGCCCGGTCGAAAGCGTGCCAGTGACGCTCCAGCGTGGCGCGCGAATAAACGTAGAGCGGCGTGCCGTACGCGCGCGCCAGGTCGGCGATGGCGACCGACTCGCAATACAACGCGCCCTGCTTGTACTCGAAGTGATCCAAGCTAGTATTCCCGGGCCTTTTGCCGCTCTTTGTCCTGGTCCTGCTGGTCGGGCGGCACCAGCGGCCCCTTGTTGCCGCAGCCGGCAACCGACAGCAGCAGGCAGCAGCACAGCAAGCCGGCGATCAGGCGTGACCGGATCATGGCGAGGTGATCACCCGCCGGGCGGTGAGCGCCCAGAGCCCGGCGCCGCACAGCAGCCCGCCGCCGGTATAGCCGTAGATTTTTTGCGCGCCCGGGGTCTGTAAAAAGCGGCGGATCGAAGACGCGAACAACGCGTAAGTGGTAGCGCCGATCACTGCCAGCGCGACGAAGGTCACGCCGAGGATCCAGAGTTGCGGCGTGACGGGGTAAGCGGCGCTGATGAATTGCGGCAACAGCGCGATGAAGAAAACGATACTCTTGGGATTCAGCGCGGTAACGATGAAAGCATTGGCGAACAGCTTGCGCGGCGGTACCGCGGACGCCTGCCGGGGTTCGGTCGAAAGCGCCCTGCGCGCACCGACTAGGGATTTTACGCCGAGATAGATCAGGTAAAGACCGCCGAACCACTTGATCACCGTGAACCAGAACGCGGACGCGGCCAGCAGCGTGCCGAGGCCGATCAGCGACAGCGTGATCGCGACCGAGTCGCCGAGCGCGACCCCGGCCACCAGCGGCAGGGCGGCGGGCCGGCCGTGGGTTATCGAGTAGCTCAGCACCAGCAGGATTGTCGGCCCCGGAATGGCCAGGATTACCGCGCTGGTGGCGGCATAGGCGAGCCAGAGTTCGAGCGGCATCCGGTTTACCCGAGATTCATCAAAGATCTCGTGAGCTTGTCATATTCGCCCAGTCGAGACAATGGCTTACGGCACAATTGATCGCGCGCTCGATGGATGTAATCGAGCAGGCCTGGTTCGAGATCCGGCGGCAATTCGTCCTCGTCCAGCACCCGGCAGCGGCCGTCCGGTGAAATCAGGATATCGACGGCCAGGTCGCGCCACTCGATGGTTTGCGCGCCGATGCGCGTGCTGTCGCTGATGTTGAAGTAGAGCGCGATGGTGTCGCCGCTTGCGTCGATCCAGTGATAGGCGTTGTAGGACCGGTGTTCCCAGAAATAGCCGAGGCTCAGGGTATCCTTCGGCAACAGGATGTCTTCTAGCCAGCGGTCGCGGGGCATGCGGTATACGATCACCGCCTCGCTTTCGGCCCGTCGCAGCAGTTCGCAATCGAAGCGCTTGCGCTCGCCGCCGAGCGTGGTCTTGACTTCGGTAATCCTCGAGGACGGCAAACCTATGATTCGAAGCGAATGGATTTGGCGCCTTCCCAGAGGGTCGCGGCGCCGATTTTCCGCAGGCCCTCGAGATTGCCGGTGATGGTCGCGAAATGATTGCCGGCGAGTGTGCCGGCCTTTGACGCGAAGTGCACGCTGCCGTAGGCGATCAGGATTTCGGTTTCGCTCGCGGCCTTCGGGTAGAGCAGGATCTGTCCCGGCGCCGGGTAAGCCGTGGCATCCTCGTAGCCGACCTCGAAATCCATGTCACCGAGGGGTATCCACAACCCCTCGCCGCTCCAGCGAACGTGCACGACCCGGCTTTCGAACGGCAATGCGGCC
>JASFKL010000326.1:0-4446 GCA_050118655.1 Gammaproteobacteria bacterium | reverse complement strand
GGTCATGCGGTAAATCTAGGCGGGGGCTGTGAAAAATCGGTGAAAAACCCGCAAAAAAGGCTAAAATTTTTTGCAAATTACTGTTTTATTTACAATTATTTATCGCTCGCGAAGTGTGAAAAAAACCGGAAAACGCTTCGGAGTGGTTGATTTCAATGGATAAAAAACGAGGTATGGCCGTCTGATGGCGACGATTTTCTGGGTCGAAGATCAATCGCACTGGATCAAGAAGTTCTCCCCGGTGCTCGAGAAAGAAGACTTCGACGGCAAACCCAACACGCTCGTCATCCTCAATTTCGCCGAGGCGGCGCGGCAAAAGATCGCGCTGACCGACAAGGAGTCGCCGCCCGACGTGGCGTTGCTCGATGCGCGCATGAACGGCAACGACCAGGCCGGTTTTTCAGTCTCCAACGCGTTGCGCAAGAAATGGCCGCGGCTGCCGATTATCTACCTTTCCGAGCATAGCGGTACGGAGATCGAGCGCGATGCGCTGGAGCAATTCTCGGCTACCGATTTCATCGCCAAGCATCAGCACAACATCGAGCAGGTGCTGTGCTGGCGCATCAAGGCGGTGCTCCGGCAGTCGTCCATCGACAGCGACCCGGGGGATACCATCGA
Organism: Gammaproteobacteria bacterium; assembly: GCA_050118655.1. Classification (GTDB taxonomy): domain Bacteria; phylum Pseudomonadota; class Gammaproteobacteria. Next base: position 3,828 of record JASFKL010000326.1, on the reverse strand, counting down.
CGTCGTGATCAGCGGTGAACTGACTATCGACCTGAATACCTGGAACGTCTACTGGAAGGGGCAGCGTCTGATGAATCCGAGCAATAGCCGGCGCCCGCTGGCGCCGACGCCCCGCAAGCTGCTGCGCGAACTGGTGGAATCGTCGCCGCGACCGCTGACCGCGGCGCAGATCGCCGAGCGTCTCGACCTCGATCCCGACAAGTTCTCCTATGGCAGTTACCGCCAGCACATCAAGACCCTGAGACGCGCCTTCGACGCCGTCGAGAGCGGTTTTACCGAGCTCTGCAACCGGGGCGAGGGGATCGTCACTTTCGGCGACGAGGGAGCTTATTTCTGGAGCCCGCCCGGCGGCAAATCGAGATGAAACCGGTTCGCCTTTCCTACCCCTGGCTCAGCACCCTGGGGGCGATGCTGGTCGTGCTGTGGCAATTCGCCCTGGTGCATGGCGGGATGTTCCGCTTCGGCGATAACAGTTTCGAGGATTTGCCCGCGCCGATCCGCGATGCCGATAACTGGCCGTTCGCCGCCGCGGCGCTGCTGCTGCTGATCGGTTTCGATATCTGGCGGTACCTGAGGAGCAGAAGGCGCTACCGCGATCAGATCGCGCAATTTCGCGAACAGCTCAACGAGTTGTTCGACTCGAGGCGCGAACTCGGCACCCGCGCGCGTACCTATTCCGACCATGCCGACAAGCTCAAGATGTTCATCAGCGAGCGCCTGCTCGAAACCATCGAGTACGACGAAAAGTTTCTGCATTTCAAGAATATCGCCTCGGAAGTCCGCCATAACGGCGTGATCAGCTACGACAAGGCGCAGACCGCGCTGAAGAAGGCCGAATCGAACTGCCAAAATGCCGACGAAAAGCAACAGTTCCACGAGGCTACCGTCGGCCTGCTCTATCTATGGGACCTGCTCGACCTGTCGACCACCGACAATATTGCGCTCCACGTCGCCAACCAGATCTACGACTGCGAGGAGCATTATTTTCAGGCGATGCTCGATCACGATACCGGCCCGGCACCGTTCCAGCCGACCTTCATGATCAGCCATGCGCTGGGACGTGCGCTGCTCCCGATCACCGAAAAACCCGAGGAACTCGGGCTCACGCGGGACTGGCCGAAGCGGGGCGCTTATGCCGACGACAAGTTCAGTATCCAGTTGCGCAATGACAGCGAAATGCTGGGCAACGAGAATCATATGGTTTTGCTGATCGAAAACCTGCTCAACAATGCATTGTTCTACTCGCAGCAAAAAGAGCATCGCAACCGCTTCGCGCGGGTATCGATCTCGCTCGGGCAGCGCGAGGGAGATGTCGAACTCAAGGTCTACAACCGCGGGCCGCGCATCAAGGACGACGAAAAGGACAAGATATACCAGCTCGGATTTTCGTCGCGGCGGATTCGCGAACATCACGGCAAGGGGCTCGGCCTCTACTTCGTCAACGAAATCGTCAAGGGCTTCGAGGGCTCGATCGAGTTCGACAACGTCGACAATCGCGAAGGCCTTTTCGTGATCAGCGTCAAGCTCGCCAACGGCGAGATCGAAAAGCACCAGCTCCAGATCGTCAAGGTCAACGGCAGGCCGATGTGTCAGTTCAACGAGGCGCCGCCCGAGAAGCGCCACGAATGGGCTTACGATTCGCCGATCGTCAGCATCGAGGCCAGCCAGAGCAATAACCGCAAGCCGCAGCTGATCTCCGGTCTCAAGGCCGGCGAGGATTCGACCCACCTCGACGGCACCAATACAATGCTGCCGCGCTGGGTGCTCGAAGTCCGCAACCGCAAGCGCACGTCGAGGCTGGTGTTCACGCCGCTCGACGTGCGCGGGGTCGAGTTTACGGTGCGCCTGCCGAGCGCAAAATCGAGGCTGGATAACGAAGACTAGCCTGGAAATGACCCCGGCCGCTCCCGGACCGCCTCGAATCCGGATAAAGATGACTGCTAGTTAAATGCCTGGAACCGGGTATTTTGAATGCGCGAGGCCGTAGCGCACAAAATAGCGGTGTAATTTTCAGACTAGCCGTCGGATAATTCCAATTATGTCGGAAATTCATTACTGGTCGGCCTGCCGCATGGCGCGGGCGATGCGCGCCGGCGAGCTCGGCTCGCGCGAGGCCGTCGAGGCCTGTCTGGCGCGTATCGAAGCGGTCAATCCGGCGATCAATGCGGTGGTGCAACTGGTCGCGGAACGCGCCCGCGCCGAGGCCGACGCCTGCGATCGGGAGGCTGCCGCCGGGCGCTTCCGCGGGCCGTTGCACGGCGTGCCGTTCACGGTCAAGGATTCGCTCGACACCGAGGGAATCCTGTCCACCGGCGGCACCCTAGGCCGCAAGGATTTCGTGCCTTCGAAGGACGCGCCGGTAGTGGCGCGGCTGCGTGCTGCCGGCGCGGTGCTGCTCGGCAAGACAAACACGCCGGAGCTGACTTTCAGCGCCGAGACCAATAACCTGATCTACGGCCGTAGCAATAACCCTTACGACCTCGAGCGCAGTCCCGGCGGCAGCAGCGGTGCTTCGGCCGCGATCGTCGCTTGCGGCGGCGCCGCGCTGGAGCTGGGTTCCGATACCGGCGGCAGCGTCCGCGAACCCGCTCACCTGTGCGGAGTCGCCGGCATCAAGCCGACCTCGGGACGGACCCCGCGCAGCGGTCACATCGTGCCGCATGCGGGCGGCGTACTGGATTCATTGACCCAGATCGGCCCGCTCGCACGCCGGGTAGAGGATCTCGCGCTCGCGCTGTCGTTGATCTGCGGGCCGGACGGTTGCGACCCGGCCGCCGTGCCGGTGCCGATGGGCGATCCGCAAGCCGTCGACCCGGCCGCCTTGCGCATCGCCTGGTACGACGACAACGAAATCGTCACGCCGCACGAAGACATCCGGCGCGTGGTCGGCGAAACCGCGCGGGCCCTGCAGGAATCGGGTTTGACCCTGGAGCGCAAGCTGTTGCCCGAAACCCGGTTGCTGGTCGATTTGGTCACCGAGTTTCGCGAGATGACCAATGCCGGGTTTATCATGCGCCTGCTGGAGCGTTACGGTACCCTGGAGACCGGTGAAGAACTGCAAGGTTATCTGACCGGTGACAGCGTCGCCAGCGCCAATCACGTGGATCCCGCGCTGATCGAATCGATCGACCGGGCGCGCAGCCGCGCGCTCGGATTTTTCGCCGACTACGACGCGATCCTGAGTCCGGTGTCTTTCGCGTTTGCCCGTCCGCATCGCGCATCGCATGCCGACAGTTTCGCCGAGTGGGGATATATCCAGATTTTCAACCTGCTCGGCTGGCCCGGTCTGTCGGTGCCCGCGGGCAGGAGCGCCGAGGGGCTGCCGATTGGCGTGCAGGTGATCGCCGCGCCCTGGCGCGAAGACATCGTGCTGGCGCTGGGCGCCCGTATCGAGCAGTTGACCGGCGGATTCGAACCGCCGCCGATTTGAACGGCAAGTGCTAGTCGGCGACCGCGTGCAGGTCGTCGCCCTGTTGGTTCCGCTTTCGCGAAGATTTCCTCGCCTTGCGCAAATCGATCAGTTTCGAAACCCGCAGGAACCTGAACTCGCTATTCGCGTCGGCCAGATTATTGCGCAAGACCTCGATCGTCTCGGTGTGCGGATGACCGATGGCGATCGCCGAACCGTGCTTGCGCGCGATCTCGAGCCAGATCCGGTACTGCAGGTAAATCGACTCGGTATTGGTCTCGTTATCGAGGAAGACGTCGCGCCGGACGGAGGGCAATCCCGCGTCCAGCGCCTGGGCGTAGGCCACGCTGAGCGGCGAGGTGCGGCTGTCGAGGAAATATAGACGCGGATCGTAACCGCGGATACTGTCCATCACCGGG
>JASFKL010000325.1:0-4466 GCA_050118655.1 Gammaproteobacteria bacterium | reverse complement strand
CTGGTCGAGGGTTTCCGGCACCCTGAGCCCGCGCATTTTGCCGACATGGGCGAAAGCCTGTTCGGCATCCATGCCGGCGTACAGCAACATGCCCGCGGCGAACAGGCCCGAACGCCCGATACCGGCCCGGCAATGCACCAGCGTATTGATACCTCTATCGACTCTCCTGAACAGGGTGTGGGTGAGATTGGCGAAGTCCTCGACCGAGCGGGGCGTGCCCATATCGACGATCGGGAAGGCTTCGAATCCCATGCCCTGCGCCTTGGCCTCGAGACGCTCGCCATCGAGCCCGAGGCTGCGCGCCTCGCCGGGCTCGAGCAGCGACACCACCTGCTTGATACCGAGACGGGCGACGTTCAACAGCGATGCGGGTTGATGGTGCTCGATATAAGGCCTGCCCATGATGGCGAGAAAGCCGTGGCCGATCGAGCCGATCTTGTACATTTCTGCCTTCATCGCGGGGATTATAACGCCGCACTCACCGCTGCGGCCACGACCGGGGATAATTTTTCTTCGCGCGAGCGAGGTTCGGGCTGGCAGGCGGTACCGATGAAAAAGCGGTGCGCGGCGATATCGAGCGCCCCGGGAATCGCCCGGCGCGCCGTAACCCCGGCATCGTAGTCCCCGATCAGGGCGATTTTCACGCTGTATTTCTCCCCGATTTCGCATCGACCCGCTTTTCCATGAATACGCTCAGGGGGTCTTCCCGGTAAGCGCCGAAAGGTTCCCGCTCGCGATACCCGAGCCTGCGGTAAAGCGCGATGGCTTCCGGCTGGTAGATGCCGGTCTCGAGACGGAACAACTCGATGCCCTGCGCGCGCATCCGCGATTCCAGGTAATCCATGATACGCCGCGATAAACCCATTCCGCGATACTCGTCGAGCACGAACAGGCGTTTGATCTCGGCGTAGGTATCGTCGTCGGTCATGATCTTGACCGCGCCGCTGGCGGCCAGCCGGCCTTCGACGCGGCAACCCACAAACAGTATGTCCGGATGTTTCAAGGCTTCGACCGGTTCGAGATGGTTGCTCTCCTCGGGATAGCGCTCGCTGTAAAATTCGTCGGCGATGTCGATCACGCGCCGCACTTCCGGGTCGTCCGGATCGAGCTGTTCGATATCGGCTTCAGGCATTTTCGTTGTCGCCGTTGATAAACGAGTACATCACGACTTCCGCGCGCTGCCGCCAGCCGAGGCGCGTCCAGTAGGCATTTCCCGACTGGTTGTGCTTGAGTACGTGCACATGGGATTTCTCGATTCCTTCCTGCTTGAGCGAATCGACGCAAAGTTCCACCAGGCGGCTGGCGACGCCCTGCTTGCGTGCGGCTTCGGCAACCGCGAGGTGCTGGATGTAACCGCGTTTGCCGTCGTGTCCGCCCATGATCGAGCCGACGATTCGATCGCCGCGCAGGGCGACATGGCTGAGGCCCGGGTTACGCGCCAGGTATCGCTCGACGCCGTCGCGCGAATCCGCATCGCGAATGCTCAGCCCCTCGCATGTCGCCCACAGGCCGAGTACTTCGTCGTAGTCGCCTATCTGCATTGGTCGGTAGTGAAAATCGTTCACGGCTTCCGGCTCCCGGGTTTTAGTCGGCCCGCAACAGCTCGTCGAGCGTTTCGGCATCCGGCATTTCCCGGTAATGCTCGCCGGCCCCGGCGATGATATCCCAGCTCGCCTTCGAGCCGGTATAAAGGTGCGCTCCGAGCGATATCCCGCCCGCGTCCTCCAGCAGACCCGCGGGTACCCAGTAAGCCCTGCCTTGCGAAGTGGGATTCGGCAGCGGGGAACCGCAGCGGCGGCAAAAATGCGACTTGAAGCCGCTGTCGGTTTCGTACTCGGCAATCTGCTCGCGGCCCGCGAGCCAGGCGAACTGCGCGGCCGGTATTCGCAACGCGGCATTCGCCGCCGAGCCGGTTACCCGCCGGCAGAGGGAACAATGACACTGGTAGAGGTTCGGAACCGGCTCCTGTAATTCGAATGCGACTTCGCCGCACAGACACCTGCCTTTCAAGGTTTACTCTCCTGCCGTTAAAAGTCGAGCCTGCCGCGCAGCTCGTCGAAAGGGGTCATGACCGTCGCGCGGAAGGCCGGGCGTTCGGCCAGTCGCGTGTACCATTGCATGACATACTTCGGTCGCGGCACCTCGTAACCCATTTCGAAGTAGCGGAAAAGGCAGACCGCGCAGGGAATGTCGCCGATCGTGAAACGCCCGCCGCCGAGAAAAGGCGAAGCGCGCAACTGGCGATCGAGCGCCTCGAAATCCCGCGCGCAGCGGCGCGCCGCATCGGCGATCGCGTCCGCGTCGCGAGCCTTCTCCGGTGTACGGTAATAGCCCCAGAACAAATCGATAAAATCCGGCTGCAGGGTCGCCAGCTCCCAGTCCATCCAGCGCTCGGCGAGCGAACGCCGATACGCATCGACCGGCCACAAACCGCCGGGATCGTACCTGGCGCCGAGATAACGCAGGGTGGTGTTCGATTCCCAGACCACGTCGTCGCCGTCACGGATTACCGGGATGCGGGCCTGCGGGTTGAGAGCCAGAAATTCCGGGCTCTCCAGGTCGCCGGCCGTACTGCCGAGATCGTGATGGCGGAAATCGAGCTCGAGTTCGCGCAGCATCCACAGGGTTTTCTGCACGTTGTAGGCGTTCGCGCGCCCCCAGATTTCGATCATCGCAGACTCCCGCCTATAACCGCACCGTGCCTTCGATCAGGATATGGGTCTGGCCGCCGATCGTGACACTGCCGTCGTTCTGCGGCGTAATCTCTACCCGGCCGTGACGCCCGATACGGGTTCCCTGGGCGACGGTAAGCGGGCTCGCCAGTTGACCCTCTGCCTGCAGCCAGTGTGCCAGCGCAGAGTTCAGGGATCCGGTAATCGGATCTTCGCTCATGCCGCTGGACGGTGCCAGCATACGCACCTCGTAGTCGCATTCGGAACCCGGCGGATGCGCACCGATTACACCGATCGCATTGAACGCCGGCCAGCGGACCCGCGACGAATCGAGCGCCAGCACGGATTCCGCGGAATCGAGCTGCAGCGCCTGCCAGACCGGACCGTTGTCGAGTTCGGCGCGCATTTTAACCTGCCGCGGTTCGATTTCGAGCGCGGCAGTAATCGCGTCGCTGTTTTCCTGCGACATCGATCGAATTTCGGTCGGCGGCGCGGTAAAGGCCGGCAGCCCGGGACCGCCGATATCGATTTCGACGATCCCGATGCCGCATTCTTGGCGCACCTTGCCGGCTTGCTTCGGGACGCCTCCGGTATGCAGCCAGGCGGCGCAACTGCCGAGCGTGGGATGCCCCGCGAACAGCATTTCCCGCGTCGGCGTGAATATACGCAGCCGGTAGTCGGCCGCGGCATCTTCGGGAGGCAGGATAAAAGTCGTTTCGGCGAGGTTGGTCCAGGCGGCGAAATTGCACATCGCCTCGTCGGACACCCCCTCGCCGTCGACGACCACCGCCAGCGCATTGCCCAGCGTCGGGGTCGGCGTAAATACGTCGCACTGAATGAAACGTCGAGTCTTCATTTTCGGTCCTCCGGATGATTATCGCCGCCACTTGCCGGCATGCCGCTTGCGCCAGGAATAAGCCGCCTGCAATCGCCAGTTGTCCGTGGGACGAGCCGCATACTAGATCACATCGAATTGCCCGTGCCAAGCAATTGCGAAGCCTGTATCCTTAGCGAAAAATCCAGCCTGCGCTATATTACAAAAAGAGAATGTAAAAAGTTCACATTTATAGCCACCCCGATTTTAGTATTTACGTGAGATATGCCATCTAAGCCATTGTATTTCGAATAATAATAAGAAATCATAGGCACGGAGTCGCCAATTAGAACTATTCAGGGCCGCCGTGCTGCGCTTGCCGCCGGGCGCGGGCCCGCGATACAACCGGCCGCGGAGGCGACGAGTAACGACGATGGAAAAACGACCCTACAGCAAGAGCCTGCGAGGCAAAATCACCAATCGCACCCTGTTCATCGGTATCTTCCCGGTATTGCTGGTCGGCGCCTTTTCCTGGTTCAGCCTGACCCAGTTGACCTCCAGCGCCAATCAGCAGCTCGATCGCAGCCGTGCAGAATTGCTCGATTCGGTGGTCGGCAAGAATCTGAGCACGACCTCGGCGCGGATCGTCAACCAGCTCGACGCATTCATGCTGGAGCGTATTTCCGATGTCGTGGTCTGGGCCTCGGCGCCGATCATCATCCAGGCGTCCCGGCGCGCGGCCGAGGAGCATGCCAGGCTCGGGCTCGACGATATGCCGATCGACGAGGTCGAGGCGCGCTTCACCGATCGCAAGAGCCTCAACGTTTCGCCGGCCGCGAACCGCTTTCTGATCCAGCAGATCAGGCGTTCGTCGCATTTCGGGGAAGTCTTTTTTACCGACAAGTTCGGTTTCAACACCGCGCTCACCAACCCGACCTCGGATTTCGTGCAGCGCGACGAAAACTGGTGGAAATCGGCCT
>JASFKL010000324.1:0-4472 GCA_050118655.1 Gammaproteobacteria bacterium | reverse complement strand
CGGTCAAAAGCGGATCGTCGGCATTGGCCTCGGCCTCGTCGTCGAAGTAGAGACGCGTATGCAGGCCGATGTTGATACCGCGCGCGACGATCCAGAAGGTAATGTGCGGGGCCTGCGTGCTTGCATCCGGCCACGGCACTCTGCCCGGCTTGACGGTCTCGAAGACGTATTCGCCGCTGTCGAAATCGCAGGCCGCGCGGCCCCAGCCGCGGAAATCGGGGTCCGCGTCGCCGCGCGCGTCCCCCGGCGAGGCGTGGATACCGGCCGCGTCCGCCTGCCAGATCTCGACCACCGCGTCACGCAGCGGCTCGTCGTCGCCGTCGAATATACGGCCGTGGATCGTAATGCGTTCGCCGCGCGTTTCGGCATTGATCATGCGGCTGCCGGGATCCTCGGCATAGACGCCCTCGATTCCGCTGAATACCGGCATGCAGCCGATGTGTACGTAGGGACCCGCGGTTTGCGACGGTGATTCCGGCAGGGGCTTTTTCGGCGCCGCCATCTAGAGTCCCTCCGCCCGGTTTTCGAACGGTGTCTGCGCGCGGCCGCGCAGCGTGATATCGAAACGCCAGGCGAGCATGTCCATCGGCAAGGCGGCCTCCGGGTCGAGCCTGGCGATCAAGGCGTCGATCGCTTCCGGGCGCGGAATCGCATTGACGATCGGGCACAGCGGGATCAGCGGGTCGCCCTCGAAGTACATCTGCGTAATCAGGCGCTGTGCGAAGGCCGGGCCGAACAATGAAATATGGATATGCGCCGGGCGCCAGGAATTCGGCCCGTTGGGCCACGGGTAAGGCGCCGGCTGGATACTGGTAAAGCGGTAATTGCCGTCGGCATCGGTCAGGCAACGGCCGCAGCCGCCGAAATTCGGATCCAGTGGCGCCAGGTAACCCTCGTTGACGTGCCGGTAGCGGCCGCCGGCGTTGGCCTGCCAGATCTCTACCAGCGCACCGGGCACCCCGCGGCCGGACTGGTCGCGCACCCGGCCGTGGACCAGGATGCGCGGTCCGAGGGCACTCTCTCCCGCGGCCGCGTAGTTGTGAATCAGGTCGCTGTCGGCGGGCCCGATCGAATCGTGGCCGAACACCGGACCCGTGTTTTCCGACAGGCTGCAGGGAAAATGCAGCAGCGCCTGCTGCGGCGAACGCTTGACGCTCGATTTGTAGGCCGGCGCAAGCGCGGGCGGATGCCATTCCCGGTCCCGCGCCAGGTACCCGGTAATATCGTCGCTATCGCTCACAGCTCGACCCCCATCTCGGCGTATGTCTTTCGCGCCAGCTTGATCGCACGATTGGCCCTCGGCACCCCGGCGTAAACTGCGACGTGTAGCAGGGCTTCGATGACGTCCGCGGGGCTGGCGCCGGTGTTCGCGGTGGCGCGGATGTGCATCGGAATTTCGTCGAAATTGCCGCCAGCCGCGAGCAGGGCGATGGTCAGCATCGAGCGTTCGCGCAGGCTGATGGTATCGCGCGCCCAGACCCGGCCCCAGGCCCCTTCGGTGATCAATTCCTGGAAAGCGGCGTCGAAATCGGTTTTGGCTGCTTCCGCGGCATCGACGTGGGCGTCGCCGAGCACCCGGCGGCGGATCTCGATGCCCTTCCGGTAAGCTTCAGACATCGCGATTGCGCTCGATGAATTCGCCGAGAATGCGCGCATATACACGCGGATGCTCCACGCAGGGCAAGTGGCCGGCATCGTCGATGGATTCGAAACGCGATCCCGGGATCAGGTCGGCCGTGGCCCTGACCACGTCGGGCGGCACCGAACCGTCCTCGTCGCCGGCGATCAGCAGCGCGGGCAGGCTCAATTGCGCGGTTTCGGCGCTCATGTCACAGCCCGCGATCGCCGCGCAACAGCCGATGTAGCCCTCCAGCGGCGAGCGCGTCAGCATGTTGCGCCAGGCCAGCATTTCCAGCTGCCGGTCGTGCCGGAACGACGCCGCGAACCAGCGCTCCATGATGTTGTCGGCGAGCGCCTCGATTCCGCCAGCGCGCAGCAACTCGATCCGCTCCTGCCAGAGCTGCGCGGTGCCGACACGCGCCGCCGAATTCGAAATCACCATCGCGCGAACCAGTTCCGGGTGAGCGCTCGCAAGCCCCTGCGCGATCAGGCCGCCGATCGACAGGCCGACGAACAGGCAGTCCCGGATTTCGAGCGCACGCAGCAATTGCGCCGTATCCTCGACCAGTTCGGACATCGTGTATTCGCCCGGCGGGCAGCTCGACAGGCCGTGACCGCGCTTGTCGAAGCGCAGAATCCTGATACCGCCCGGCAACAGCGGCAGGAGCCGGTCCCAGAGCCTGAAATCGGTGCCCAGGGAATTGGCGAAGACCACGGGCAGACCGCCGGGATCGCCGTCGACGGCATAGTGCAGGGTTGCGTTTTCGAGCTGAATCATCTCCACGGCAGTCTCCTGGCAACAGCGGGCTGGCCCTAATTTTCGACCAGCTGAGTGCACACCGCAACCGCTGATTGCAGCAGTTTCGCAGAGGATTCGCCTGTTCGACACTCTGGCGGTAATAGACCGCCGCTTATTTTATTGACCGGCGAGCGCTCTATGCACAGGTCATACCAGCGCCGTCGCAAGGCGGGGTGGTGGCCGAAACCTGTACGGGTACCTTAATCGACTTCCCTGGCCGGATCGACATCCGCCCACTGCTCGCGCGCTTTCTTGCGCCCGGTTATCATCGCTTTGGCCAGGTTTTCGCCTTCGAGAAGGCTGCTGACAATCACCCCTGCGACGTGGGCGAAAACCAGCAATAGAGCAAAATTGGCGAAAAATTCATGGATCCCTTTCACCGCTCCGTCGTTGAAATTGCCAAACAGCGTGCCCGCCAGCGGACCCTGCCCCTGGCTTGCAATGAGCATCACGCCGCTGAAAGCCGCCAGGCCGATGCTGACCAGCAATGCAATGACCATGACCGCGGCCACTGGATTGTGCCCGAGGTAATGCGCCGGCCTCAGCGACAACATGTCGCGCAGGTGTTGCTTTACCCGTTGCGGCGATTTAATGAAACTCAGAAAACGCGCGTTACGCGTACCGATCAGGCCCCATAGCAGTCGAAAACCGATCAGTATCGACACGGCATAACCCGCCCAGATGTGCAAAGCCATGAAGTCGTCTTCGGTGGCGAACACCAGTAAGAAGAAAAACACCAGGCTCCAGTGAAAAATCCGTACCAGGGGGTCCCAGGCCTTGACGGTCGATGAATTTCGATCTTGCAGGGGCATTTCCAGTTCCTGTACTGTGAAAATTGCGACGATGATATCGGCGACGGCTTAAGCGAAGCTTAAATAAACCAACCTCTGCAAATCTTATCGATATGCGGAAGTCTCGACCTGTTCGATTGCAGTAGCGGGGTACGGCTTGCAAACGCTGATTTCGGCACTCGTCGACTCGCCCGCAAGGGATCCCTGAAAATCACCACCGTCCAGGGAACGGGGAAAAGAACCGCGCCCTTCGAGGTATGCGGGTATCGCCGGGACCTTCCCGGGTCCCGGCGCGGATTGCTAGTGCGCGAGCTTCGCCCTGAAGCGCTGTGTCAGCGGGCTGAACGGCTTGTGCACCGCACGCTCGTTGAGCAGGTTTTTGGACAGTCCCGTCTGCCCGCCGCGGATCGCGGATTCGATCAGGGTCTGGTTCAAGATATCGCGCTGCGCGTTGCTGCCGCCGAAGCGATTGGCGATGCTGCGGATCGGGTAGATCGCGTCGACAGCGTCGTCATAGCGCTGCTCGGCGAAGGCGATCACACCCTCGCAAGCCGGCACGCCGATGTCGCGCGCCATCATGCGCGTGAGTTCGGGGTTGGTAACTGCCGCCTGCTTGAGATCGGCCAGCACCGCCCGCGCCTCGTCGAAACGCTCCGCGCCGACCAGTGAAATGACCGCGTGCAGATCGTTGAACGCATAATACCCGTTCTCCGCGGGCACTTTCCTGGCCCACAGGTCGGCAATCGCCTGCCAGCGATCGGCGACCTCGACATCCTGCAGCTGCAGCCGCCACAGCAGCGCCGAGGCGTCGAGCATTTGCAGCGAAACTTCCGACTCACCCCCGGGCAGGATCTGCTCGTCGTAAAGTTGCAGCGCGCCGGCGTGATCTTCCTGCTCGAGGTGATACAACGCCAGGTGCCACCAGTTGTGAAACGCGAAGCCGTTGTCCGGCGACCAGTCGTCGACACGGCTGCGCAGGAATTGCTGGCCTTCTTCGAAGCGGTTCTGCATTTCGAGCACGTGCACGAGCGCATGCACGCTCCAGGGGTCGCGTGCCTCCGCCGCGAGTGCCGCGCGCGCGGTGCCCTCGGCCTTGTCGAACTGGTTGCACTCCTCGAGACCGAAGGCCTGCATGCCGAGGATAAAGGAGTATCCCGGCGCCTCCTTGCTCCAGTTGCCGATCACGCGGCCGATGCGGTCACGCAGGTTGACCGCGTCGCCGAGGTAAAAATCGGTCAGATGCGCGCACTGGATCGCCATCG
>JASFKL010000323.1:0-4481 GCA_050118655.1 Gammaproteobacteria bacterium | reverse complement strand
ACAGGCCGAGATAAGCGTGCGTGGGACGCGCGAAACAGTAGATGCAGCCGTGTTCGCAGCCGCGGTAGGGATTGACCGAGCGGTCGAAGGGCAGGTCGGGCGACTGGTTGTAGACCAGTACGCCGCGGCTGGCATCGACCTGGACCTCGGTTTTCGGGCGCCGCTCGTGTTGCGGACTGTCCCAGCCGTCGTCGAAGTCGACGTGCCGGCGCGATTCGTAGCGCCCGTCGGCGTTGCTTACCGCGCCGCGGCCCTTGAGCGGCTTGCGCCCTTCGGTGATCCGGTCTTCCATAAGGCCGATACCTTATCCCCGCCAGGCACCGGTAGCAACGCTTTTGCCCAGCAAGCCGGCAATTTCGGCGGCTGTGCGCATCGCTTCGTCGATTTCCGGCGCCCGCACCATGACCTCGAAACCGCTGCCGTCGAGCAGCCGTCCCGGAGACAGGAGTATCGCACCGGCGTCGCGCAGTCCGGCGCGATACAGGCCAGGTTCGAGATCGTGAATAACGCGTGCGAATTCGCGCGGGGGTAACCGCTGGTGCGCTTCCTCGATAACGACGAATGGCGCCGAACGGCCGCTGCCGCGGTCGAGTCTGCGGTTCAGGCTCAGCGGAAGCGATACCCCGCCCCAGCGGCCGTTGCACTCGATCCAGTGCAATTGCAGGCCGGCGTTTCCGTTATCGAGCAGGATAGCGTCGAGGCTGCAGCGCCCGAAGTACCCCAGGTGCTGCAATACCCTGCCGATTTCGAAAGCCTCCCGTTCGATTCGCATTTGCAGGTCCTTTTCCAGCCGGCAGGGCCGGGCCCCGTCGAATTCGCCCGCTTTTCCGGTGCTGTGCTGCTCGAACAGGGCTTCCACCAGGGGCTCCCCGAGCCCGGCCAGCGGGATCCACAATTGAGCCGAGGGGCTGCCGGCCAGCGGCTGCTCCCAGGCGGCGACCTGCAGCGGGAAGGCGCCGTCCCAGCCCAGCGCCCGCAGTCGCCGGTGCAGCAATCGATGCAGGGCATCCCAGGAAAGATCTCGAATCGATCGGCTTTCCAGTACCAGGTTGCCCGCCGCGCTGGCGCTGTCCGGCAATTTCACCACGATGCGGGGATAACCTGCGGCCAGCCCGGCCGCGTGCCGGCACAGGCCGGTAAGACTTTCGGCCGTGTGTTCCGGGGGCAGCGCGGCCTGTCCCAGAACCGTTTGCAGCAGCCGCGCGAACCAGGTCTTGTCGTTGACCCGCCGGGTCAGCCGGGGCGGCGGCGCAATCATCCTGACCGGGGCACGGCAATTTTCAGCGATTTTCGCCGCCAGTTCCCAGACGGAGCCGTTGCCCATGTACGGCAGGATATTGAGTCCGCCGTGAACCTCGGCATGCGAACTCGCCGCGGCGATGAAATCGACGTCTTCACGGCAGCGCGTGGCGAGCGAATTCATGCCGGGAGACCTGGATGGGACGAGCACCCGGGGCCGGCCGAGATCCAGCCAATCGCGGCAATAGGCTTCGAAAGCTTCGCGGCGGGGAACCCCGATGGCGACGAGGTCGTCGTCGCCGGCGAGTAACAGGGCGCGATACGAATAGGCTTCGTCGCCGCTGTGCTCGAACAGGCGAATATTTCCATGGTCCTCGATGACTAGGCTCGGCGCATCGAGAATTTCTCCGTGCAGGCCGGGCGCGAAGGGGCTGAGTACGCACAGCGCCGGATCGCTCTCGCGCAGTGATTGCGCGAACCGGCGCAGGGCATTTTCCCGCGCGGCATCCGGGCGGTGCGGGATGCCGTTTTCAGCGGGTGCTGGCAGGAAGTCTCGGATCGTCACGACGAACCCGGTTTATTCGCTGGCGAATATCGGGATTCAAAACATCAATCTATCCGAGATAACGGAGAGTGTCGAGTGGAAGCGAATTCGCGTCAGTATCCGAGCATGCGCTCGACGTCGAGGCTGCGGCTGATTTTTTTTGCCTCGCCACCGCTCGTCGGCACGGAATAAATCGAACCCGGATAGCCCCCGGCGATCGTATCCAGTACCAGGAAGGCGGCGACTTCGCTGTCCTCGGAAAGCTCGATATCGTTTATGACCAGCTCCGCGGGCAGCCGCGGCTCGAGGATATTACTCCCCGTTTCGAAGGATTTCTCGCGCCTTGTTTCGATAAAGTTTTCCGCCGTATTCTGGCGGGCGAAAAATATGCGGCGGTGGTCCGGTCCCCAGGTCGTGACGCGGATCAGGTCGCCGAGACCAGCGATGCGGATTGCCGGGTCGCCCGGCGCCGAAAAATCGATCAACTCCTTGAGAACTGTGGTGTTGCTGGGATATCCGCCCTGGTAAAGCAGGTAACGGTCGTCGGCAGTGGTTCCCAGGATCCTCGAGACGTCATAGTTGACCGGGTCCGGGAGACCGTGATTCAGTTCCCGGCTGGTGCCGCCGGCGACATTGTAACTCCAGGGTTCGATGAAGCTCCCGGTGTCGGCATCGCTCAGGAATATCAGCTCGGTGCCTGCCTGCGACCATTCGAAGCCGCAATAGTCCCGGCAATCGTTACTGTTGGTGGTGCTATAGAGTCTGAAGTCGTGCACGCGTTTGCTGGCTGACGCCGGGTTTGACGCTTCGAGGTCATAAATATTCAGAAATCTTATCGCGTGTTCGCCGCTGAGACTGGCCGCCCGCCTGCGAAACAGTTGCGCGAGATAACGGCCGTTCGGGGACCACTTGTAATCGGCCAGGTAAAGCTCGCTGCCGAGGCTGCCGTTGAACGGGCCGTCGTGATCGCTGCCGTCGGCGTTGAGCGTGTAGACTTCCCATTTGTTCCCCGTGCTGTCGTTATCGTAGCGCAGGTAGGCGAGTTTCTCGCTCGTCGGCGACCAGCGCACCGATTCCGGTACGATGGTCTGGGGCACCGCGACCCGGGCCTGGGTGCCGGTGCGTGTATCGTAGATGCCGAGAGCCTTGCCGAAGGAGCCGCCGATCGTGCGTATCTGGAAAGCGATATAGCGGCTGTCGGGAGACCAGATCGGCCCGAATAAGGTCTCGTTGACGTTCAGCGGGTCGTTCAGTTTTTCGTGGTTGGCGCCGTCGCGATCGACCCGGTAGAGTTCGAAAACATCCGCCGTGTCGCCGTCGGCGGTGTAAACCAGAGCCGAGCTGTCGGGCGCCCAGACAGCCGGCAGGACGACCGCCGCAGGATTGGCGAGTTGCGAGATCTTGCGCAGGTTCGAACCGTCGGTATCGCGCAGGTAGTTTTGCCTGACCGAGTCCGAGGCTGCCATGGCCCGCATCGCGATCTGGCGACCGTCCGGCGAAACGTAACCGAACGGCGAAGCGGGGCTGAAGTCGAGCCCCGCGGAAAGCTCGACGGGATTTTTGCCGCCGTCATCGCGCGCGCCGTAGATCGCGGCCGGGCCGCGCGTCAGGATCGTCACCCATGCCGGTTCGCGGCTTGCGCTCTCGTCGGTTCCGTCGCCGCCTCCGCTGCCGCCGCATGCCGCGACGAGCATCGGTATCAGTAACAGAGCAATCAGGTACCGGATACCCGGGGCGAGACCAGCGGGTTCCGTATGTGCCGAATGTCGATTCATGATGCTGCCCCCGGGACGCTGTAATCCTTCGTTTATTGCCAGTAGCGCCCACCCTATCTCAAGGGCGGCGCGATTTGTAGGTCTTGCAGCCACTTCCAGCTATAAACAGCGCGAGGTTTACCTGCCAGGTAGCTGAAATCTGGATATAAACTGGTCAGGTATTGCCTGTGGTCGGATTTTCGCCAAACGCGACCCGAATCTCCGATAGCGAGAACAGTCGTGGCGCGGAAGTTGCTTTTGCGTTACAACGGCGGTACAGCGGATCTATCGACAGGATCGACGGTGACGATCTGGCAGGACATGAATTCCGATCTCGACATCAACCGCGGGATTGAGGCCGCGCGCGAGATACTCGCGCACAGTGCGCGCGTGGCCGCGTTCTCGGGCGCTGGCCTGTCGGCCGAATCGGGCCTGGCGACCTTTCGCGACCCCGACAGCGACGCGCTCTGGTCGCGCTTCGATCCCACCGAGCTGGCCTCGCTCGAAGGCTTCGAGGCCGATCCGCGACGGGTCATCGAGTGGTACAACTGGCGGCGCAGCAGGTACGCCGCGGTGGCTCCCAATGCCGCGCACCGGGCGCTCGCCGCGCAAACCCGGATGATCCAGATCACGCAGAATGTCGATCATCTGCTCGAGCAGGCCGGCGCCGCGCCGGAGAGTGTCTATCACCTGCACGGCGATCTGTTGCACGACCGCTGTCACAACCCGGGCTGCGATTACCGCGAGCGCGTCGATCTCGACAAGCCGGCAAGTCTGCGCGGCTGCCCGCACTGCGGCGAATACCTGCGTCCGGCGGTCGTCTGGTTCGGCGAGCAGTTGCCGAGGGATACCTGGATGCGGGCCGAACGCCTGTGCACCGAGATCGATTGTCTGCTGGTGATCGGTACCAGCGCCACCGTGTATCCTGCCGCGGGCCTGATCGA
>JASFKL010000322.1:0-4516 GCA_050118655.1 Gammaproteobacteria bacterium | reverse complement strand
AAGCCTTGACGCCGACCCCGAAGGTCAACGGGGTTTGCTCTGAGGCCTGGCGCATTTGCAGCAGGCTGACCTGACCGATATAGTCGTCGTCCTCGTTATAGAACAGGCTGAAACCGAGATCGGCGCCTCCCCAGCCGACCATGCTGGAGTCGGAGCGAAAGGTAAACTGCGCTGTTTCATTGCTCAGCATGGCTTCGAAATCATTGGCTTCCGCGTTCGGCAGGACAGCAAAGAGCAGCATGCCGGAAATGAAAAGGCGTAGAATTTTCATAGTGGGCCCCCGAAAAATTCGCGCAATCATAGCACAGCCGATTCCCGGGTTGCTTACCCGAAACACGGAATTAGAAAAAATTAACTGTTTGCCGCGGACGCGGCGGGATTACTGTTCGTAACGATCCAGCAGTTGGGTTACCGGCGCGCTTTCACTCACCGCCGGGGTGTCCAGCCAGCGAAAGATCGGCGCCCATTGTTCGCGGTCCGCCCGGTTGCGCGACGGCGAGACTTCCTGCACCCCGATGCCCAGCTCGATCGCCCGCGCATAGAGCTGCGTATCGCGAAGACTGGAAATGAAGGGGATGTTGAGGCCGAACAGAAAGCGTTCCAGCGAATGGTACATCAGGGTATTCTTGCGCACCCGGTTCGCGACCACGGCGAGTCTGACCATCTTTTTGCGCGCCCGCCCGGTGGTCAGCAGGGCCTTGATGAAATGCGCGGTGGCGTGAATGTCGATCGGCGACGGCAGTACCGGTATGAGCACCGAATCGTTGGGCTGAAAAAGGCTGGCGAGTTCGGTGATGTCGGTGCCGGCGGGAGAATCGATAATCGCCACGTCGGTTTCAGGGGGCACCCGCAACTGCCAGGACCGGGTAAGTCGATGATCCGAGTTTTTGGACGCGTCGACGCCGGTGATCGGCCGCGCTTCCTGCGGGCGCCGGGCGATCCAGGCCAGCGAAGATCCCTGCGTATCGTGATCGAACAGGCGCACGGTCTTGCCGAGTCGCGCGTAATGCGACGCGATGTTGGTGGCGATCGTGGTCTTCCCACAGCCGCCTTTCGCGTTGGTCACCAGAATTCTTTGTAGGCCCATAGTACAAAGTCTATGTCGTTTCGAGCGGTTTTATCGATATATTTAGCAATTTTTACGGTTTTTTGCGATTGAGTCTCACTTTTTTCGCCGTTTTGCACCTTTTTTGTCCGCATATGGGTTGTTTCCCGATTTCAACTCGATGCGCAGCGGGGTTCCTTTCATCTTCAGCCGGGTCATGAAAAAGTTGCTCAGGTAACGCCTGTAGGCGTCCGGCAAGTACCGGGTCTGGTTGCCATGGATGACGATTACCGGCGGATTGCGACCGCCCTGGTGTGCATAGCGCAACTTGATTCGGCGGCCGTGATGCAGCGGCGGCCCATGCTTGAAAACCGCCTCCTCGAGTAAATCGGTCAGCAGGCGGGTATTCAAATCGCGGCAGGCGGACGCATAAGCCTGGTCCACCGAGGCCATCAATTCTCCCACCCCCGTGCCGTGCAGCGCGGAGATGAAATGCTGCGCCGCGAAAGGCACGAACGACAGCTTGCGCTGCAATCGCCGGCGATTCTCCTCGCGTTGATCACTGTCGAGACCGTCCCACTTGTTGATCGCGATGACCAGCGCGCGGCCGCTGTCGAGCACGTAACCGAGCAGCGTCAGGTCCTGGTCGGTCAAACCCTCCCGGGCATCGATTACGACGATCACTACCTGGGACTTCTCGATTGCCTCGAGCGCCTTGATAACACTGAATTTTTCGATTGCCTCGCGAACCTTGCCGCGCCGTCGTACGCCGGCGGTATCGATCAGCGTATAGGATTTACCGTGACGCTCGAAATCCACCCGTATCGTGTCACGCGTGGTGCCGGGCTGATCGAAAGCCACCAGCCGCTCTTCGCCGACGAGTCGATTGATGAGCGTGGACTTGCCGACATTGGGCCGGCCGATGACCGCGATCGCCGGCCTCTCGGACGATTCCTCCCCGGCCGGCTGCTTCGGATAGGCCTCGAGCAGCCGATCGAGCAGCGCGCCCGTGCCCTTGCGGTGCGCGGCCGAGATGGTTTGCGGCGGCTCGAAGCCGAGGCGGTAGAAATCGGCGCGCGCCTGGTCCGGATCCGCGCCGTCGACCTTGTTGACGACCAGGTGGCAGGACTTGCCTGACTTGCGCACCATATCGGCGATTGCACGGTCGCCGGGGGTCAACCCGTCGCGCGCATCGACCAGAAATACGATTTCGTCGGCCTCCTCCATCGCGATGCGCGTCTGGCGCGCCATCAATTCGTCGAGGTCCTGCCGCTCGCCGCTCAGGCCGCCGGTATCGACGACGATGAAAGTCTTGCCGTCCCGTTCGCCGACGCCGTACTGGCGATCGCGCGTCAGGCCGGGTACATCGGCGACGATTGCATCGCGGCTGCGGGTGAATATGTTGAAGAGCGTGGATTTGCCGACGTTCGGACGGCCGATCAGCGCAATGACGGGAATCATCGGTACACGGAAACAGAAGCCAGCAGGCCATTCTTGTCCAGCATCAGCACCGAGTTTTCCCAGATCAACGGCTGCACGTAGCTGCGATTCTCCGTAGCCCGTATCCGACCGACCAGCTTGCCGTCCTCGCTGTCGAACCAGTGCAGGTAACCGGCCAGGTCGGCGACCACGATCCAGCCGCCGAATTTGGTCGGCGCGGTAATCCGCCGGGCATTGAGCACATCCTGTTTCCAGAACGCACTGCCGGTACGGCGGTCTATCGACCACAGGTGACTTTGCTCGTTACTGAGATATAGCGCCTCGTCATCGATGGCGATCGACTCGAAACTCGAGAACTCGCGCGACCACAGCACGTCCCCGCTAACCGCCTGCACCGCCGCGAGGCGTCCCTGGAATGCCGACACGTAGATCACCCCGTCGCGAAGCACGAAGCCGCCGTCGATATCCACCAGGCGCTCCACCTCGGTGCGGCCGGTGGGAATGCTGATCGTCGTCTCCCAGCGGACCTCCCCACTGTCGCGTTCCAGCGCCACCAGCTTGCCATCGTCGAGCCCTTCGAACACCAGTCCGCCGGCAACCAGCGGCCGGCTGTTTCCGGTCAGCGACAAAGCCGGCACGCGGCGCGAAACCATCCATTGCTGGCTGCCGTCGACCGCCGACAGGCTGCGCAGCTTGCCGTCGACGCTGCGCACGAAAATCTGCTCGCCGTCGATCACCGGGGTGGCGCGAATTTCGCCGCCGATACTGACCCGCCAGACAGGCTCCAGCCCCTTTTCGACTTCGCGGAACGCGGCCACATCGCCGTCGCGCGAACTGGCGATGATCAGGCTCGCATTGCCGCCGAGGCCGGCGATCGAGGACAAGTCGGTATCGTAGCGCCACATCCTGCGCCCGCTGGCCGCGTCGACGCAAACGATCGAGCCTTCGGTGTCGATGCTGTATACACGGTCGCCGAGCAATAGCGGTCGCAGGCGGTAAGACGCGCGGTTACCGGAGGCGCGGGTATCCAGGGTCCAGTTGACGACCAGCGGCAATTCGTTATCTATGCTGGTCAGTTCCGCCGGCGGCTCGGCATTGTCCTTGCCGCCCGAACAAGCCGCCAGCAACAGCACTAATACCGGTGCCAGACGCTTGCAGGCCTCGCTCAACTGGGCGCCCCCAGGTCGTCGAGCTTCTGCTTCAGGAATTCGGGATTCGCGGGGCCCGGTTCGCCCTGCTGGGCCCTGCGATAGGCTTCCGCGGCCTCGGCAACCTGGCCCTTGAGGGCATGCGCGTCACCGCGCAGTTCGTCGGCGCGGGCCGCGAATGCGTCGGGAAATTGCATCGATAGCGTCGTCAGCGCCTCGTCGTATTGGCCCTGTTGTATTTGCACCTCGGCCAGGCGGGTGCGCGCGACAAAGGCCAGCGGCGAATCTCCCGCGCTACCGACAACTTCCTGCAGCGCGGCCCCGGCGGCTTCGAAATCACCGTTTTCGACCGCGCTCTTGGCAAGCGCCAGGCGCGCCATCTGGGCGTATTGGGTCGAACCGTAATCGGCCACCAGGATATCTGCCTGTTGCTGTACGCTTTCACGATCGCCGGAGTCCAGTGCCTCGAGCAGTGCCTGGAAGTGGTCGGAAGCTTCGGCCGCGGTGGCGTTCTGGTACTTTTGCCAGTAGTTGTAACCAACGATTCCACCCACGCCGATGATGATACCGAAAACGATCGACATGCCGTTTTCTCTCAGCCACGACTTCAGTTTTTCGACCTGTTCGTCTTCCGTTTCCATTTAACCCCTCTACTCGCTCTCCAGCAACGACTCGAGCCGAGCCGCGATATCTGCCTGTGAAATTTCTTCCTGCGCCCGCTCCGCGCGCAGAAACTTGACCGCGACGGTACCCGCCGCGATTTCGGATTCGCCGAGGATCAGCGCGATGCTGGCACCCGATTTGTCGGCCTTGCGCATCTGGCTCTTGAAACTGCCCCCGCCCGCGTGCACCACGAGTTCGAGGCGCGGCATCCGGTCGCGCA
>JASFKL010000321.1:0-4525 GCA_050118655.1 Gammaproteobacteria bacterium | reverse complement strand
CTACCTCGCTTTCGAGGATCCCGACAACGGCAGCAGCCTGTGGGCGCTGGCGGTCGATCCGCAGTACCGCCGGCCGGGCGCCGGCAAGGCGCTGGTGGTCGCGCTGGCGCGCAATTTCCAGGCCGCCGGGCGCTCCTTCATGGACTTGTCGGTAATGCACGACAACGAGCAGGCGATCAAGCTTTACGAGGCGCTCGACTTCTACCAGGTGCCGGTATACTGCGTCAAAACCCGTAATACGATCAACCAGCAGCTCTACACCGGCGACCGGCGCGACGGCGATCTCAACGTATATGCGAGGATCATCATCGACGAGGCCTACCGGCGAGGCATTCGTGTCGATATCATCGACAGCGACGGCGGCTTTTTCGACCTCAGCCTGGGCGGTCGCTCGATAAGCTGCCGGGAATCCCTGACCGACCTGACCAGCGCGGTGGCGATGAGCCGTTGTGCCGACAAGGAAGTTACCAACCGGTTCCTGTCCCGCGCGGGGCTCGAGGTCACCGGGCAGACGAGGCTGGCGAATGCCGACGAGGCGCTCGATTTTTTGCAACAGCACGGCAGAATCGTAATCAAGCCCGCCGAGGGCGAACAGGGAGAGGGTGTTTTCGTCGACCTGCGCCGGGAGGACGAGGTCAGACAAGCCTGGGCGGCGGCCGCGGCGCATTGCGACAAGGTACTCGGCGAAGCCTTTTTCGAAGGGCAGGATTTGAGGATAATAGTCATCGATGAAAGGGTGGTCGCGGCAGCGGTGCGCGCACCGGCATCCATCGTCGGCGACGGCGTGCATCGCATCGACGAATTGATCGACAAGCAAAGCCGCCGGCGCAGCGCGGCGACCCAGGGGGAAAGCGCGATACCCGTCGACGCCGAGACCCGGCGCTGCGTCCGCGACGCGGGATACGATATGCAACAGGTACTCGACAGCGGTATCGAACTGCAGGTTCGCAAAACGGCCAATCTGCATACCGGCGGAACGCTGCACGACGTCACCGAGGCGCTGCATCCCGAACTGGCAGACGCGGCAATTCGAGGCGCCCTGGCGCTGGACATGCCGCTGGTCGGATTCGATTTCATCGTCGAGGACCCCGCAAGCCCCGGATATGTCGTCATCGAGGCCAACGAACGTCCCGGGCTCGCCAACCACGAGCCCCAGCCGACCGCCGAACGTTTCATCGATATGCTGTTTCCACAAACCGCGACAATACAGGACAGGCCCCATGAAACCTCTTGAGATCGACCGCGAATATCTGCGCAACTGCCTGCTGGAGCTGCTGCAGATTCCCAGTCCCACGGGCATGACGGACCCCGTGGTGCAGTATGTCTGCGAAAAGCTCGCGGATCTCGATATCGAATACGAGGTGACGCGGCGCGGCGCGATACGCGCCAACCTGCCGGGACGCATCCATTCGCCCGACCGCGCGATCGCGGCTCATCTCGACACGCTCGGGGCGATGGTCAAAAACCTGAAATCGAACGGCCGCCTCGAGGTGGTGAGCGTCGGCACCTGGCCGGCGCGCTCAGCCGAGGGCGCCAGGATTACGCTCTATAGCGAACACGGCAAGCGGTTCCGGGGCAGCCTGCTGCCGCTCAAGGCATCCGGCCACGTCTACGGCAAGCAGGTCGATACCCAGGAAGCCAGCTGGCAGAATCTCGAGCTGCGCCTCGATGCGCGCGCCGACAATCGCGAGGATCTGCTGGGGCTCGGCATCAACGTCGGCGACATGCTGTCGATCGATCCGCAGCCCGAGTTCCTCGACAACGGTTTCCTGGTGTCGCGTTTTCTCGACGACAAGGCCGGCGTCGCCGCGGTGCTCGCCGCGACCCACGCGATCCGGCAGGCGGGGCTCACGCTGCCGATGGACTGCCACCTGCTGTTCACGATATCCGAGGAAACCGGCGCCGGAGCATCGCATATCCTGCACGGCGACGTGGCCGAGCTCCTGGCCGTCGACAACGGCACCATCGCTCCGGGACAAAACACTTCAGAGTACGGGGTCACGATCAGCATGCAGGATTCCACGGGTCCCTTCGATTGGTACCTGACGCGGCGCCTGCTGGCGATATGCAACAGCTTCGGTATCGAGCATTCGCGCGACGTTTTCAAGTATTATCGCTCGGACGCGGCCTCGGCGATCGAGGCCGGTAACGATATCCGTACCGCGTTGGTTTGTTTCGCGCTCGACGGCTCGCACGGCTACGAGCGTACCCACGAATCGTCGCTGCTGTCGGTCGCCCGCCTGTTGTCGCTGTACATGCAAAGCGGTCCGCTGTTCGAACGCGACGACCAGCCGATCGGCCCGCTGGGCGACTTTCCCGACGATCCGGCGGACTGGGAGGAAGAGGACTATTTGTCGGGGAGTTGAAACTCGACCCCGTCGCCGGGACTCTAACCCGGTACGGCGGTGTATCAGGCCGTCACCAAAACCTGGCAACAGACTTGTATCTAAACCGAGAACCAAGCACATGATCCCCAAAGACAAATTGATGAACGACCCCAGTTCGCTGTTCGAGAAGCCCAGCGACGTGCTCGATAACATGGAGCTGTCCCTCGAGCAAAAGATCGAAGTCCTGCGACAATGGAAACAGGACGTCATGCTCAAGCTGGTCGCCGAGGAAGAAAACATGCCGGGAGATCCGGATAATTCGGACCGGCTCAAGGCGATAGAGGACGCCCTGATCGCGCTCGGCGAAAGTTGAAGCCGACAACGGCCGAAGCGACCCGGGCGCGGGATTGCGTTGTCTCCATCTCGGGTGGCGACATCGACGAACCGCGGGCCGATAACCGGAAAACAAAGCAAATCTGCAACCTATGAGCCAACAGAATAAACCGCGTTTCGAACTTCCGCCCAGGCAGGACAAGGACGACGGCGATCCGCGCCGCGTCGGCTTCGAACTCGAATTTTCGGGCATCGATTTGCGCACCACGGCCGATACCGTGAAATCGGCGCTGGGCGCGGAAATCGTTTCTCAATCGGCTGCCGAGATCGAACTCGAAGCCGACGAACTCGGCAAGTTCAATGTCGAAATCGACTGGGATTTCCTGAAACGCGTGTCTTCGCAGCGCGACGACATGAAGGATGAACGCGACTGGCTCGAAGTGCTGAGCCAGGCTGCCGCGCTGGTGGTCCCCATCGAAGTCGTTTGCCCGCCGATCCCGGTCACCAAGCTGGACGCACTCGATCCACTCGTGGAGGCACTCAGGCAGGCAGGCGCGGTCGGCACCGAGGAGTCGCTGTTTTCGGCCTATGGCGTGCATATCAATACCGAGATCCCGCGACTCGACGCGGCCACTCTGTTCGACTACATCCGCGCCTACGCGCTGCTGCAGTGGTGGCTGGTGGACTCACAAAGCGTCGACATGGCCCGGCGGATCAGCCCCTATATCGATCTCTATTCCGAGGCTTACCTGAAACAGTCACTGTCGCGCAACGAGGCCACGCTGGACCAGCTATTCGACGACTACCTGGAGCATAACGCCAGTCGCAACCGCGCGCTCGATCTGCTGCCGATGTTCGCCGAAATCGACGAGGAGCGGGTCAGGCGAGTCGTCGACGATCCGCGTATCAAGTCCCGGCCGGCTTTTCATTACCGCCTGCCCGACTGCCATATCGAGCGACAGGACTGGTCGTTGTGCGGGCCATGGGAAACCTGGCTGGCGGTCGAGAAACTGGCTGCGCGTCCCGACGACCTCGACGAACTTGCGCGTAATTTCCTCGACGCGGAGCGGCCGCTGATCGGTGTAAGCCGCAGTGAATGGGTAAAGACCATGGATCGATGGCTGCAAGACCACGAGTTGGCGTAACCGGCAACGATCGCCGCTGGGCACCCGGCTGGTGGTGCGCCGCGCTGGCGCTGAGGTTTGCAGGCGCGGTGCCGGAGCGAATCAGCGTCCGGCATCCGCCCAGCGGCGAGCCGTTGGACGCGATTGTCGTCGGCGGCGGTAACGACATCGGCCCGGAGCACTACGGCGGTAACCTCGATGCCAAGGTCAAGGCGGATCCCGAGCGCGATCTGCTCGAAATCGACTGGATAAAAAAGGCGATCAGGGAACGCATCCCGATACTCGGCATTTGTCGCGGCGCGCAATTGATCAACGTCGTCATGGGCGGCAGCCTGCATCAGGATATCCGCGCGATTCGCGTGAAAACAAAGAATCGTCCGGGACTGCTGCCCACCAAACGCGTACAGCTCGACGACGGCTCGGAAATCTCCGCGATCGTCGGGCGCGGGCAGATACGCGTCAACAGCCTGCATCACCAGGCCGTCGACCGGCCCGGCGAGGGTCTGCGGGCGGTAGGCCGCGATCTGGACAATATCGTGCAGGCCATCGAAAGCGAATCCGGCTGGCCGATCATCGGCGTGCAATGGCACCCGGAGTACCTGCTTTACCTGCCCTCGCAACTGGCCCTGTTCCGCTGGTTGCTGTCGCAGACGAAGGCATGATCTCCTACCTGCTGCTGTTCGGCTCGTCGTTTCTCGCCGCGACCCTGCTGCCCTTTTACTCGGAAGTATTGCTCTATGC
>JASFKL010000320.1:0-4527 GCA_050118655.1 Gammaproteobacteria bacterium | reverse complement strand
TAGATGGCCGGTCCGAGTTCGAGTTTACTGCCGTCGCCGAAGCGCGACAGGCGAAACCGGCGCAGGTCGTGGCCGGCATCCTTGCCCTGGATCAGGTCGGCCATGATGCGCCCGGCGCCCGGGCCGATGCCGAAGCCATGGCCGCTGAAACCGGTTGAAATCCACAGGCCGCGCGGCTCTTCGGGCCGATCGAGCACCGGCACCACGTCGGGCAGCGCATCGATCATGCCCGCCCATGCCTCGACGAGCTCGACGCCCTCGAAGGCCGGCACGCGGTCGGCCAGCTGTCTCTGGATACGCGCCACCACGGCCCGGCGGGGTTTCGGGTCCAGGGTTCGATGGCGCGTGAAATTGCCGTTAACGACTGGCCCCGGCAGCCGCAGGCGGAGCGTGTCCAGCGATGCGCGGATCAGCGGTAAAAAATCCGCCAGGTAAGCCAGGTGGGCGGGCGAGGGCAGAATTTCCATGCGACCCTTGATCGCGACCGTGTAACCGCCGTCGAGCCGCCGACGGAAGGAGACACCGCTGCCTGCAGCATTACCTTCGAAAAACGCCGGCATCGGCGCGGTACGCGCGACGCTGGACTTGACCGTAAGCTGCGGCAGGCGGATGCCGCAGGATTTGAGCAGGAAGGTGGACCAGGCGCCGGCCGCGATCAGTACGGTCGATGCTTCGATCGCTCCCCGTTCGGTAACCACCGCCGAAACCTGGCCGTTTTGCATATCGATCCCGGTAACCGCGCAACCTTCGATCACTCGCACCCCCCGCGCACCTAATGCTCGAGCCATGGCCGGCACCGCGAGAGAAGGTTCTGCACGCCCGTCATCGGGCGTGTAGAGCGCGCTGCGCCAGCGCGTCGGACAGTCCGGAAAGATGTCTTCGAGTTGCTTGCGGTGCAGGCGGCGGGTTTCGAGGCCGTAATCGGGAGAAAAAGCCATGAAGCGATCGTACTTCGCGAGCTCGCGGTCGTTCTCGCACAGGTAGAGGCTGCCGTTGCGGCGGTAACCGATATCGGTGTCGAGCTCGTCGGCGATCTGCTGCCACAGGCGCAGGCTTTCGATGACGATCGGCAGTTCCGCCTGGTCGCGGCCCATTTGCCGGCACCAGCCCCAGTTGCGGCTCGATTGCTCGCCGGCGATCACGCCTTTTTCGCAGACCGTAACCTCGATCCCGGCGCGCTGCAGGAACCAGGCGGCCGAGATACCGGCGATGCCGCCGCCGACGATGACGACTTCCGACGCCGCGGGCAGCTTCGGGCTGGATTCATTCATGGCTTGTCTGCGAGTGACAGTAATTCGGGCGAATGATACGATGATTCGAGTTTTTCTGCGTGCATTATCTCACTCCATCGAGGAATACCCAGGGCGTGGAAGTCATTCCCCAGAGCGGCAGTCTCGGCGCCGAAATTCGCGGCCTCGACCTGTCGCGGCCGCTCGACGACGGCGGTTTCGAGCGCCTGAACCGGGCCTTTCTCGATTACCGGGTGCTGTTCCTGCGCGGCCAGCGGTTGTCGCCGCGACAATACCAGGATTTCGCCCAGCGCTTCGGCGAGCTCGCCGAATACCTGTTCGCCGACGGGCTCGAGGGCTTTCCGTATATCACCGAAATCGTCAAGACCGAGGATGAAACCCGGGGGTTCGGCGATTTCTGGCATTCCGACTCGACTTACCTCGAATCCCCGCCGAAGATCACCATGCTGTATGCCCGGCAATTGCCGCCGCGCGGCGGCGACACCCTGTTCTCGGACATGTACGCCGTCTACGACGCGCTCTCGCCGGGTTTGCAGGCTGCGCTGGCGCCGCTGCGCGCGGTCAATTCGGCAAGCGGCCTGCCGCGCGACGAGACGCTCTACCGGGAAGTCAAAAGCCGCAACAGCGAACGCCGCGAGCAGTTTGCGCTACATCCGGTGATCAGGATCCACGACGAAACGGGCAGGAAGGCCGTCTATGTCAACGGTGCACACAGCCTGCGCTTCGACGGCATGACGCGCGACGAAAGCCGCCCGCTGCTGAATTACCTGTTCGGACTCGTGGCGCGGCCCGAATTTCAGTTCCGTCTCGTCTGGCGGCCGGATACCCTGGCCATCTGGGACAACCGCTGCACCCAGCACTACGCTTCTAACGATTACCACGGCCACCGCCGCGTCATGCACCGCATCATCGTCGAAGGCGATCCTCCCCTCGGTCCCGATTAATTCGGGTCAGAGCTAAGTTAAATGATCGATATAAATTTTGCTCTGACCCGAATTTACGAAACTAGGGGGAGCGGTGTCGGAGGATGAGCTGGCGCCGGGCGATGCCGGCGGCGAGCAGCAGGTAGGTCAGGGCCAGCCCGACCGGCAGGCCATGCGGGCCGAAGCCGAGCATCGTCCAGCCGCCGGCGACCGAACCGAACAGCGCGCCGAATCCCCAGACCACCGCGAATGCCGACGCCCCGTTGACGAGTTCGATGCCACTGAAGCGATTGCCGAGCGAGGCCAGCGACACGGTATAGACGCCGTATCCGGCGGTACCCGCGACCACCAGCAGCGGCCATTTGAGCGGCGAATGGATCAGCATCGGCAGCAGCAACAGGCAGATCGACGTGGTCAGCGCGCATCCGGCAAGCACCCAGCGGTGCTCGATTCGATCGGCCAGCCAGCCGATCGGTAGTTGCAGCAGCATGTTGCCGAGAATCAGCGCGGTCAGCAAATTGGCCGAGGTCGCGACAGCGAGCCCGTTTTGCACGCCGTAGACCGGGACCAGCGACAGCGTCGCCGCATCGAAGATCGAGAAAATCCCCACCGCGGCGAGCAGCATCGGCGCCCTGGGCGCGAACTCGAAGATGCCGGAAGGGCTGGCTTCCTCGGGTTCGGCATCGGGGTCCTCGCGGATCAGCGTAAAGGGTACGATACCGATCGCGATCACGATCGCGCCGAGGGCGAACGGCGTCCAGCCCTCGATACCGATGAAGCTGATCAGCAAGGGCCCGGCGCCGAAAGCGCCCGACAGCACGCTGGAATAAATTGCGACGACCTTGCCGCGGTTGGCGTCGCCGGCGGATTCCACGATCCAGGTCTCGCTGAGCACGAACAGCACCGAGATCGTCATGCCCTGCACCAGCCGGATCAGGAACCAGGCGGACAGCGTATCGAAGGCCTTGTAGGCGAGAATCGCGAGCGCGGTGACGATGGCCGCGGTGATTGCAACGTTGCGCGCACCGTAGCGTTTCACGGCGTAGGGTATGGCCGGCGATATCAGCAGGATGCCGAGCGGCATCATCGCCGAGTTGATGCCGATCATGTCGCTGGAAACTCCGCGCGCCTCGAGGATCAGCGACAGCAACGGGTAAGTCATGCCGAACGCGAATCCGAACACGCTGATCGCGGCGCAGGCGGCGACGAGATTGCGGGTATTGGCGGGGCGGGGCTGTTTCATGCGCGCATATTACCCGAGTCGCGACCCGGGGGCAGTCGGAATTTGTCTTGCCGGGGCATTCCAATCCTGTATAAAGCGGCCTAATATTGCGAGCGAATCGAATGGAAGGTTTTTGATGGCGGAACAAGCGGTAGTCGACCTGCGCAGCGATACGGTAACCCGGCCCGGAGAGGGCATGTACCAGGCGATACTGGATGCCCGGCTGGGCGATGACGTCTACGGCGAGGACGAGACCGTGAACCGGCTCGAGGCGGTTGCCGCGGAGCGTCTCGGCAAGCCCGCCGGGTTGTTCCTGTCCAGCGCGACCCAGGCTAACCTGGTGGCGATGCTGGCGCATAATGCACGCGGCGAGGAAATCCTGCTCGGCGACGAGTATCACATTTTCGTTTCCGAAGCGGGCGGTACGTCTGCCCTCGGCGGCATCGTGCTGTGCCCGTTGCCGACCGACGAAAAGGGCGGCCTGTCGCTGCCGCAAGTGCTCGGCGCGATCAAGGAAGACGATCCGCACAAGCCGATTACGCGTACGCTGGCGCTCGAAAACACGGTTTCCGGCCAGTTGCAGGATCCCGCGCAGCACCGCGAACTCGCCGATGCGGTCCGCGAGCAGGGGCTGCGGGTGCATCTCGACGGCGCGCGCATCATGAATGCCTCGGTGGCGCTCGGTGTGCCGGCGAAGGAAATCGCCGAGCCCTTCGACAGCGTCATGCTGTGCCTGTCGAAGGGACTGGGTTCGCCGGTCGGCGCGGTGCTTTGCGGTTCCGCGGAATTCATCGCCCGGGCCAGGCGGCTGCGCAAGCAGCTGGGCGGCGGTATGCGCCAGGCCGGGATTCTCGCTGCCTGCGGCCTGTACGCGCTCGAGCATAACGTCGAACGCCTGGCCGAGGATCACGAGCGCGCGAGCCGGTTGGCCGCGGGACTCGCGCAAATCGACGGCCTGCCGGTCCGCTCGGCGACCAACATGGTATTCGTCGAGCCGCGCGAAGCCGATTGCGCGCCGCTGGCCGAACACCTGCGAGCCCGGGGCGTCGAGATCGGCAACCAGCGCCCGCGCCTGCGCCTGGTGACTCATCTCGACATCGACGATGCCGGCATCGAACGCGCCATCGATGCC
>JASFKL010000319.1:0-4560 GCA_050118655.1 Gammaproteobacteria bacterium | reverse complement strand
TTACTAGGATCAAAAGGGTCAATGTCTATCGATATCAAAATACACTGATCCCTTTGATTTTCTGAAATCACCGATGCTGAATCCAATAGGCTGCCGTTGAGCGCCATTACCCCGGTCCATCTCCCCGCCACATGCCCGGGTGAAATAAAGATGGAGGTTGCAAGGCCAGGCCCCCGCTTTGGAAACTGAATTACGCGTCCCATCCGCCGCGACTTGCATACAAGTTCCGTCATTTGGCCGCCCGCGTACCAGGATTTGGTTCATTGGGATTATTAGTTGCTAGTTAAAACTTATTAGCCAAGATTCAAGCCAATGCTGACAACCCGGCTATGCGATTCCCATCCCGCAGCGGGAGTCATGATCGTGCGATCGGCAGAAACCAAACGACTAATAAGGGGCAACGACAATGAGACACGCTGACAGGAAAATCCGTTTCTTCCGGGTCTGGATAGCGGTCGTATCGCCAGACTCGCAAACGAGTGCATGGGTTGGAAAAAGCGACTTCGAGTCGATGCCTGATAAGTACATGTTTAGGGACGGCATTCATGCAACCGGTCACGAGTACGGAATAGTAGGCGAAAAGAATGCCGCCGTGTACCAGTAAGCCGACGACGAAAGAAAAACGATCGAGAAAACTGCTTACACCGTGTATCTCGGTGGCCTGCTCGAGCAGGCAAGCGATAAACAATCAGACGCAGTGGGGGGAAAATCAATGAAAAAAGTAAACCAGCAGGCCGCTCGCGACGAAATGGAGATGCAGTATACGCCTGAGTTACGTCGCCAGTTAAAGGCCGAGCTGAGCGCCAGAGGGTGCTTCAAACCCGCGCACCGTCTACAGATGGCGCACGGAATGGTTATCGTGTTGCTATATGCCGGCGGATACGGCCTGTTGCTAACCAGTCCCGATATCATCGTGAGATTGCTTGCATTGGTTGTACTCGCCTTCAGCAGCGTGCAGGCAGGATATCTTGCGCATGAGGCTGGCCATGGAGCCGTCACTCGTAAGCGTTGGCTGGCGATCGCAATTGGTCAGTTTTTCAACACCTTCCTGACCGCGCTTTGTTATGCCCATTTTCAAAAAATTCACGTCCTCCATCACACCCATTGCAACCATCAGGATCACGACCTCGATATGCAGTCCGGGATCTTCAACCTGTATCCTGAGGCCAGATATCAACGCAAATCGCCGCTCGGGCGAGTAATCTCCCGCTTTCAGAATTACCTGATCTGGCCACTGGTTTCGCTTCAGGGTTTTTCACTAAAAATCGACAGTATCAAAACTTTACGCGAGAATCCTGATTCGACCCGGATCGACCAGTTGGTACTGATTCTGCACTTGATGCTGTGGTTCGGATTGCCGGTATATATGCTGGGGTTTGCGGACGCCGCGATCAATTACCTCCTGATGACCTGGTTCATCGGCCCCTATCTAGGCAGCGTTTTCCTGATAAACCATATCGGTACGGAAGTCATAAGCGGCGACGACAGGATCCCCGGCTTCTTACAACGGCTGATCACCACGCGCAACCTCGGTGGGTCGCGCTTTGCGGATTTCTATTTCGGCGGCATGAACAATCACATCGAGCATCACCTGTTTCCGTCGATCCCCACCACGCGGCTGCGCACTGCCCGGCCTGTCGTTCAGGCTTTCTGCCAGCGCCATGGACTGAGCTACCGCAAAACGAATTGGCGCTGCGCGGTTCGTGATGTCTTCAGATACCTTGGGGATATCGCCCGCCAGCCGATTTAGATGGCGTCGGCTCGATCGACCCGCATTGCACCGTAAAAACGGACCAGGAGAATTCGGGGACAGTATACTCAATTGCTTCTGCAGGCTCCCCGGGCGAAAAAATGGAATTAAGTATACTGTCCCCGGAACTCGCGAAGCGGTTTCTCAATCAGGCTTACTATTCGATTTACGCAACATTATTCGGAATGTAACGCATATACCGCCTGCGGTTCGTCGATTCCTTTCATATCATGCTTGCCGAGCGACTGCACAGGTTCATCGATGAGATCGGCAAACTCCTTTGAGAACAGGATATTCCTGCCCGTTTCCTTGGTCAGGGATTCGAGACGAGCGGTGCGATTTACCGCCGGACCCATGACGGTGAAATCTAGCCGGTCCGGGGCGCCCACGTTGCCGTAAATGACCTCCCCGACGTTAAGCCCGACTCCGAATTCGATTGCATCCTGCCCCTGGCGCCGCCGCCGGTGGTTCAGGCTTTCCAGGGTGCTCTGTGCGTCGATCGCGGCATCGATAGCGGCCTGGCAGGAGGCACGCTTGTCCTGCTTATCGTCGATGGGAAATACGATCAGCATCGCGTCGCCGATAAAACGCAGAATTTCACCGCCACGTGCGGTTACCGCGGCGGCGACAAATTCGAAGTAATCATTGAGCATGCCGAGGACCAGGTCGGCATCCTGGGTCTCGGTGATTCGGGTAAAGTTTCGTAAGTCGCTGAACCACAGGGCGGCATTGATGATGTCGGCATCGCCCCGCTTGATCATTCCGGCCAGCACCTTTTCTCCGGTCCGCTTGCCGACGTAAGTGTTCAACAAGGATTTTGCCAGGTGTCTTAGCGACTGTACCTCGAGAATCGGCACCAGGTAGTCGCGAAGCATATGAAAATTATCGACCTCCCGTACGCCAAAACCGTCGCTTTTGGCGGTGACGATAATAATCGCGGAGGTGAAACCCTGCGCGGTTATCACGGGCATGGCGAGGTAATCGGTGAAGCCCTCTTCGAGCAATTCGGTATAAGCCCGGTGCGCACCCTCCGGCAACCGGTCGAGCCGTTGCCGAACGGTTTCTTCGGTTTCGACCAATTGCTGCAGCGGGCTGCCGATATAGCGATCCGTTTCGCGAATACGGCGCGGCGTCTCGACGCGGCTGGTCGCATCGGTCGCCTTCGACCAGGAGCAGGCCGCGCCCACGATTTCCGGATGCAGGGTTCGAATTATGATCCGCAATCGGTCTACGGGAGCGCCGCAGGCGTTTAAACGGTTGCCGAGATCGCGCACGAACTCGCGATCGTTATTCATCTTGCAGCCGGTGGAAAACAGCCAATCCACTACCGGCCCAGGTGTCCAGTGATTTCCCTGTTTCGTTTTTTTCGCTGGCATAACACGCATAAGGTAAACGCAATGTCCCGGGACCGCCACTCGATTCGAGTCCATGCGCATCGACTTTGCCCGCGATCGCCGCGGAGCCGCCCGGGATCCTCGAACTCGGCCGCGGCGAATGAGATCAAAGTGGTCAGTGTCTATCGATATCGTAAAGACACCGACCGCTTTGATTCAATACCAGCTGGCTCGAAAGTGGCCCTGGTTTCGGATTCTGTTTTACGAGCCGAATCAAGTTCGACGTTTGTCGACGGCCATCGGATCATTTGAGAATGTCCGTCCGCATCAGGCAATTGCCGAGGGATCACCCTGTGCCCAGGCGACACCATCCCCCCGATCCATTGACGAGATTGCGGCCATGTCATCGTCGTCTATTGCAAACGAGAATAAATCGATATTCTGGCGCGCCCTCTCTTTGCTGGCACTTTTGGGAAGAACCGCATATCCTTTTTGAATCGCCCAACGCAGCAGTACCTGTGCCTCGGAGACTCCGTATTTCCCGGCCATTCTTTTGAACGGCGAATCCGCGCTTTCACTGTCGGCCCGCATGGCACGGGTTTTCGCACTGTCTTGCCCTTCCTCGGTACGCCAGGTCGATAACGGGATCAGACTGCTGTAGGCGGTTATTGAAATCCGCTTGTCGGCGAGATAAGAAACCAGTTCGGGTTTTTGCGACCAGGGGTGAAGCTCGATCTGGTTCATCTCGGGCATCGGCATTGCCGACGCTTCGATTTCCTTTATATGTATCTCCCGATAGTTACTGACACCGATGGCTTTCGCCTTGCCCCGGCGTTTCAATTCAACCAGGGCCCGCCACTGTTCGAGCCTTTCCCGTTGCGCAAACGGGGCATGAATCAGATACAGGTCGACATGGCTCAACTGCAGCCTTTCGAGACTGGCCTCGCACGACTCGATTGTCTCCTCGTAGGTTTTCTCCGCCATTCCCCAGGCTGGATTGCCGGGCCATAACTTGGTGGTCACAAATAGTTCTTCTCGCGTCAGGCCCTGGTTCGACAAAGCGTTGTCGATCGCAACGCCGACGCCCCGCTCATTTTGATAGCCCTCGGCGGTATCGATGTGCCGGTATCCCACCTCTATGGCATTGGCGACGCAGGTTTCCACATCCTCGTCGGAAATCAGGTAAGTGCCGAATCCGACCATCGGCATTTGCACGGTATCGGACAGTCTCAGCATTATCGCTTCGCTCATGATTATGTGTTCCGCTTGATTAGACTCGGTCAGTTTAGATCTCGCGCTCCGGACGTACCTGCCAATTCCGCCATGATTCATGCCTGTTTCTACAACAATGTAACATTTCGGGTTGGCGATGCTTTTGCAACGGGTATACTTCGTGCAACGATTTCGGGCGGGCAATAAATGAAAGATGCGACGCTTCTCGAGCTGACTATCAGCCAGATCGACAGGAACCTGGGC
>JASFKL010000318.1:0-4580 GCA_050118655.1 Gammaproteobacteria bacterium | reverse complement strand
GTTGCGCAACCGCTATCTGCTCGGTATCGAGAAATCCATTCTGGACGATAGCAAGCTGGCCTCGATTTGCGAGCAAATGAAACTGCCGGAAAAATTCGCCGAGCGGTTTTTTGACGACATTGCCGAGGCTAACCTGGTGTTGCTGGGATTCGAGGAGGGAGCCGACTATTGCAGCTACCGGATCTACTTCGAATACTGGGACAGGCTTCGCCGGCGAATCTCGGCCAGTCCGCCTCCTTACCAGCCGATGACCCTGTTCCAGGGATACAAGTGGAGCACGAATGACGGCGACGTCGCGGTCGTTACCGATTACGTTTGTTATCCGCGCCTGGGGACGGATGAAATCGTCGCCCGGATTCGCGAAATCGGCGCAGACGGCGAAGCCTTCGCGATCGCGATCGAAATCATTTCGCTGGCGGCGCGTCTCGCCGGCGACCAGGCGTTCGTCTATCTCGAGGCCAGCGAGGGCGGCAATCCCAGGAACTCCTTCGATATCAATCTTTATCCGGCCGGAATGACGCTGCAATCGATTTATCCCCGGGTCGAGCGCCTGTTCGAGCATTACGGTATTCCGGCAACGGAACTGGAGCGGTTATACCGCGATTGCGCATCGCGCCCGCTCGGCCACCTGTCCGCGGGTATCGACCGCGAGGGCCGGGATTTCTTCACGGTGTACTATGAGAATCAACCGGGGGAGTAATGCGAGCAGAACCGCGGCGTGTAAACTGCGTCGACGTCGCCGGCCAGGGCCTGCCTGATGGGTGACGAATTGATCGATCCCCGAAATCTTTACCTGCTCGAAGAGCACTCGTCGACGCTGCCGGTTTGGTGGGAGCATCGGGACACACCCGCAACCGTGGTCTACCTGGACGCGCATCTCGATCTGCAACCGGTCTCGGACGCACAGGTCGCGGCGCTCGTAGCCTGTCGCTCGGTGGACGAGGTCAGGGCCCTCGAAGCACCGGACCATCTGAACCCGTCCAGCCGATACGCGTTCGGCATCGAGAATTTTCTCTATCCGGCACATCGGCTTGGCCTGATAAATCGCCTGGTCTGGGTTTCGCCGCCGCATGTTCCGCGGCATTACTCGCCGGCGCTGATCGAATACGTGCAGCAGATGGACGGTATCAGCTTCGACGAATTGACCGGTTTTCGCCGCCTCGGCCGCAATGCGCTCGCGGGCAGGTTATTGGGCCTGGAAATCGTAATATGCGACTACGACGAACTGGAGTCGCTCGACATCGGGGACGATTACCGGCTTGATATCGATGTCGATTATTTTGTCGAGGTACCGTCGGATCGCCTGTGGATCGATCCGTCCGAGGTGATCGGCACGATTACGGCGCAACTGGGCCTGCCGGGCCTGGTCACCGTTTCGCGCGCGGCGAGTAGTGGATTCACGCCGCTCGGTTTACGCTATGTCGGAGACTATATCTACAGTTTTTTTAACGGCGACACGGATGAGTTCGATTACTACCGGGAATTGACCGCGGTCGCGCAACAGATCGCTGGCGGTGACCCGGAGGACGCGCTCGAGCGCTGCCGAACCCTGGCCGCCCGGCGGCCGGATCTGGCACCGGCGGTATACCAGCTCGGTCTCGCCACGGCGGATACCGAAATAAAAACGGACTTGCTCACGCAGGCCGCGCGGCTCGACCCCGCGTATGGCCCGGATCCCGCTCGCGAAGCGAATGGCTGGATCAATCGACGCAAGTCGCCGTCCCCGGAGAATATGCAGCGCTTGTTGAACTCGCTGGATACGAATGAGATCGACGAGAAGACGCGCATGCAGGCCGAGATTGCGCTGGCCCAGATATTCGCGATGCGCGGTGATGTCGATCGGGCCACGCGCCTGCTCGAAAGGCTCGCTGGAGACTACGCCGAACATGAAGACGTAATACTCGCAATCGTTGGTGCCCGCCTCGACTCTGCTTCGCAGCGCGAGCAAAATCGGGCAATGCTCGCATCCATCGCGGCCGGGGTGAAGAACGCGGCGCTGGCAAATTTCTATCTCGGCGACCTGGCTTGCGCAAGCCGGGATTACTCGGCGGCTCTCGGTTGTTATCGCCGGACCCGCGACCGCGTCCCGGCCTGGATGTTACCGCTCGAGCGCATGCTGGCCTGTTATCGAATGCTCGGTGCTGACAGGGAGGCGGCGGAACTGGCGCGGGTAATCGAATTTCGCAGGCGCCGCCTGCAACAACTGGCGGCTTCATAGAACTGCAATGATATCGCGACAGGCTGACTCGATCTAACCCGAACGGGGTCGTTTCCGGCACCGATTCGAGGCGAGTCGATATGATTCGGATTAGCTCTCGTCCCGCAGGGAAGCCATGCCGATTTCGAGGCTACAGCAATATCCTCCGCAGCAGTTGCGTCCGGTCTCTGCGAATCGGCCGGACGCGGCCAGGGCGATATCACCC
Organism: Gammaproteobacteria bacterium; assembly: GCA_050118655.1. Lineage (GTDB taxonomy): Bacteria > Pseudomonadota > Gammaproteobacteria. Next base: position 2,157 of record JASFKL010000318.1, on the reverse strand, counting down.
TCGAAGGCTTGCGTTTCGATTTCGGGGTACGAGACGGGATTTTCTCGATCCTGGAGATCGTCGGTCACCGTTGAATTTAACCCAAATGGGGTAAATTTCGACGACCGTTTTAGACAGTTGTCCGGAAATCAAGGGGTTAGCGCGGGGCCGTTTTTGCGGCCTCGCCGAGCACATTGACAGGCGTTTTTCACAGGCGCAGAATGGTGTCATTAATCTGGCTGTCTGCACCGCCAAAAATAGAAAAATGCACAATTGGCCCGGATAATGGGCTTTTTACTACAAGAGCGGACGCAGTCTGGGTCGACGAAATTGTAAGTTTTGCAGCGTGAATCGCCCGCTGCGCCCGTTGTTTCGCAAGCCATGGGGCCCAGGAAGGGCGGTTTACCGCATTATCCGGTCAGTGCGCGGTTTCGTTATCGTAACGTAATCCGCGGGCTGCAGAATACCGGAGCAAAGGTAAACATGTAAGGAGGAATTCCATGTCGACACAACTCCTGTTCTACAAGGAGGCCATTCCGGTTTCCAAGGAACAGCACGCAGCTTATTCCATCGATACCACCCAGGATTACCGTTTTGCAAGCGCGGTCAACTCGGTGCCGCTGACCGCGGCCGAGTTTCCGTTCGCGGCGCGGGATTTCGTGATCGTATTTGCCGGTCCGGAAATTCCGATGCCGGCGGCAATTCTGGGCGTACAACAGGACAAAAACCTGTTCGTCGCCGAAGACGGTCACTGGCAGGGCCGCTACATTCCGGCCTTCGTCCGGCGCTACCCGTTCGTATTCTCGAGCAACGAGGATAACTCGACCTTCACGCTTTGCGTCGACAAAACCTTCCAGGGCCTGAACGAGGCGGGTCGGGGCGAAAGACTGTTCAACGAAGAGGGTGAAAACTCTGCCTACCTCGAAAAAATGCTCGAGTTTCTGCAGGAGTACCAGGTGCAATTTCAGCGTACCCAGGCATTTTGCCGGAAATTGAAAGATTTCGACCTGCTCGAATCCATGCAGGCGCAAATCAGCCTGCCGAGCGGCAGCCAGCAATCGCTGACCGGCTTCCAGGTGATCAGCCGCGATCGTCTCAAGGCGCTCGATGGCGACAAGCTCGCCGAGCTGGCGAAGACCGACGCACTGGAGCTGGCTTATTTGCATTTGCAGTCGCTCAACAATTTTTCCTTGATGGTCGAGAAGACCGACCCGGGAGGCAAGGGAAGTCACTAGATTTCGATTCAGGGATCAAGATCGCCCGGTGGCACGAGCGCTCGTGCTACCAGGGAGTCGTCCACAGGAAGTAACGGGCAGTAACGGAAGTACCGGTCGGGCTTCGGGGCAAGACCGGGAGTAAAAGCCTCTGCAAGACCGCGGCATTCGTGGTCTTGCGGAATGTTAACGAATCAAAGGGGGGTTCGTAATGGCATATCCGTTTGGCGCGCCGCCAGAACCGAACGGGCAGGGCTGGAGTTTTCCACACCTCCAGCTTAAACGGCTGATCTCTAGCCTGCTGCCCAAACCAAAACGCTTCACGCCGTCGATGCAAAGTCGATCGCGACCCCGAAAACTCCAATTCGAACCCCTCGAACCCCGATTACTGCTTTCCGCCGATCTGGCTTTTGCCGCGGACCCCGGCGGCAGCGACCTGACCCTGCGTCTCGACAATATCGACGGCGTCGACACCGTGGTACTCGTCGACAACGAAATTGCCGACCCCCTTGCGCAGGTTGTCGCCAGCCAGGCGCTCGCCGATACCTCGGCGGTAGTGATCGCCGGCAACACGGGCGCGGACCGCCTCGAGGTGGATCAGAGCAACCCCTTTATCGTTCCGATCCGTTTCGAAGACACCAACGCCGGCGACGGCGATACGCTGGAACTGACCGGTGCGCTTTCCGGCAGCTGGCTGCTGAGCGGCAGCAACGCAGGCGACGCGGGCGACGTCGGTTTCAGCGGCATCGAGCGGTTGACCGGCGGCGGAGGCGATACGCTCGCCGGCAGCGATGCCGATAACACCTGGCTGATCACGGCCGACGGAGCGGGCAGTGTCGGCGGTTTGTCCTTCAGCGGATTCGAAAGCCTGGTCGGCGGCAGCGGCGCCGACGATTTCGTCTTTACCGGCGGCAGCACTACCTCTATCGACGGCGGCGGTGGCGGCGACAGTCTCGACCTGTCG
>JASFKL010000317.1:0-4604 GCA_050118655.1 Gammaproteobacteria bacterium | reverse complement strand
ATCCCGGGTTTCTCGAAACTACGGTCGATACCGCCCGCGAGCGCTTCGGCGGTATCGATTATCTCGTCAATGCGGCAGGCATCCTGTTGTTCGGAAAGGACGTCGGCGTCGTCGATACGGACTTCGAGGTCTGGGACCGGGTGCTCGACGTCAACCTGAAGGCTCCCGCGCGGCTCGCGCAACTCTGTATTCCGCACATGCTCGAAAGACCTGCCCCGGCGATGGTGCATTTTTCGAGCATCGGCGCCTACCGCGGCGACAGCGAACCGCAGGACGCTTACCAGGCGGCGAAAGCGGCGCTGATCGAGTTGTCGAAATCGATCGCGATCCAGTACGCCGACCGGGGTCTGCGCTCCAACATCGTTTCCCCGGGCATGATCGACACGCCGCTGCAGGCGCGCTGGGACAGCCAGCCGGGCGCGCGCGAGGCCGTCGCCGCGGCGGTGCCCTTGAAGCGCCTCGGCCGGCCCGAGGATCTATCGAATCCAACCCTCTTCCTGCTATCGGATCTCGCCGGCTACATCACCGGGGTCGATCTGATCGTGGACGGCGGGTTGTTGGCGCTGCCTTAGAGTTTCGGCATAGATAGCGAATTCCGGGAAATGTGAAATCGCCCCGGACAGGTGTCGATTTTCAAACCCGGTTCTCACTTTTCGCCCCTGAAATAATGCTGGTTTGGGCTAGAATTTGAAGACGTAAAGCAGTTTGTGTTCCCTGACTTCGCTATCGAGCGATCCGGGAATCTTTAAGGATTCATGAAATATATCTACACAGCCATGATGGCGCTGTTGTTATCGGCATGCGCTGCCAAACAACCGCCCGGTCCTATCAGCGTCGATACCGCGAAATATCCGCTGGACCCCGAGGCGGTCGGGATCGATACGATTATCAGCGACGATGCCAGGGAAACCTATCAACGCTATTCCACACTCGGTATTCACAAGGCGTTTGCCCAGTCGAAGTCCGGGGCATGGGGCTGGTGGGCCGATAGCAGTAGCGCGGAGTATGCGATGCTGGACGCCCTCTTCCAATGCAGGAAGAACAATGTGATAAACGAGATAGAACAGCCGTGCATGATCGTCAACCTGAACGGCTATTGGGGTGCAGGACTTTTTTAGCCGAGTATGGTAAGCGGTCAGACTGTCGCTAGAAGTCCCTTATTCGAATATTTAACGGAACCTGCCCCGACCCTCCTCCCGGCCGCATAGCGGTGCGTTCCACTCCTGATAATCAGGCTCGCCCCTCAGTAGGGTATTAGTAGGGGTGGTCGCGAATATGTAATTTATAAAGAACCCGGGAAAATACGAGTTCGCCGCAAAAGAAGAAAACAACCACCGCCGCGGCCGTCGGTATATCCAGTTCGAGCGCTTGCCAGCAAACTAATAGCGGAAGTATCGATTCGGGAAGCTGATCCAGAGCTAGCGCCCTGCTGCTCGGCGGGAATTTCAGTCGCCGCTTGATAAAGCTGGAGACCAGGTCGCCGCTCAACGATGCGGTCGCGAACAACAGGCCGGTTTGCAGCGAGTAGCCGATCGATAGCGCACCGGCCGAGGTCACCAGCAACGAAGAAACGATTCCGCGAATCGTTTTGGATTTGCCGAACAAGGCCCTCCCGTCGACAAAATTTCTACCGCCGTCGAGGGGATAGGCCAGTCTGGAGCCGAACAATCTCTTGGCTACGACGGGAGTGCCGTTGGCCAGCAGCAGTAAAAACAGGATCTTGATAATCACCAGGGTAAACGAGAACAGGTTAACGGGCCTGCATTATATCGCTTGCGTGCCGTCGAATATCGAATCGGAACCTGCCGGCCGATATCAAGATGAGCAGGTATTTTAAGTCCGCGTGTCTCTTCTGGCATCTCATGCCAGGTAGCCGCAACCCGGCAGATTCGCGCAGTCGCTAACCGGACTCTGTGCAGACGAAGGGCGCCGATTATTCCGGGACGCAGGACGTATCCTGCAGCAAGTAACGCTTTCCGTCCCGCATATCGAGGAGAAAGCAACTTTCCTGTCTTTTCAGCAGCTGAAAGCGATAGGGTCGCTGGAGCACTCTGCCGAGGGCCGGCTCTCCACCGGAAATTTTCTTTTGATCGATTTCGAGCGTCAGGATGCTGCTTCTCGTCAGGGCGTCGTCCGCAAGTACGATCGGAGCGTCGCCGAATAAATTCGACAAGGTCTTCTCGAGCTCAGCCCTGCTGGCTCGATCGGATTGCACGATAAGGGCGGGCCGATCGGAACCGGCCGTCGGCGCGCGACAGGCGACGACCAGCAGGAACGGGAACAGGCCGGCAAGATAGAACCTCGACTGCATTATGGAAGTCGCATGATCCGGTTTTTCAACCATGGACTCTTCAACACCTCGCCGTCCGAAACCGGTCGCCGTTGATCGGATTTCGATACACCGGTTCCGGGCCTGGCGGAGGCAACCGGACAGGTGCCCGGAGATTCACGATAGGCGAGCGCGGCAGCCAGGCGTTTTTCGACAGGGTCTCCCAGGGCCGCGGAAAAATCGTCCCCTACCGCGCATCCGGGTAACAACAAACCGGGAACGGAGAGCGTATTGAGAGGCGAGAAACCATCTGAATAGTCACCGAAATTCAATGCATTCACGCCGCGGAACTGGATCGTGAAATAGGTGGTGCCGCAATTGTCGGTCGGATAGAAGCCGTAAGGTTTGCCGCAGGTCGTGGAGCCGATCTGGATCACTTCGACGCCGACGCCCCTCAGGCCGTTCATGATCGACTCGCTCGCGGAACAGGTTCCGGAACCGGTAATCACGAACACGCGGGACAGGTTCAGGGCAGGAAGCGGCCCGGGGGGAGCGGAAAAATCCTGCGTGGTCGAGTGAAACGGCATGGGCGTTATCGGCTTGCCGGTTACAGGATTGGTGGCCGGATGCCTGGCATTGAACTGCAGCGTCTCGAAGGGTCGACCTGACGTCGGCACGGGACCGGCGATCATGTATGCCAACTCGCTCGCGATGTCCAGGTAACCGCCGCCGTTGTAACGCAGGTCGATTACCAGGTCGTCTATGCCCGGAGCCGCATTCAGCTGGTTGACCGCATCGATCAATGCCTGTTCGGCGGTGGCGATGTGATCGTTGAACAACAGGTAACCCACCTGGCCGGAAAGCGTAGGCAGGACCGACACGTCTTGCACGGGCGAACTGGTTACGTTCGCCGTGGTCATCGATACCAGGCGGCTCGAGCCCGCGCCGGGATCGCGAATCTCGAAGCTATGGTTCATACCGGCGGACTCCGGGAACAGTCCCGCATTGAGAACGTCGATGCCCGCCGTGGAGTTATCGTCGATATCGATACCGTCGATTCCGAGTATCCGGGTACCTCGTGAAAGATTGACAGCGGGATTCGTCGCCGGCGAATTCGGCTCGGTATACGCGACCACGACTTCTCGCGGGGGAACCGAAGACAGGATCACGAAGGTTGCACCGTATCCAGGAGAAACTCCGGATTGAGAAATCTGGAACCACTCGTCGGAAGGATAGGTGAAATGGAACCTGTCCTTCGGTTGGCCCGAAGGCGACAACGCAGTGGTTTTCAGCAGATCGAAATAGGTGCGTGGACTACCGAAATTCGCGGGGTCCCTGTCGACGATCTCGTCATACCAGAGGTAAGTATCATTACTATAGGAGCGCAGAAAATTGTTTTCGTCGAGGGTGGACCCTTGCACATCGCTGAAAGGTTGACTGGTAAACGGATTTATTCCCGAACGCGGACTGGCGCACATGGCCCGGAACGTACCTGCGGGCATGAAAACCCCTGGCTCCCAATCGGAATCGTCTCCCCCGCCGCCGCCGCATCCCTGGATGAGTCCCGCCAGGCCCATGACCGCAACGACAAGGATGAAATTTCCTTTCATAACCCAGCTTCCATGAGGTCAGATTCCGTGCAGTTTGAGTCACATGGATTATTTTCTCAACCCGGCAGTCGATGGTATCGGCATTTACAACCCCGGGTATCGGTGGCTGGCAGGTAAGTCCTGTAGAGAAACAGATGATACTTTACGTAAAGCCGAAGGTTGGCTTTCCTGGTAGCAGACGCTCGGGAGCCCCACCCTGGCTTCCGGGAACGGCCAATTGCGGACACTGGTTTCGATCCGAACAGGCATCACCTGGCAGATAGTATTAGTCAACCAGCCCCAACTGCCTGGCGATAGTGGCACTGTCGTAATAATCGCGCCCTTCCACCACCATACCGTCCTTGACTCGCATCACCGAGCAATAACGGACTTCCGCTCGCTTGCCGGTCGGTGGAAAATCCCCGAGGCTCGAGCGAAGAATTCCGGTATGAATGCCCGTGTTACGAAACTCGACCGTCGCCCATTCGCCGCATTGACTGACGATTACATTCTCGACCTTGCAAAGTCCATCCGGAAAAGCTTCCCGCCATCGGTAATAGTCGGCTTTGTAGGCTTCCTTTCCCGGAAGTTTCTCTCCGCGAGCGATATCCTCGAAATCACAATCCTCCGCGATTACTTCCGCGCCCCTTTCCGGATCGCGCATATCCCAGGATTCATGAAACTGCCGAACGGTTTTCTCTGTCGGATGCATAGTTTTGTTACCGCTTTAGATCTGTTCCGGGATA
>JASFKL010000316.1:0-4621 GCA_050118655.1 Gammaproteobacteria bacterium | reverse complement strand
CGGGGGGCAGCCCGGAATAAGGACATCCACCGGAATAACGTTTGCAACCGCGCCGCAACTGGCGTAACTCACACCGAATTCACCACCGTCGCAGGCACAGCTGCCGGCCGCGACGACCCATTTGGGATTCGGCGTCGCTTCCCAGACGCGGCGCAGCGCCGCCTCCATGTGGCGCGACACCGGCCCGGTTACCAGCAGTACGTCGGCGTGACGAGGCGATGCGACGAAATGAATGCCGTAGCGCTCGACCGCGTAGTAGGGATTGTTCAGCGCATGTATCTCGAGTTCGCAAGCGTTGCAGGAACCGGCGTCGACCTGGCGTATCGCTATCGACCCGCCGAACCGGTCGCTGACCGCGCGCCTGACCTCAAGGCCCAGTTGCTCTTCTTCGGTCGGCTCGGGGGGCGGTTCGGTAATGCTGCCGATGGCCAGTGATTTTGCCAGTAGTTTCAACATTTACAGATCCTGGCCCGAATACGAGCCGTTGACCGATTTGTTGCAGACAGGAAAGTCAGGCACGATATTGTCCTGTTGCAGTAGTTCCAGTGCAGGCCAAAGTAACCAGCTCGGATCACGCGGGAAAAATCGCGCAACACGTCCGTCCGCGTCCAGCCGCACATAGGTGACGATCTCGCCGCGCCAGCCTTCGACAATGCCCAGTCCCGCGCAGCCTTGCGCGGGTCGGCGAAGCGGTACCCGGATCGACCCGTCGGGAAGTGAGGTCAGCAGCGCATTCAACAGCGCCAGCGAAATGCCAATCTCGTCGGCACGAACCTTGGCCCGGGCGGCAACATCCCCGGCGCGATAGCTCGAAATCGGCACTTCGAAGCTGGTATACGGCGGGTAGGCCGCGGCGGTGCGCACGTCGAAATTCATCCCGGAAGCCTTGCCGACGTAACCCACCACTCCCAGCATTTGCGCCTGTTCGGGGGTAAGCCGTCCGGTTGTCATCAACCGGTCTTCCAGCGACTCGGCATCTTCGATAATGTCGATAATCTGCTCGACCTCGGAGGCCATGGCATTAGCTTGCTCCAGCATCGAGTTAACGGCATCGGTATCCAGGTCTTCGGAGACGCCGCCACAGACGACGCGATCCATCATGAACCTATGACCAAATGCGTTATTGCTTTCGCGCACGAAGTCTTCCTTCAGCCTCGTCATCTGGTATTGCGCAAACGCAAAACCGACATCATTGCAGATCGCCCCGATATCGCCCAGGTGATTGGCGATGCGTTCGCGTTCCGCCATTATCGCCCGCAACCAGAGCGCGCGCGCGGGCACTTCGGTGCCGGTCGCGCGTTCCATTGCCTGGCAAGCTGCCCAGGCATGCGCGACGCAGGTATCGCCCGAAACCCTCGCGGCCAGCCTGGCCAGGCCGTCGGCATCCCGGCCCCGGGCAATTTTTTCGATGCCCTTATGCACGTAACCCAGGTGTAGCTCGAGATTGAGTACCACCTCACCGATGGCCTGAAAGCGAAAGTGACCGGGTTCGATGATACCGGCATGAATCGGCCCCACCGGGATCTCGACCACGCCCGGCCCCTGCGCGGAAACGAAGGGATAGGCCGAATCGGCCTGCGTCGGAGAGCGTTCGGTTTCGGCCCCGGTCGCTTCGTCGCGCAGCGGAAAATAATCGTCGGGCCAGGCCTGGTGCCGGGTCCAGCGCCGCTCATCAGGGGCATCGGCAAACTCGAGGCCGAGCAGGTCGCGTAAGTGCCGTTCGGGTCTGTCCGCCGCGGCGTAGGTACCTGCATGGGATGCCAGCGCCTGATCGAATTCGATTTCGGTGCGCAGCAGCAGATACTCACCAGCGCCTTCGAGCAGACAAAAAACCTCGTTGTAGTCCGCATGGGGATCCGCCCAAAGCGCACTCCAGCGCAATTCCGTCCGATGCGCGGCGGTCGCCGCCAGCCCCCAGTGATCCGCGGCAACGTCGAGCAATACCGCGGGCGCCATGTTTCGCTCGCCGGACACCCGCGGCGCCGCACCCGCCTGCGCACAGGCGTCCAGGAATCGATCCAGCGTCGCCGCACCGCTCATAGCAAACCCTGCCCCGCAATCAGCTGTGTTGCCTGGTCGAACCAGCGCGCGATGAAACCGGGAATCGCCAGCCCCAGCCAGAGAACCAGGGCCAGGTGCAGGTACACGGGAACCATATTGACTTTTATCGGTAAGATTCCTTCTGCTTGCGGGCCGAAAACGATCGGGTGGAGGTGGCGGAAAATTCCGGTAAAGGCCACCGTGATTCCGGCCAGCAGGGGGATCGCGAGCCAGGGCCAGGTATCGATGGTCGCCGACAGCAGCAGAAACTCGCTGGTAAACACCCCGAAGGGCGGAAAGCCGGCGATCGCGATAGATCCCAGCAGCAATCCCCAACCGACACCCGGTTGGGTACTGATCAGTCCGCGAATTTTTTCGATAGACTGGGTGCCGCTGATCTGGCTGGCGTGTCCCACGGTGACGAATATCGCGGATTTGGTCAGTGAATGTACCGTCATGTGCAACAGCGCGCCAAAGGTGGCGAGCGGGCCGCCCAGTCCGAAGGCAAAGCTCATCAACCCCATATGCTCGATCGAGGAATAGCTGAACAGCCGCTTGAGATCGCGCTGCCGATGCAGGAACAAGCCGGCCACGGCGAAAGACAGCAGGCCGAATCCCATCATCAGGTAGCCGGCCATCCCCGCCAGCTGGGACTCGCTGCCGGCGAGCGCGCCGTCGGTCAGCATTTTCATGCGCACCACGGCGTAAAGCGCGACGTTGAGCAGCAAACCCGAGAGTACCGCGCTCATCGGCGTGGGGCCTTCCGAATGCGCGTCTGGCAGCCAGTTGTGCAGGGGCACCAGACCCACCTTGGTGCCGTAGCCGACCAGCAGAAAGACGAAAGCGATGCTCACGATCGCCGGTTCCAGCTTGTCCGCGTCGGCGTAAAGCACGCTCCACAGTAATGCCTGCTCGGGGTCCGCGACCGCATGTGAAGCCGCGAAGTAAAGCAGCACGGTGCCGAACAGGGCCTGGGCAATACCGACGCCGCAAAGAATGAAGTATTTCCAGGCTGCCTCGACCGATTCGGGCGTCCGATACAGGCTGACCAGCAGCACCGTCGCCAGCGTAGCGCCCTCCAGCGCCACCCACAAAATCCCCAGGTTGTTACTCGACAAAGCCAGCAGCATAGTGAAAAGGAAACCCTGGAAACTTGCATGGTAGAGACGCATTCGGCCGGCGTCGACCCGTCCCTGGTCGAGTTCGTGATTCATGTAGGGACCGGAAAACAGCGCCGTGGTGAGGCCGACGAAGGCGGTCAACACGATCAGGTATACGTTAAACGCGTCGACATAAAACTGGCCGCCGCCGAGCACCCCGTGGTTCATGACGGCGTTCGCCAGCAAGATCGTGGCAACGAAACCGAGCCCCGCCAGCGCGATATTCACCCGGGCCGCAAGATGCGGATTCCTGAGCAGCGCCAGCAACACCGCGCCCGCCAGTGGAATCAGCAATACGACAGCCAGCGGCGTCAATCGTCTACCTCGGAAAGCCGGTTGAGATCGTCGACATCGAGCGACTCGATACTCTCGCGAATATGAAAGAAAATGACGCCAAACAAAACGGCGGCAACCAGAACGTCGAAAGCGACTCCCAACTCGACCACCATGGGCATACCCTGTGTCGCGGTTACGGCGGAGAAAAACAGGCCGTTTTCCAACGCCATGAAGCCGACCACCTGGGTGATTGCCTTGCGCCGCGTCACCAGCATCAGCATACCGAGTAAAACATTGGCCAGGCTGATCGCGATCGCATCCCGGGTAATGGTATGCGAGAATTGCTCGATCGGTTGCACTACGCTATAGCTGAATATTACCAGGGCGCTGGCGAGGAGCAGGGTCAGTCCCGGCTGGATGACCGCATCGATTTCGCGCAGTATACCCAGCGACCGGGCCTGGCGGGTGAGCAGCCAGGGAATAAATACCGCCTTGAGGCCCATTGTCAGTACGGCGGACAGATACAGGTGCCCCTGCTGTGTATCCCAGGCGACCAGCGCGGTCGTCAGCGCCAGCAACCAGCCTTGCCAGGCGAACACGCGAATCGTCGCGACCACCCTGGACTGAGCCAGCAGTGCAAACGAAGTGGTCAGGATCATCGCCGCGAGGGTCAGGATCGCCTGCTCGATCAGCGGCATGTTGTGGTAGCTTTCCATTACGCGGCCTCCAGCATGACGAAACTGAGCATACCGACGAGCGCCAGCGTGAAAGCGACCACCAGAAATGTCGGGGCACGAAAAAGACGCATCTTGGCGACGGTACTTTCGCCGATCGCCAGCACTGTACCGAGAACTGCCAGTTTCGCGGCCAGTGCCACGGTCGCGCCCAGCAACGAAGCGGGCGCGTTATCGAGTGACATCCCCCACGGGAAAAACAGGTTGCAGATCAGCACCGCGTAAATAAGCAGTTTAAGCTGCGCCGCCCACTCGATCAGCGCGAGCTGGCGGCCGGAATACTCCAGGATCATCGCTTCGTGAATCATGGTTAATTCGAGATGAGTTGCGGGATTGTCGATCGGGATTCGGCCGGTTTCGGCGATTCCGACGAGGATCAGGGCGAGCAACGCGAACAGTAGCGAAGGACGT
>JASFKL010000315.1:0-4626 GCA_050118655.1 Gammaproteobacteria bacterium | reverse complement strand
CTCTCCAATAGAACCGGCCTCGCATTGTGGAGACTCTGGGAAATCAAGCAAATAAGCGTTAATATTGTCACGAATAGACCAATTTTTGCACTATTTTGGTGCTATTATGCAACTATTTGCACTATTTTGGGGCTTACATGATCGATAATCAGACCATCAACCGGTTATCCGAGAAGATCAACGAACTGTTGCCGCCGGGCCTGCAACAGGTGAAATCGGATTTCGACGCACGCCTGAAAAGCCTGCTGCAACAGCAGCTGGCCAACTACGAAATGGTCAGCCGCGAGGAATTCGATATCCAGGCCCGGGTGCTGGCGCGCACCCGCGAAAAGCTCGAAGCCCTCGAGGCCCGTCTCGACGAGCTCGAAAAAGACGCTTCCCGGGACCGCGGCGCCGTGAGTTAACGCGGCGCGGCTCGAATCGCGCCGCAATCGTGCTAAACTGGCCGCATCGCGCAGGATGCGCGTATCCAGTCAACCCAGCGGAAAGGATTCTGCCATGTCGCTCACCCATCTCGTTACCCGCGCGCAACTCGGCATCGACGCGCCCGAAGTGCGGGTCGAAGTCCATATATCCAACGGCCTGCCCGCGTTTACCATCGTCGGCCTTCCCGAGACCGCGGTTCGCGAGGCGCGCGACCGGGTGCGCTCGGCAATCATCAATTCGGGTTTCGAATTTCCGGCGCGGCGCATCACCGTCAATCTGGCGCCCGCGGATCTGCCCAAGGAAGGCGGCCGCTACGACCTGCCGATCGCTCTCGGCATCCTGGCCGCGTCGGAGCAGGTCGAGAATTCGCTGCTCGACGAGACTGCCTGTTTTGGCGAACTCGCGCTATCCGGCGAGTGTCGCAGGGTCGACGGCTTGTTGCCGGCGCTGATCGCCAGCAGGCAGGCCGGCAACGCGGTGATCATCCCGGACGGCAATCGTACCGAGGCAATGCTGGTGCAAGACCTGCCGGTTCGGCTCGCCGGTTCGCTGGCCCTGGTATGCGCGAGCCTGAACGGCGGCAAGCCGCTGCCCCGTCTCGGTTCGAGGCCGCCCCCCGTCGCGCCGCGATATCGCCTGGATCTCGCCGAGGTGATCGGTCAGCAACAGGCCAGGCGGGCACTCGAGGTCGCCGCCGCGGGCGGTCATCACATGTTGATGACCGGCCCGCCGGGGTCGGGTAAAAGCATGCTCGCGCAGCGCCTGATCACGATCCTGCCGGCGATGAACGAGGACGAGGCCATGAGCCTTGCCAGTATCCGCTCGATTTGCCAGCGCCCGGTCAACCCCGAAAGCTGGCTGCAGCGGCCTTTCCAGGCGCCGCATCACACGGTCTCGGCGGCAGCGCTGGCGGGCGGCGGCAGTCATCCCCGCCCCGGGGAAATCTCGCTGGCTCACAACGGCCTGTTGTTCCTCGACGAATTTACCGAGTTCAGGCGCGATGTCATCGAGGTGTTGCGCGAGCCGCTGGAGACCGGAGAAATCCGCATCTCGCGCGCCTCGGGGAAGGTCGATTACCCGGCCCGATTTCAATTGATCGCGGCCATGAATCCCTGCCCCGGGGGTTGCGAATCGGTCACCGTCTGCAGCTGTTCGCCGCAACAGCTTCAACGTTACCGCAATCGGCTGTCGGCGCCATTGCTCGACCGCATCGATATCCAGATCGAAGTCGGCAGGCTGCGGCAGCGCGAACTGCTCGAGGCCGGGAAGACTCAATGCGAGACCAGCGACGCGGTGCGAACGCGCGTCGAGCGGGCTCATTCCCGCCAGCTGGAGCGCCAGGGAGTCGTCAACGCGCGGCTCGACAATCGTCGGCTACTCGAAGTCTGCCGTCTCGACCGAGAGCTCGGGCAAATGCTGGCGCACGCGATCGACAAGCTCGGTTTGAGCGCCCGCAGTTACCACAAATTACTGAAGCTCGCGCGCAGCATCGCCGATCTGGCCGAAACGGAGCGGATCGGCCCCGAGCATGTCGCCGAGGCGATCTCGTACCGGCGCCGGGAGACACGCCGGGCCTAGTGCACGAGGCCAGGAGGGGTCGCCGCCGCCGGAAAAACCGGCAGCGAACGGGATCAGAGGTTGATTGGAAACACCCCGGAGCAGAAACTGCCAGGCGGGGGAGATAGCAGGGCGATCACTCCGCCTTGCTAGCCATGTACTCGATAACCGAGCGAATTTGCTCGTCGCTATACTGCGAACCGCCGCGCGGCGGCATCGCGCCGATTCCATTTATAGCCGCATTGAGAAGCGTATCGATACCCTGCGACAGGCGCGGGGCCCAGGCGGCCGAATCGCCCAGTTTCGGAGCGCCCGCGGCACCCGTGCCGTGGCAAGCCATGCAGGCTCCCTGGTAGAGCTGCTCCGGCGACTTGCTGGCGTTGTCGGCGGCACCCGCGGCGGCCGACATGTTGTCGCGAATTTGTGCGAGCGTGATCACCGGCTTCAGGCGCATGGCGATGTCCTGCACGCTATCCTCGGCCTTGGGTTCGGCTACCGGCGCCTGGTCGCGATGCGGACCGATCAGCACCTCTCCGATAAAGACCGCCAATAAAAGCAGGCCGCCGAGAACGGCGATGTTGTGCGTAGTAAAGACTTCGGGTTCGCTATGGCTAGCACTCACGGGTGACTCCAGGAATTCGCATCGGGCTGAAACGCAGCGCATTATCGTCGAAAAGCGCCAACATCGCAAAAAATTATTCGCCCCCGACACCTAATCCAGGCCGCGATGGTTTACAATCACGGCCTGCCGCAAGGCAGCGCCGTATTATCGTAGCGCTCGTAGCTCAGTTGGATAGAGTGTTGGCCTCCGAAGCCAAAGGTCGTGGGTTCGAATCCCGCCGAGCGCGCCAATTCCCGAAAGCCCGCGACAGCGGGCTTTTCAATGGGTAAACGAGACGGGTAACCGTTGCGATCACCTGTCGTGCCGGGCCGCGGACGGCGTTCGCCGGAATGACTGAAAAGGCAAAAATTCGCGCGATGACGCGAGCAGTACAAACCAGTACGCGAGTGTCTCGCGGGGATTTTTAACGCCGCCATTGCCACGCGCAGCCGACTTGAGGCAAAAAAAAGCCCGGCCAGTGATGGCCGGGCTTAAATATAAGTCAAAACCTGAGGAGGAGGAGGGGGTTTTAACTTTTTTGCCGGGGCAGTGCTTCTGCCGCAACGGCAATGGTGCAATAATAAGGGCCGGACTGTTATAATAACAGTTACAATTTTTTTGAAATTCTTACATTACAGTTGACTGCTAACCATGACAGTTTTGCGCACTGATACGTACAAATACGACCAGGTTTCGCGCTATATCGACGAATTGATCGAAAAGGGCGAACTCAAACCCGGCGACAAGGCGCCGTCGTTGCGCAAACTGAGCAAACAGCTCGGCGTCAGTATCGCCACCGTGACCCAGGCCTACGTCAACCTCGAAGATCAGGGCGTGCTGTCGGCGAAACCGCAATCGGGATTTTACGTCAATGCGCTGGTCAATCAAATACACGATATCGACAAGCCCGCGTCGACCTCGAGCCGCCCGCGCCGTGTGCGTTTCGGCGAACTGTTCGAGGAGGTGTTTCGCAACGCCAACAATCCGCGCATGGCCAGGTTCGGCACCTCGAGTCCGGCGATGGAATTCATGCCGGTCAAGTCGCTGACGCGCGCCACCCGCAGCATCATCAGCCGCTACCCGCAGCGCAGCATGGATTACCTGTTTCCGCCCGGCCTGCGCAAGCTGCGCGAACAGATCGCACAGCAGTACGCGCAAAACTACACCCGCGTCAGCGCGGACGAGATCATCATCACTTCGGGCGCCACCGAGGCGCTATCGATCAGCCTGCGCACGGTCGCCAAGCGCGGCGACATCATCGCGGTCGAATCGCCGACCTACTTCAATGTGCTGCGGATGATCGAGCAGATGGGCATGCTGGCGGTTGAGATCGATACCGATCCGGTGACCGGGCTGAATATCGAGGCGCTCGAGGAAGCCTTCGACACCATGGACATCAAGGCGGTGCTCGCCTCCCCCAATACCAGCAATCCGCTGGGTAGCCAGATGCCCGAGGATCGCAAGCGCGAACTGGTCAACCTGCTCGCCGAGCGCGACATTCCGCTGATCGAAGACGACGTTTACGGCAGCGTTTATTTCGGCGACAAGCAGCCTCGCCCCGCCAAGTACTACGATCTCAACCGCATCGTGCTGAGCTGCTCGTCGTTTTCCAAGACACTGGCACCCGGCCACCGTATCGGCTGGGTGATCGCGGGGCGCTATCACAAGAAATTCCTGCAGTACAAGCAGGCCTGGTCGTCGGCGACCTCGTCGATCAACCAGATGGCGATGGCCGAGTTCCTGAGCAGCGGCCAGTACGACCGCCACCTGGTGCGCCTGCGCGTGGCGATGCGCGACCAGGTCGAGCGCGGCCGCTTCATGATCGCCAAAAACTTTCCCGAGGGAACGCGGATTTCGAATCCGCACGGCGGCAACGTGGTCTGGGTCGAAATGCCGCGTGGCTGCGACAGCATCGATATCTTCAACCGCGCGCTGGAAAACAATATCGCCGTCGTCCCCGGCATCCTGTTTTCGGCGACGCGCCGTTTCAGGAATCACCTGCGCATCAATTGCGGCTCGCCCTGGACACCAGAAACCGAGAA
>JASFKL010000314.1:0-4682 GCA_050118655.1 Gammaproteobacteria bacterium | reverse complement strand
GACGGCATTTACTATTGCCCGCACGGGCCGGAAGCCAACTGCATTTGCCGAAAGCCCAAGCCGGGCATGCTTTTCCAGATCGCCCGGGACTTCGAAATCGATCTCACGGAGACGCCGCTGGTCGGCGACAACATCTCCGATATCCAGGCCGCCAAGCTGGCCAATGCCAGGCCGGTGCTGGTGCGAACCGGAAAGGGGGAGTACGTGATGCAGCATTTTCCCGAGGCGCTCGATGTGCCGGTGTTCGACGACCTGGCCCATTTCGTGCGCGATACGTTGCGCCGTAAGTGATTTGAACCCGGTGATCAGTCCGTTATACAAACTGTGGTTGGCGATCCGCGCGACGCTGTTCTGGATTTCTTTCCTGCCGATGTTGCTATTGTGTGCAACCCTGTTGTCGGTATTGTTTTTCGCCCCGCTCGGGCTGCGCATCGGCGTGGTGCACCTGTGGATCAACTATTCGCTTTTCTGCCTGCGCCTGTTTTGCGGACTGGGTTACGAGATCGAGGGTCTCGAGAACATTCCGGAGAAGGGCTTTATCGTCATGAGCCGGCACAGCTCGACCTGGGAAACCATCGCCATCCAGAAGTTTTTCCGGCCGATGATCTGGGTCGTCAAGCGCGAGCTGACCTGGATACCGTTTTTCGGCTGGGCCCTGAAGTCGCTCGACGCCATCGCGCTCAATCGCGGCACCGGGCGCAAGGCAATCAATCAACTGATCACCGAAAGCCGCGAGCACATGGACCGCGGCCGTATCCTGATGCTGTTTCCGGAAGGTACCCGCGTGCCGCCCGGGCAAAGCAAGCCGTTCAAGCTCGGCGGCGCCATCGTCTCGCAGCATACCGGGTACTCGGTGCTGCCGATCGCGCACAATGCCGGCGAGTACTGGCCACGGCACAGCTGGATCAAGTGGCCCGGCAAGATTCGAATGGTCATCGGCAAGCCGATCGATCCCGAAGGCAAGACGCCCGAGCAGATAATTCGCGAGGTCGGCGACTGGATTGTCAGCGAGTGCGACAGAATCAGCGACAAGGACCAGCTTCGGCGCCTCGGTGTCCTATAATCCCTTACCGTAATCCCAATTCCCGGAGTGCCATGCCAGGCGCGAATTCCAGATCTGCCGGTGGAGGCGCCGGCCCTTTGCCTCGCGGCGCTCGCCGACTGCCCGCGCTGCGAATCCTGCAATGCGGATTGCTGCTGTTGCTCGGCCTGCAGACGGGAATCGCCGATGCCGAATGGAGCGGGATTTCGCTGAACATCGGCGACACGGATGTCGACTGGAAGTTTCGCGACGAAACCCGCACCGCGCAGATTAGCGAAATCAGTTTCCGTATCGAAGACCGGACCGACAGCGGACTCTCGGTGGGTGCTGCCATCGGGTACATGGACCTGCGCCTGGTGGCCGACACCGATTTCGCGACTCGCAAGTACAGCGGTCAGTACTTCGGTATTTACCTGCGCCAGGATTACTCGATCACGGATAACCTGTCGCTACACGGCATATTCGGTTTCAGATATGCCACCGGCGACGAAAGCGGCGACTCCGTCATCAACTCGGATGTCAGCTGGAGCGAGACCGGCCTGGAGCTCGGGATCGGCTTCAGATTCGTCAATCTCAGGATCATGCCCTTCGTTGCCTGGGACAGTGTCGACGGCGATATCAGCGGTGACGACGGCACCAGCGTATTCGAGCTCGACGACCCTGTGACCCAGGGGATCCGTTTCGATCTGTACGTCGAGCGAACCGCATTCGTACGCCTCGAATTCGTCGACGGGAGCCGCAGGGGCGGTTACCTGGTCTTCGCGCGGCGTTACTAGCCGCCGTTGCGGTAGCGTTCGCGGCGCCGGGTGTAATCCTCGACCAGCTTGTCGATCCTGGCCTGGTCGAATTCACGCAGGCCGCTCAGGACCATTTTCTTTTGCCCCTTGCCGACGTTTTCGCCGTTGCAGAGCAGGTCGTAGTTGAGCGCCACGTCGCCGCGTTTGCCGTAAAGCCGGAAAACGGGTTCGGCGTGCGACAGATCGAGCGAGTCGATATCCAGCGTATCGAGCGAAATGCGCATGTGGTCGTAAATCACCAGCGGCCGCTCGGTATTGATCATGACGTTGTTTTCCTTCATCAGCGGCACCAGCACGTGCGGAAAGGTAAGCCCGGAAAACTCGACGTACTTGAGGGTCAGCGCGGTAATGAGTTCGGCGTTCTGGCTATGTTCGCCGTTGCTCGAAACGTCCAGGTATTTCTTGTCGTGTTCGTCGTAGATCGAAATCTCGCGCGCATTGACTTCGGGCAGGATCAGCGTGGTGTCGTCGCCGACCATGCCGGAAAACGAAAATCCCATCGTCTGCCGCAGTCCGTAATGATGAAGGATTACCGCGAACAGCAAGTCGCCGGGCACGCAGAAGCGTTTCGAGTCGACGTCGTGAATGGTGTTGAAATCGCCGGCAACTTTCTTGGCGAAATCGCTGGCCTGCTGGCGCGTGAACGAGAGCCTGAGCCCGTCGAGGTTATAGTATTTTTCGAGGTTCATTTCTGTCACGGGTTAACTTCCTTCGGCTCGAGATGCTATCTTACCCCATTTTCCCGAGGGGCACTAAAGCGGTGAGCGATCGCGCGCAAATTTCGAACCCGGTGGTCACAGTCGATGCTCGAGTTTAGCGATCTCGCGCTACGGCGTTCGACGACGCTGTTGTTCGAGGGCGCGAGCTTCAAGGTATACGGCGGGCAGAAGCTGGGTATTACCGGCGCCAACGGCAGCGGCAAGTCGTCGCTGTTCGCGTTGATACTCGGCAAGCTCGGCGCCGACCAGGGCGAGTTCCGGCTGCCGGCCGACTGGGCGGTGGCATCGGTCGAACAAGAGACTCGCCTCAGCGATCGCGCGGGGCTCGAATACGTCATCGACGGCGATGAAGAATTGCGCCGGATCGAGGCCAGGCTTTCGCGTGCCGAGCGGGATCACGAGTCCGACCAGATCGCCTACTGCCACGAGCGCCTGCAGGAAATCGACGGTTACCAGGCCGAGAGCCGCGCCGCGCGGCTGCTCGCCGGCCTGGGTTTCGACGAGTCCGAAATCCGCCGGCCGCTGAACAGTTTTTCGGGGGGCTGGATCATGCGGCTCAACCTGGCGCGCGCACTGATGTGCCGCTCCGATCTGCTGCTGCTCGACGAGCCGACCAACCACCTCGATCTCGATGCCGTGATCTGGCTCGAGCAATGGCTGCAGCGATACCGCGGCAGCCTGCTGTTGATCTCCCACGACCGCGACTTCCTCGATGCCGTGGTCGACAGCATCGCGCATATCGAAAACCAGCGCGTCAGTATCTACAAGGGCAATTACTCGGCCTTCGAGGTCCAGCGAGCGGAGCGCCTCGCGCAACAGCAGGCTGCCCACGAAAAGCAACAGCAAAGCATCGCCCACATGCAGCGCTATATCGATCGCTTTCGAGCCAAGGCGAGCAAGGCGAAACAGGCGCAAAGCCGCATCAAGGCGCTCGAGAAAATGCAGCTGATCGCGCCCGCGCACATCGATTCGCCGTTCAGGTTCGAGTTCCGCGAACCCGAGGCGATGCCGAGCTCGCTGATCCGGCTGGAGCAGGTAACCACCGGATACGGCGAGCGCGTGGTGCTCGAAGGTATCGATTTTTCGATGATCCCCGGCGAGCGCATCGGCCTGCTGGGCCTCAACGGCGCCGGCAAGTCGACCTTCATCAAGCTGCTGGCCGGCGACCTGCCGGCTTTCGACGGCGAGATCACGCGCGCGCGGCAACTGCGTATCGGTTACTTCGCGCAGCACCAGGTCGAACAGCTCGATCTCGAGGCCAACCCGCTGTTGATCCTGCAACGCCTGGATCCCGGTTTGAGCGAGCGCCAGATACGCGCCTTCCTGGGCGGCTTCAATTTTCGCGCCGACAAGATCCTGCAGCGGACCGGCACTTTTTCGGGCGGAGAGAAGGCGCGCCTGGTGCTGGCCTTGTTGCTCTGGCAGCGGCCGAACCTGCTGCTGCTCGACGAGCCGACCAACCACCTCGACCTGGAAATGCGGCTCGCGCTCAACCAGGCGCTGCAGGGATTCGAGGGCAGCGTGATCCTGGTATCGCACGACCGCCACCTGTTGCGCAGCGTTTGCGACGACCTGTGGCTGGTCGACCGCGGATCCGTCGCGCCTTTCGACCGCGATCTCGATGCCTATCCCGCCTGGCTCGCGCAGCGCAAGTCCTCGACCGCGCAGAGCCCTTCCGCGGGCGGCGGACGCCGCAATCGCGAACAGCGGGCGGAACTCAACCGTCTCGGCAAGATCGAGCGCGAAATCGAGGCGCTCGGCAAAACCCGCGACCGGCTGCTGCAACGGTTGAGCGAGGATTCGATTTATCTGCAAGACAATCGCGCCGAGCTGGAGGAGACGCTGGCGGCGCAGGCCGAAAACCAGCAGCGTCTCAGCCGCGCGGAGGAAGACTGGCTGCGCCTGAGCGAGACGCTCGAGGCGCAGCGAGATTCGAGTTAGCTATTCTTGCAATTGCAGACGATCTGGCCCAGCGTCTTCAGCGCATTCTCGGTTTCCGGTGTCCAGGGCGAGCCGCAATTGATGCGCAGGTGATTCCTGAAACGGCGCGTCGCCGAAAACAGGATGCCGGGGACGACGGCGATATTGTTTTCCAGCGCGCGGTTGAAGATATCGATGCTGTCG
>JASFKL010000313.1:0-4704 GCA_050118655.1 Gammaproteobacteria bacterium | reverse complement strand
GCCGGCGAGCACATCGCTGTCGCCACCAACAACGACTCGGCCTATGCCGCCGCGGCCGAGCTGGCCCGTGCCGGCGCGCGGGTCAGCCTGCTCGATGCGCGCGCAAGCATCGACGGCAGCCTGCTGGAATTCGCCGGCGAAGCGGGCGTCAGCCTGCATACCGCCGCCGCGCCGCTCAACGCGCAGGGATCGCCCGCGATCAACGGTCTCGAGGTCGCTGCGGCGACCGGCGACGGCTGGCGTTCGGAGAGCCGCATGGACTGCGACCTGCTGCTGGTATCGGGCGGCTGGTCGCCGGTGGTCCACCTGGTTTCCCATCGCGGCGTGAAACCCGTGTGGAACGCCGACAACGCCTGTTTCGTTGCGCCCGGAATCGACGAGCCGATCCAGGTCGCCGGTTCCGCCGCCGGTATCTGGAACACCGACGCCTGTTTCGACTCGGGCGCCGCGGTCGGCGCGCAGGCGGTCAAGGCGCTCGGCGGCAAGGCGCGCGCGAAATCCATGCCGGCGATCGGAGGCTGGAGCAACCCTATCCAGCCTGTCTACGAGGTTCGCGATCCCGCGCGCAAGACCAAGGCGATCGTCGATCCGCAGCACGACGTGACCGCCGACGACGTACGACTCGCGCACCGCGAGGGTTTCGTCTCGGTCGAACACCTGAAGCGCTATACCACGCTCGGCATGGCGACCGACGGCGGCAAGGTCGGCAACATTATCGGCCTCGCGCTGATGGCCGAGGCGCTCGGCGTCGATATTCCCGCGGTCGGCACGACGACTTTCAGGCCGCCTTATACGCCGGTGGCCATCGGCGCGCTGAAGGGCCGTAACGTCGACGAGCACTTCCGCCCCTTGAGACGCACGCCGATGCACGACTGGAACCTCTCACAGGGCGCGACCATGACCATGGCCGGCCTCTGGCATCGGCCCTGGTTTTTCGCGCGCGCCGGCGAAACCATCAGCGAGGCTTACGTGCGCGAAACCGAAACCACGCGCGCCGCGGTCGGTCTCTGCGACGTGACCTCGCTCGGCAAGATCGCCGTGCAGGGCCCCGACGCCACCGAGTTCCTGAACCGGATCTATTCCAATCCTTTCGCCAAGCTGCCCATCGGCAAGGCGCGCTACGGTATCATGCTGCGCGACGACGGCATCGTCATGGACGACGGCACCACCTGGCGCCTGTCGGAAACCGATTACTTCATGACCACGACCACCGCGCATGCCGGCAAGGTCATGGTCTGGCTCGAAGAGTTGCTGCAGACCCGCTGGCAGGATTTGCGCGTGCACGTCACCAGCGTCTCCGAGCAGTGGGCGGGCAGCGCGGTCGCGGGCCCCAGGTCGCGCGCCGTGCTCGAGGCCTGCGTCGAGGATCCGTCGGTTATGGATAACGAGGTCTTCCCGTTCATGGGCGTGATCGAAACCACGCTCGAGGGCGGCATCCCGTGCCGCATCGCGCGGATCAGTTTCTCCGGCGAAAAGGCTTACGAGGCTTACGTGCCTTCCGACTACGCGGCCGCGATGATGGAACTGCTGTGGGCCGAGGCGCAGAAACACGACGGCTGTCTCTACGGGCTCGAGGCGCTCGGCGCGATGCGTATCGAGAAAGGCCACGTCACCGGCGCAGAACTCGATGGCCGCGTCAGCATCGACGATGCCGGTCTCGGCAAGATGGCGGCGGAAAACAAGTCGTTCATCGGCAGCGCGATGCGCCAGCGGCCGGAATTGCTGCGCGAGGACCGGCCGCGGCTGGTCGGCATCAAGCCGATCGATCGCGGCGAGAAATTCAATGCCGGCGCGATCCTGTGCGCGGCCGACAAGGTCTCGGGGATGGGCGAGGGCTGGATCACCGCGGTAACCCATTCCCCGGCCCTGGGTCACTGGATCGGGCTCGGTTTCGTCTCCGGAGGATACCAGGCATGGGAAGGCAGGACGCTGGTCGCGGCCGATCCGGTGCGCAAGGGCAACATCGATGTCGAGGTCGTTTCGCCGCACATGTACGACCCGAGTGGAGAGCGAATGCATGGTTGATCGAGTATCAGCACTGGCCGGCCATTACCATCCTGGCCATCACGGCGATGCCGGGCGCACCGGCGTTACCCTGCAGGACGTCGGCGGCCTGGTATTGCACCAGGTCGCGGCCTGGCCGGAGTCGATGGACGCGGTGGGCAAGACCCTGGCCAAACTGGTCGGCGCGCGCGCCGATGCGGCGGCCGGCCCGGGCTCGGCGACCGTCGGCGGCGGCGGCGCGATGCTGCGCATCGAGCCGATGAAATGGTGGCTGGTGGGCGTCGAGGCGCCGGCCTTCGACGCCGAACAGGCGGCGACGCTCGACCTGTCGCATTCGCGCACCCGGGTGCGCGTCGGCGGCGACGACGCGACCGAGTTCCTGAACCGTCATTTTCCGCTCGACCTGCGCGAGGACTCGTTCCCGGTCGGCGGCGTGGCCTCCTCGGCGACGCACCATGTCGGCGTCACGCTGTGGCGTTCGGCGGAGGGTTACGATCTCTTCATTCCGCGCGGCTTCGCGCTGTCGCTGTGGGAAGGCTTCGTCGAGTCGGCCGCCCAGTTCGGTCTCGAAATCCTCTAGCCATCCGCCACCCGGTCCCCGGGCCGGAGACTGTCCTGCAGACTTCTCCGTCACCCCGGCCCCCTGGCCGGGGGTCATTGAAAAACCGCCTCGGAAAGCACAGGGAGTTCGCAGACTTTCCGTGCATCATCCAGCGGCCTGTGCCGCCATCACCCGGCAGGAATCATACCGGCGTGTATCTGGACATATCGACGCAGTAATTGACGAAGCCGTCGGTGCCGCCCGTGAGCTTGTCGTAAAGCCCGCGCGCGACCGAGTTGTGATGCTGGGTATGCCAGTAGACCTCGGCCCAGCCCCGCCGCTTCGCCTCGTCGAGCACGGTCTCGATCAACGCGCGCCCGATACCGCCGCCGCGGATCTCCGGGTTCACGAACAGGTCGTTGAGGTAGCATACCGGGTCGATATACCAGGTATGGGGGTGTGGAAAGAAATGCACCAGGCCGACGAGATCGCCGTTTTCGTCCATCGCCACGCGGCCCTCGATTTCCTGCGCCGGGTCGAGAATGCGCCGCCACAGCGTGTCGGTCACCTCGGCGGCCAGGCTCGATTCGTAGAATACGAGGTAACCCTGCCAGAGCGTTTCCCATTGCTTGCGGTCGTCTTCGACGGCCGCCCTGATGCTGAATGCATTCGATGTCATGGTCTGCCTGTCTCCCCGAACCTTGAAGTGGTCGCATTATAGCTTGCCGGAAAATCGCCGCGCCGTTAAAATTCCGGCCGCCCGTGGCGATGGCGTCGCCGCGATATCGGCGAATTCCCGATCCTGTACGCCCGGATTGTAACCGGGTGCTCGCATCACCCGGGTTTTTCGGAGTGATGACATGACGCAAATCGAACGTCCCGAATTCTTCGCGCTGCAAAACGGCGCGCAAGCCCCGCTGCCCTTTTCCGCTGCCGAGTACGAATCCCGCCTGGAACGTTTGCGCGAGTTGATGGCGAGCCGCGACGTCGACGCGATGCTGCTGACCTCGATGCACAACATCGCCTATTACTCGGGGTTTCTCTATTGCTCGTTCGGCCGCCCCTACGCCTGCGTGGTAACCGCGGAGCGCTCGGTCACGGTATCGGCGAATATCGATCTCGGTCAGCCCGGGCGGCGCTGTTACGGCGATAACCTTATCTATACCGACTGGCGGCGCAATAATTACTGGCGAGCGATTGCATCGATTATCCCGCATACGCGGCGCGTCGGCATCGAGGGCGACCACCTGACGCTCGCCGCGCGCGAAACGATGCGCGGGTTTATCGATGCCGAGGTGACCGACCTGCACGCCGATATCATGGGCTTGCGGATGATCAAGTCGGCGGCCGAGATCGAGTTGATCGAGGGCGGCGCGCGCACCGCCGATATCGGCGGCGAGGCGATTCGCGACGCGATCCGTGTCGGTACGCGCGAAATCGATGTCGCCATGGCCGGCCGCGACGCGATGGAACTCGAGATCGCGCGCGCCTGGCCCGACAGCGAGTTGCGCGATACCTGGGTCTGGTTCCAGTCGGGCATCAATACCGACGGCGCGCACAATCCCGTCACCACGCGCGCGCTCGAGGCCGGCGATATCCTGAGCCTGAATACTTTCCCGATGATATCCGGTTATTACACCGCGCTCGAGCGGACGCTGTTCATCGGCGAGCCCGACGCGGAATCGCTGCGCATCTGGCAGGCCAACGTCGGCGCGCACCAACTCGGCATCTCGCTGATCAAACCGGGTGCCACCTGTTCCGGGATTTGCGCCGAACTCAACCGCTACTTCGCCGACCTCGATCTGTTGCAGTACCGTACCTTCGGCTACGGCCATTCCTTCGGTATTCTGTCGCATTACTACGGCCGCGAGGCCGGGCTGGAACTGCGCGAGGATATCGATACGATGCTCGAACCGGGCATGGTGGTGTCGATGGAGCCGATGCTGACGATTCCCGAGGGCATGCCCGGCGCCGGCGGTTACCGCGAACACGACATCCTGGTGATCACCGAACACGGCGCCGAAAACATCACCGGCTTTCCCTGCGGTCCCGAGCACAACATCCTCCCCGCCTGACAGATAGGGGGACACTTTACTCAACTACCCGAATTGCCCTGACAGATAAGGGGACACAATACTCAACTACCCGAATTGTGCATC
>JASFKL010000312.1:0-4706 GCA_050118655.1 Gammaproteobacteria bacterium | reverse complement strand
TTGCTCAATCTGTTTTTACTGGTACTCGGCATGATGCTCGATATATTTTCCGCGATCGTGCTCATCGTGCCGATCATTCTGCCTATCGCGGCGGGTTACGGTATCCATCCCGTACACCTCGGCATCATCTTCCTGGCCAACATGGAGCTGGGTTATTTCACCCCACCGGTGGGCATGAACCTGTTCATCGCCAGCTACCGTTTCGAGCAGCCGATCATGAAGCTCTACCGCGCGACGATCCCGTTTTTCGTGATCCTTCTGGTCGCGGTGCTGGTCATCACTTACTGGCCCGCGCTGAGCCTGACGTTCATTACGGGCTAAACAGGAGTACAATAGATGAAACCAGTAAATGACGATGGGCATCCCAATGTGAATACGGGCGGGCATCGCGAGGCCGTAGCGGCAACCACCCTGGTGCTTGCGCTCGCGCTCGTCATGCCCCGGGCCGGCCTCGCCGACGACGCCGCCGTGCTGCCGCGGGGCGTATCGCGATTCAACCTGGATGTTTACCATTATCTCCCGACCACCCACCGTTACAACGCCGACGGCGACCGCGAAACGCTGGCATCCCCGTTCGACGACGCCCCGCTGGACAGCATTGCACTGTCGATCCTCGAACCTTTCGACGCACTGGTCGGCGGTACCGCGAAACTCGGTGACGTCGCCGTCGATTACGAGTACGACATCGATGTACTCGATATCGGCTACGCATACGGCCTGACGGACAACTTTTCCCTCGGCTTTCACGTCCCCTATTACTGGATAAAAAACAACGTCGATATCGCGTTCGACAACAGCGGAGCGAATCTGGGTTTCGACCCTGGCGGCGGGCCCTTTCCGTTCGCCTCTATAGCCAGCGGCGGCATACCGCTGACCGAAGACGACGTACAAAACCTGGTTCAGTCGGAATACGGATTCGACAAGGTCGACTCCTGGTCGCGAGACGGTATCGGCGACATCGAACTCGGCGCGAGATACCGAATTCACGCCGCGCGCGATTCCGCGCTCGCATTTACCGGCGGCTTGCGCATCCCGACCGGTTACGAGGACGACGCCGACAAGCTCGATGACGTGGCCTGGAGCTACGGCAACTACGCCATGCTGTTTCGCCTGCAATACGACTATTTACTCAGCAATCGCTGGAAAACCGTAACGTCGGACCTGCAGGGGCCGATCCGCGCGCAGGGCGACCTGGTTCTGAATCTGACCTTTCGCTACGATTACATGCTTGCCGACAAGAAAATCATGCGCGTCGGCGATACTCCCGGGCAAACATTCACCAACAACCGGGAGCGAGTCGATCGCGATCTCGGCGATATCGTCAATCTCGAACTGTCGACGCGCTACTGGAGCAGCGATGCACTCTCCTTCGGCGCGACCTATACCTACGGCTTCAAATCGAAAGACAGTATCGACGGAGACAAGGGTTTCAATTACTCGAGCCTCGAGGCCGATACCGATTTCGAAGAACAGATCGTCATCGTCGAGTCCAGCTACTCGACACTGGCGGCCTACCGCGACAAGCAAAGCCCGGCTCCGATGGAGTTTTCGATCGCCTATCGCGAGCGCTTCGCCGGCAAGGGTCCGCAGAGCGGCCAGGCCAATCCCCGGCTGTATACCCGCTGGATCGTTATCGGCATGGACCTGCTGTTCTGAGCCGGGTTAAACCCCCAACCACGCAGTAAGCCGTTCGAACCCTGAAGTCGCGTTATCCGGCCCTTTCGGTCACGTATCGCGTAACCTCCGCGACGAAGATTGTAATGCGCAAGGCCGCCGCGCAAACTCACGTTCGTACCGGGCGTGAAGGTGAAACAAATCATGTACGCGAGACAACCCGCAAAAACTTCGTTCCGACATGCCATGCTGTTGCTGTGCGCCCTGTGCGCGGTGCCGTCGGTTTCCAGGTCCAGCGAGTCGGATCCCTGGACTTACGCCTATATCCCGCTCGCCGATTCCGCGGCACAGATAAGCGAGCGGCTCGCGCTGGCGCTGGAATCCGTGATCGCCGCGGTAAACACGAGCGGCGGGGAGCGGCTCGACCCGGACGATCGCGCCGTCGAATTCGCCTTCTTCTCCGAGTTTCGCCGACGCAATATCCGCGACGTCACCTGGGGCATGTTCGAGCGCTGCATCGGCACCGGCAGCTGCGACGGCTGGCCCGAAATCGAGCGCATCCAGATGACTCCCGAGGAAAGCGTCTACCACGCGGCTGACTGGCGATACATCCCGTCGCGACTTCACCTCGCGTCGATCGTCAATGTTTGCAGCGTGCGCATGGGTGCGGACAAGCTGAGCCACTTTTTCGACGACGGCTTTCACTATTTCAATGCGCTGCGCAGCCGACGCAAACATCTGCAGCCGGAAGATATCCGCCGCCTGTCGATGACTTTCGAGCGCAGTTACATGGGCACGCGCATGACCGGTATCCTGAGCCGCGCGGATATCGAGGCCAACCTGGCCGGGGTACGCTTTTACAGCGATATCTTCGGCGGCAGGTCACCGATGATCGGCCGCGACCTGGACGGTCGGCTGGCGCTGCTGCGCAGGCCCGACATCTGCGACTACGTCACTCCGCAATTCGACGAGCGCGTGCTGCAAAACGAATTTACCTTCAGCATGATCGAAACCGATCGCGCCAAATCGCATTCGCAGGATTTGCTCGGGATCATCGCCGAGCGCGAGGCCCGTTCGGCGCGGCTCGCAAACGAACTCGATCCCGCGGACCTGAAGCTGATCAAGACCGCGTTACTGTCGCGGCGGATCCCGATGACTCATTGGCAATCCGATTTTCCGAAAATGCGCATGCTGACCTACGGCCTGGGCATGGTCAGCCAGTGGCTGATCGATGCTGACTTTCGCGAGGTATCGGGTATTTTCGGTTTCAATCCGCTCAAACCCGGCAAACTTAACGATCGCAAGCCGGTGCGAATCAGGCGCGTCGAACTGGCCCATGTCGGCGGCTGAACTCCGGCAGGCCTAGTTCAGCGCTTCGTCCTTCCAGAAACGGGTTCCCTTGATCGTCGCCTGTAATGCCAGGCCGGTCTCGGTCAGCTGGTATATCGTCATGTTGTCGACGGTAATTTCGCCGCCCACGGCGGCACCCTTGTCGTTGGACTTGGCGGCAGCGTCGGCCTGCGCACCGAGCGCCCAGCCCTTTTCCACGAAATGTTTCATCGCGGTATCGGTATGGAATACGAACACCAGCCTGAAGTCCTTGACGCCCATCCCGAGACCGACCCCGACCTCACCCATTTTCATGTAGGTGTTGCTGCCATTGCGGTTGTTCTCGACAACGCCGAAGCCGCCGCCGAAACTGGCCAGGATCACGTTGACGTTGGCATTGCTGAAAACCGCGTACCCCGGAGCACTGGCGATCTGCGCCCTGACATCGGGCTTTTGCCGGTAAAGCTCCGTCAGAACCTGGGCTTTCATCTTCTGTATAGAGGCGCGCTGCTCCGCGGGGGTCCCGCCGCCGGTGGTCGCGCAACCACCCGCCAGCAATGCCAGCATAAGGCAGGCCGCAGTAAGGATTCGTGTCATTTTTGACCTCTGAAATTGTTCCGAAATGTCCACCTGTGACGTGGTCGACACTATATTTGGAAAATCTTCGACAGGATAGCGAACTGTTTCAATTTCGCCCGCGTGGTAGCAGAATTTGATAAATCAGGCTATAAATATATGGATTGGCTTCGCCGGCCGGACCCGGCGGCACTGGTCAACGGCAAGGAAGCCGGCACAACTCTAACGACACCAACCGAGGACCGATGCGACCGTTTTCTTTCATTTCCCTGCTGTTGCTATGCAACCTGTATGGCCTGGTTTTCGACCTGGCCACGGGCGGCAGCGTGGACGGTCTGTATTGCAACCTGGTCGCAGCGCAATCCTGTCTGATATCTCAGCCTGTCGATCACTGGCTGTCCGTCCTGACCCTGTTACTGTTACCGCCCGCGATTTGCACAATGCTGGTGAAATGGTGCTCGAACAGCTCCGTGCTGATCAAAACCTCGGCCTTTCTCGGGTTGTTGCTGGTTACGCCCTGAATATCCGAGAACTTGCCTTGCCGGGTTGTCTGCATAAAATAACCCTGGCTCCGCCACGACATTTCGTCGGCAGAATAGGATGCCCGAGTCCTGACTCTCCCTGTCGTTTCGTTGCGCGGCCGGCGTCCGAACCCTCAATGGGCCAGATAAAAAGCGACGATCAACAGCAGCAGGGTAACGCCCTGCATACCGACCCTCGCAATCATCAACTGGGTCGAATGCCTGCGGTCGAAATCGCCGCCGTGTGCCATCGACCAGATACCGGTCCCGATCAATCCGATGGTCGTCAGCAGCGCAATCATTATGACTATGGTCAGTGTATTCATGATCCACCTCCCTATCGGTTTCGAAATCATTCTAACGCCGGTCGTAACGGGATAGTTGATCCGCATCAAACTCCCGCGTAGAGCGCCCACCGGCGGAATCGGCCAATTATTTAATCCTGCCCTGCAGGCGCCGTGAAGACGACGTTCACTGCCCTGTAAAACGGAGTCGCGATTAACGCCTATACTCGATGTATCAAGATAAGATTTGCGAGATTCGGAATGAAAAGCATTCTCACTGTAATTATCGTGCTCGGACTGTTCTCGAGTCCCGTATTCGCCAAGCACGAGAAGGAAAAATCCCTGCCTCGGGGTCTGCAAAAAAAACTGGACCGCGGCGGTA
>JASFKL010000311.1:0-4738 GCA_050118655.1 Gammaproteobacteria bacterium | reverse complement strand
GTCCGCCAATTCCAGCCAACGGGCATCGTCGCCGATCAGTAACTCGGCGCGGTTGCCGACCAGCCGGGCGTAGTCGAGGTAGGCCTGCCACAGGTTGTCGACCGGCACCTGGAAAAGTTTGAGCGGCGATTGCCGGGGGGCGCGGAACAGCGACTCCAGGGCGACTACCCGATCCACCGGGGACATTTGCTGCGCGGCCTGGTTGGCCAGGGCCCAGAGAGTGGCGCGTTGCTCGTCGTCGAGCCTTTCGTCGGCGGCGCGGCTCTTGACCTGTTGCCACAGCTCGGCCGCGTCGACCTGCCCTTGCAGAAAACGCGCGTAGACCCGGGTCAACTCGGCGCGCCAGTCCTTTTGCTCATGCAGCACCCGCTCCGCCTGTGCCGGCCTGCCGGACTGAATCAGCACCTGCGCCCTGAGCAGCAGCCAGTCGATATCGTTGCTGTTGAAATCCTGGTCCAGGCGCAGCATCGCGATCCGCGCATCCTCGATGCGGTCGTCGCCCAGATAGGATTCGATGATTTGCCGCCGCCAGGTTTCGTATTCGGCGGATTCGGCGGCCTTGACTTGCCAAAGTTGCTCGCGCAACACCTCGCGCGCGGACGCGTCTTGCCCGAGTTCGAGATAAGCGCGGGCCTCGTAGGTCGCCGCCTGCCCGCGGAACTGCGCGGGAATATCCACCGGCAATCCCTCGATACGCACCAGCAATTGGTCCCACTGTTTCCATTGCGCGAGAATCCGCAGCCTCTCCTGCTCCCACAGGATCCATTCATACAGGTCCTGGTCAACCGGCGGCTGGGCCTCGTCGAGCATCTTCAGGGTGAGGTTGGGTGCGCCCGCCGCGGATATGTTCCTGAGCAGTTCGAGACGTTCGTTGGCCCCGGCCTGGCCGATGAGGGCGGCCGCAATCAACGCGAGAACTGTGCGGGCAGTGAATTTTCTCATCGCTAACAAAAAAGGCGTGCCGGTTCGGACACGCCTTTTATATCGGGCAATACTATGTCCTGTCTACAGCTTTTCGCGGATACGCGCACCCTTGCCGGTACGGCCGCGCAGGTAATAGAGCTTGGCGCGGCGAACCTTGCCGCGGCGCTTGACCTTGATTTCAGAGATCAGCGGGCTGTGCGTCTGGAACACGCGCTCGACGCCTTCGCCATGGGACATCTTGCGCACCGTGAAGGCCGAGTTGATGCCGCGGTTGCGCTTGGCGATGACGACTCCTTCATAGGCCTGCAGCCTTTCGCGCGCGCCTTCGCGGACCCATACCTGCACCACCACGATATCGCCCGGCGAAAAAGCGGGAACGTCGGCTTTCATGTTTTCCGCGTCGAGTTGCGCAATTATGTCGCTCATTTCGATTCCTCTAGATTCTCGTTTCACAAACGGTGATTCTCACCGTTCCCGGGTTCTCTCGAACTCGGCTATGTATTCATCCAGCAAGGCTTTTTGCCTTGCATCCAGTTCGACCCGCTCGAGCAGGTCCGGGCGCCGCTGCCAGGTACGTCCCAGCGACTGCCGCTCGCGCCAGGTCTCGATCTCGCGGTGGTTACCGTTCATCAAGACCTCGGGGACGCGCCGGCCCATGCATTCCTCGGGCCGCGTGTACTGCGGGCATTCCAGCAAACCCGCGCTGAACGAGTCCTGCTGCGCCGATTGCTCGTGCCCCAGCGCCCCGGGTATCAGCCGGGTCATCGCATCGATGCACACCATCGCGGCGAGTTCGCCGCCGCTGATGACGTAGTCGCCGATCGACCATTCGTCGTCGACCTCGCTCTCCAGCAACCGCTCGTCGATGCCCTCGTAGCGGCCGCATAAAAAAATCACCGACCCCGTTTCCACCTGCTGCGCGAGCATGGACTGGTTCAGCAACCTGCCCTGGGGGCTCAGGTACACCACCCGCGCATCGGGGTTCTGCTGCCGGACCGCGGCTATGGTATCGCGCAGCGGTTCCGCTTTCATCAGCATGCCCGGAGCGCCGCCATAGGGGCGATCGTCCACCGTGCGATGCCGGTCCCGGGTATAGTCCCGCGGGTTCCAGCAGTGCAGACTGAGCAATTTCTGCTCCGCAGCACGGCCGACGACCCCGCAACCGACCACCTGTTCGACGAACTCCGGGAACAGCGTGACGACGTCGATGCGCATCTCAGTACTCGGGCGACCAGTCCACGACCAGGCGCCGATTGCCGAGATCCACTTCCCGGACGATTTCGTCCATCACGAACGGTATCAGTCGCTCCCGTTCTCCTTCCAGCACCATTACGTCGTCGGCGCCGGTTTCCATCATTGCCGCGATCTTGCCGAGCGGCTCCGCCTGCAGCGTTTCTACGGCCAGCCCGATCAGGTCCGACCAGTAATACTCGCCCGCGGCGAGGTCGGGCAGTTGTCGCTGGCGGATGAACAGCCGGCAGCCCGTCAGCGTCTCGGCCCGGGTTCGATCCTCGATCCCCTTGAGCCGCGCCAGCACGTGCTTGCCTTCGCTGCGGCCATCCACGTCGAAGGCCTCGGGGCCTTCGCCCCGGTCTATCAACCAGGGACTGTAACTCAGTATGTTGTCGCGCGGGCTGGTATGCGAGAACACCCGGATCCAGCCCTTGAGTCCTTTTGCGCCCAGCACATGCCCAACACAGATCAAATCGTCATCGTGTTGGTTCATCGCCGGTCAAGCCGCTGCCCTGGCTCCCTTGATCAGGTTTGCAACGCGCTCGCTGGGTTTCGCGCCTTGCGAAATCCAGTAATCGATTCGCGCATCGTCGAGCTGCAACTCCACTTCCTGGCCCTGGGCCCGCGGATTGAAGAAGCCGACCCGCTCGATATAACGGCCGTCTCTGGGGCTGCGGCTGTCGCTTACCACCACGTGGTAGAACGGGCGTTTCTTGGAACCGCCGCGAGCCAAACGAATTGAAACCATAAATAAACTCCAAATTAAATTCGGCGCCCGGAATTGCCGTCAGGCAACAGTTCGCCGCTGACCCGGGGTCAGAAGACCGCGTATTGTACCTAATTTAACCCGCCTGTGAAGCCCGAAACCCCTGTTTTTACTCGCTAAATCGGGGAATTTTACGAGAATCAGGTCTCCTGCTCCCCCAACATTGGAAACCCGGGCGGCAAACTCCCTTTCATACAATACGTGATCGGCCGAGCACGCGGCTGACACCGCTATCGTCGAAAAAGCGTCCCCTCGATACGCCTGGGAGTGAATGGGCTTCCAGGGGCGTGATTTTTAGGCGAGAGCAAGGAAGCCGCGCGCGCAAGGCGTGAGCGTATATGCCAATACGTGATCGCCTGAGCACGCGGCTGACACCGCTATCGTCGAAAAGCGCGTTCCTAGAAGCCCATTCCGGGAGGAAGTCTCCCTTTCATGCCTCTCATCATGTTGGCCATGCCGCCTTTGCTGCCCATTTTCTTCATCATCTTTTGCATTTGCTTGTGCTGCTTGAGCAGGCGGTTGACGTCCTGGATCTGGGTGCCGGAGCCCTGCGCGACACGACGCTTGCGCGAACCGTTGATGATTTCCGGCTTGCGGCGCTCCCGCGGCGTCATCGAGTCGATGATCGCCACCATGCGCTTCATCTGTTTGACCTGGGCCGGGTTTTGCAGGGCCTGCGCGGCGCCGGCGCCCATGCCGGGCAATTTTTCGACCAGGCTGCCGAGACCGCCCATTTTTTCCATCTGCGCAAACTGGTCGCGCAAGTCTTCGAGATCGAATCCCTTGCCTTTTTTGACCTTGCGCGCGAGTTTTTCGGCTTTCTCGTGATCGACCTTCTCCTGGGCCTGCTCGACCAGCGACAGGATGTCGCCCATACCGAGAATTCGCGACGCGATGCGATCGGGGTGAAAAGCTTCCAGCGCATCGGTTTTCTCACCCGAGCCGATGAACTTGATCGGCTTGCCGGTGATGTGCCTGACGGACAGCGCCGCGCCGCCGCGAGCGTCGCCGTCGACCTTGGTCAGCACCACGCCGGTCAGCGGCAGCGCATCGTTGAAGGCCCTGGCGGTATTGGCGGCATCCTGGCCGGTCATGCTGTCGACCACGAACAGGGTTTCGACCGGCTCCACGGCTTCGTGGATGGCACGGATCTCGTCCATCATTTGCTCGTCGATCGCAAGCCGTCCCGCGGTATCGATGATCAGCACGTCGGCGCCGCCCTTGCGCGCCGCGGTCACCGCATCGCGGGCGATCGCGACCGGTTTCTGGTCGGGATTGCTGGGATAGAATTCGGCGCCGACCTCGCCGGCCAGGGTGCGCAACTGGTCGATCGCCGCCGGGCGATAGACGTCGGCGCTGGCAACCATTACGGATTTCTTTTCGACCTCGGCAAGCCGCCGCGCGAGCTTGGCGACCGTGGTGGTTTTACCGGTACCCTGCAGGCCGGCCATCAGCACGATCACCGGCGGCTTGTGGTTCAGGTCGATCGCGGCCTGCGATTCGCCCATGATCGAGACCAGCTCGTCATTGACGACCTTGACCAGCGCCTGGCCGGGGGAAAGGCTGCCGATCACCTCCTGGCCGAGCGCCTTGGCGCGCACGCCGTCGATGAAATCCTTGACCACCGGCAGCGCGACATCGGCCTCGAGCAGGGCCATGCGGACCTCGCGCAGGCTGTCGCGGATATTCTCCTCGGTAAGACGCCCCTGGCCGCGCAGGTTCTTGAGCGTGCCGGACAGCCTTTGCGTCAGGTTTTCAAACATCGACAAACCCCGTCAATTCGCAAAGGCGCGATTATAACAGCGCGAAACAGGG
>JASFKL010000310.1:0-4744 GCA_050118655.1 Gammaproteobacteria bacterium | reverse complement strand
GCCGAAATCTTCCAGCAGCGCGGCGAAAAACAATGGAAACATCAGTGCCACGCGCACCCGGTGATGGCGGATAAAATAGACGACGATGGCGACCAGGATCGCGGCGACGACGATCCGCGTGATATGCAAACCGGTCTTGTCGGCGCCGATCCAGCCCGCTATCCAGTCGGGGAGGCGCATATAAATAAACGGGATCGACAGCAGGCCCAGGGTCGACAGGTACCATTTCGCGTTTTCGTGATGCGCCTCGTGGGCGGCTTCCTCGGCGTCTTCGTCTTCGTCCACCGCGGTGCCGATCAGGCTGGTGGATGTCTCGTCGCCGTATTTCCACTGGTGGTAAAGCTGGCCGAGCGCCGCGATCGCCATCAACAGGATGATCGCGCGCGGCCAGGCCGAGGCGCCGAACTTGTAAATCTCGATCGGCCGCTCGAACTGGAAGGAAAAGGTGTACAGGAACAGGCAAAGACAGAGCCAGAGCCCGGCCTCGACCAGGTGTCCGGTCCTCAGCTTGCCCATGTCTGCAAAAATTCCGGGAGGGGTGAAAATTCGACGCCCGGGGAAATCCCCGGGCGCCTCGTGCTGGCAGCAGTATTCATGCCGTTGTTATTTTACTTCGAGTCCCATTTCCTTGTAGACGGCACGATATTGCTTGATCGTCTTGTTGATCAGATCGCGCGAGCCCTGGGTGTCGCGGAAGCTCTCGATCAGGGTCATGTACTTGCTCTCGTTGTACTTCTGGTAGCTCGGTTCGCAGTAGGCCTTCTGGAACGCCCATTGCAGCCACTTGACCCGGTCCGCGGGCGCATCCTTGTGCACGTAGAAGCCGCGGAAGCGGTACAGGGGATCGAAATCGAGCGCGACATCGGTCAGGCTCGGCACGTCGGCAAAAGCGGAAGGCCGCTCCTTGAGGAGAGTCAGGATCGGCTTGAACTTGCCGGCATCGAGAAAGTTACGCACGTCGCCGGGCTGCTCGAACAGCGCGTCGACCTGGCCGCCGGCCAGCGCGCCGTAGCGCGGGGCGCCCTTGTCGAAGGAGATTTGCTGGATCTTCATGCCGGTGGCGTCGGTGATGAACTTCATCGACACGCGCTCCATCGAGCCTTCCTTGGAGACGTTGGCGATCGTCGCCTTGCCGTCCTGCGCGGTCACCCACTTGACGAAGGATTCCCAGTCGGTGAAACGAGTCTCGTTGCTGCGGATGTAGATCTGCGAAAAGGTGATCTGCGAGGTCACCAGCGGGATCAGGTCGGTGGCCGGGTTCGGGCGCGAGGAATCGAGGGCGTGCGCGCTGGAAGCGTCGTCGATATGCTCGAGCACGGTATAGCCGTCGGCCGGGGCCGCCATGTAGGCAGTCATGCCGACCGTACCCGAACCGCCGGGCTTGTGGTCGCGGTTGATCGCGACGCCGGTGAGTTCGGTGACCGCCTCGGCCATTGCCTGGGCTACCTGTCCGGAGCCGCCGGCCGGGCCGTAGGGAACGATCATGGTCAGCGCGCGCGCCGGAAAGCCGTCGGGTCCGGCCATCGAGCCCGGCAGATTGTCGGTCGCGCAGGCCGCCCAGGCGGTATTTGCGGAAATAGTCGTCACGGCGAGCGCCATAGCACTGCCGGTCAGGAGTTTTCTGAATTTCATTGTGCTCCTCCAGTTGTTTTACTTATGGGTGCAGTTGGTTAACTAGAACCTGCTGAAGATGGTATACAAGCTTTCGGAGACTGTCTAGCGAATGTAAGCTGCCGCGGCGCGCAAATCGGCCCGCTCGACGGCCGCGTATAAATGTAAACTGAATACAGGCCTGGAGCACGGACAAAGATGGATTCTATTACTCAACTGGCGCTGGGCGCCGCGGTCGGCGAGGCCACTCTCGGCCGCAAGGTCGGCAATCGCGCGATCGCCTGGGGCGCCATCGCGGGTACCTTGCCGGATCTCGACGTATTCGTGCCGCTCGGCGACGCGGTTAGCGATTTCACCTACCACCGCTCGGCGAGCCATTCGCTGTTGATGCTGGCGCTGGCGACACCGCTGCTGGTAGGTGCGATCACGCGCATCCATCCCGATACCCGCAAGTACTGGCGAGGCTGGGCGCTGGCTATCTACGGGGTTTTTGCGACTCACGTGCTGCTTGACAGCCTGACCTCCTACGGCACGCAGATATTCTGGCCGGTTTCGACCACGCCGGTATCCCTGTCGACGATTTTCATCATCGACCCGCTCTACACGCTGCCGTTGCTGGCCGGCGTCATTGCCGCACTGGTGATGACCCGGGAATCATCGCGCGGACACCGACTCAATCGCCTGGGTCTGGCCGCGAGCACGCTCTACCTGGCCTGGACGATGGCGGTCAAGGTCGTGGTCGACAATCGATTCGAAACCGCGCTCGAGCGGCAGGGTATCGCCCACCGGGCCGTGTTTACGACGCCGGCGCCATTCACCTCGATACTCTGGCGCGCCGTGGTCATGACCGGACAGGGATACTACGAAAGCTATTACTCGCTGCTCGACGGCGATGCAAAAATCCGCTTCACGCCGTATCCGAGCGACGATTCGCTGCTGGCATCGATCGAGGATCACTGGCCGGTCCGGCGGCTCAGGTGGTTCAGTAAAGGTTTCTACTCGGTGCGCAATCTGGATGGCGATATCGTCATATCGGACTTGCGCATGGGCATCGAGCCGAACTACGTATTCAGTTTCAAGGTCGGCGAATTCGGCAACCCGCACGCGGTACCGACGCCGCCGGAACAGCTGCAGGCGACGCGGGATTTCAGCCAGCTGCCTTTGCTCTGGGAGCGTATTCGGGATCCGTCCGTCGAGCTTTCCCCGGTTTTTGCGACCGCCAAAAGCGACCGAACTCCGGTAGAATGACGCTGTCTGTCGAGTAACGAGAGAAAATGGCGAAATTCGCCCCGGAAATAGTGATGCCCGGACACCGAATTCTATTGTACGTCGGACTCGCGGCGGTGGCCGGGTTCCTGGTCGCGCAGGCGATACCTATCGACTCGCCACCTACACGACCGGCAGAGCCGGAGTCAGCCGACGGCCGGGCCGAGACGGCTCGATCCCGGACTCCCGCATCGGCCGATATCGAGCTCGCCGACCTGCGCGGCCGGCTGC
Organism: Gammaproteobacteria bacterium; assembly: GCA_050118655.1. Classification (GTDB taxonomy): domain Bacteria; phylum Pseudomonadota; class Gammaproteobacteria. The sequence goes on along the minus strand of JASFKL010000310.1, from coordinate 1,636 downwards.
GGGACGAATCCAGCGCGCGTCGGGAGCTGGAACGAAAAGTCGACGCGCTGGAACGGCGCATCGGCGAGCTGGCGCAGCGCTCCGAAAGGGCCCCTGAGGAAGTTTCCGACGATAGCGATGACGGCGCCGGCGTCGACCCGGCGATCGACGGTGACGCCGACCGCGCCTGGTTCGACGAGCAGGCGCTGATCGCCTCGGGCATCAACGAGGCGCGTGCGCAGGAACTGAGGCTGTTCTTCGAGCAGCTGGAGTTAGAACGCCTGCGCCTGCGCGACCGGGCCGCGCGGGAGGGCTGGGACCGGTCGGCGAGGCGCACCGAATTCGAGATCCTGGAGCAGCGCGAGGAATCGTTGCGCGAACGGCTCGGCGAAAACGAATACGCTGCTTACCTGTACGCCTCGGGCCGCCCGAACCGGGTCGAGGTCGCCAGCGTGCTGGCGAGCGCGCCCGCGGGGCAGGCCGGGATTCGGGCGGGAGACCAGATCCTGCGCTATGCCAACGAGCGAATCTACAGCCCTCGGGAGTTGCGCGCCGCCACCGCGGCCGGAACCTTCGGCGAGCCGGTCGAGATCGAGGTCGAACGAGACGGCGAGGCCTTGCGATTTTATCTCGCCCGCGGACCCATGGGCGTGCGCACGGATGCGCTCAGCATCGCTCCCTGAGGCCCGCGATCCACGGCTGTCGATTCAGTGGTAGGCGTGCCAGAGCATGGAAACGCCCGAAATCAGCAGGATGCCGATGATCAGGTAACGGAAGCGCGCGTCGCTGATGTGCTTGCGGACGCTCTGCCCGATCAGCAGCCCGAGCGTCACCGGGATGGTGGCGAAAGTCGAATAGGTCAGCACCGGCCCGTCGAGAATACCGTAGTAGTAGAGCATTACCGTCCAGGGCAGGACCGCGCTGACGTATAGAAAACTGATCGAGCTGACGAATTGATTCTTGTCGATATCGCGCACCGAGATCAGGTAAGTGATCAGCATCGGCCCGAAAAACGACGAAATGCCGCCGATCAGCCCCGAGGCGCCGCCAAAAAAAACTCCGGCGGGCTTGACCATCGCGTCGGGAAGCTGAATCCGGAATCGCGATCCCTGCATGATCGCGAACACGATGACCGCGATACCGACCACGATCAGCAGCGTCCGGTCGTCGAGCGAGGCGAGGATGTTGACCCCGATCCAGGTGCCGATCAGGATGGCCAGGAAAGCCGGCCAGAAGCGCTTCACGACCGCGCCGCTCTTGCCGGCCTGCGCGAATTGCCAGAGGTTGGCCACGACCACGGGGATCGCCATGATGGCCACCGCCATTTGCGGCGGCAGCACCAGTGCCATCATCGGCACGGTCAGGAGCGGCGTCCCGACACCGAGCGCTCCCTTGATGAAACCGCCGAGGGTGAGCGCCAGGAAACACCAGGCCACGATGCCTGGTCCGTATTCAGTGAACAATTCGGTTACCTCGCAAGAAGCGCCGCATGATATCAATTTCCGCCGTATTTTGCTGCGGCGAATCGCCGCCCGCACGCGAGTTTCCGGTCAGGACAAAAACCCTTCGACAACGGCCTCAGGCCCGGCGATCGGGCTAGTATTCGATCTGACCCGGAACTCGGGGATCGATCGTGGCAGGGGTGGCGGCAGGCCGT
>JASFKL010000309.1:0-4794 GCA_050118655.1 Gammaproteobacteria bacterium | reverse complement strand
CCAGCGCTCGGCCTCGCCCGGTTTGGCCGGTACGAAACTTATCCCCTGAGATGCCAGCGCTTCCAGCGCCGCCTCGTTTTCCGAGCGGCTGCTGACATCCATGCGCGCGAAAACCCTGCCCATTTCTTCGACGACGATCGCGCGATCGTCGCCCGACAATTCTTCGAAGGCCTTTTTGCTGACCGCCAGTATACCGATCAGGTAGGTGATCGGCACCTCGGTCATGTATTCGGTACTGGTGTGCCACTGAAAGGCGATCGCGGAGGTCGGGTTTACCGCGACGGTATCGATCAGGCCCGTCTGCAGGCCGGTGAATACGTCGCCGATAGGCAGCGAGACCGGCGTGATGCCGAGCGCCTCGAAAACTACCTGGCTGATCCGGTCGCCCTCCGGAATCCAGACCTTGCCGCGACGCAGCGATTCCAGGTCCTGCATCGGCTGCCTGGACAGGATGCGCGCGAATCCGCCCTCGGTAATGCCGAGAATCACGAAACCGCTGTCGCTCATCTCCTGTTTCAATACCGGGTCCATGCGTTCGCGCACGTAGTCGACCTCGTCGAGGTTCCTGAACAGCATCGGCAAACTGAGCACCTGGATGCTCGAATCTACGCCGGCCAGCCCGGTGGGCGTAAACGCGCCGCCGTGCAGTTGCCCGATCCTGATCTTGCGATGCACGCTCTGGTCGTTGCCCATGACGCCACCCGGGTAAAATTTCAGCTTCACGCGGCCCTCGGTACGCTCCAGTATCAGCTCCGCGCCGGCCTGCATTTCCTGCATCCAGCTGGTGCCGGCGGGCGCCAGGGTGGCTATTTTCAGTGTTTTCGCCTGGACACCCGCGCCGAAGGCCAGCGCCAGGCACGCGAAAGCGAAGAGTTTCAAGCTGGGTTTCAACATGTTTTTATCGGTTTTTTTGCTTTGAACGGTCGGTCCGTGAATAGTTTCCTAAAAAAACTCGTCGCTTTCGGCGAGCAGCTTTTGGGCTTCGATCCTCGCAAGGGTGTTCACCAGCGTATAACCCGGGTACTCCGCCTGCGCTTCGAGAACCTCGTTCAGCAGCCGGTCGTGGAGTTCGCGGTCGAAAACGTTACGGGCATAATGCTTGGCCATCAATACCTTGTACATCAGGTTGTGCCCGCCGGAGATCTCGATCGCGCGTTCGAAATGCGCGCGCGCGACCTCCGGCTGACCGCCCAGCGCGGCGGGGCGCAAGGACTTGATGACGCCGAGATAGACATGCGCACCGCCGTTGTCGTAACGCTCGTCGAGCAACAGGCAATGCTCGAACAGCGCGGTCACCCTGGCGAGGTCGGCGATCGCATTCCAGTCCTCGGCATTGGCCTGGATCCAGCCCGCCCAGGAAACCGCGTAAGCATACAATATCCGCAGGTCCGGCTTGCCGGTCGTATCGAGGCTGGCCTCGAATCCGTCGAGCCTGCCGCCGCTGGCCTTGCATACCGGTTCGACCTCCAGGCACAGCGCGCGGCGGGCGTAGTCCAGCGACTTGCCGGCCAGGCGCGCGGCGCGCGCCTCGTCGTCGGTAAAGGCGCCGCTGTATGACCCGTAAAGTTTCGCGCCGGACAGCAGCAGGTCGACGTTTTCCGGATCGCCGGCAATCAGGCCGTCGATCATCAGCAGGTAGGCGGGTGCGCCGTCGCGAACCGTCTCGGGGTCGTCCTGGTTGAGTATCGCCAGCGAAATATCGTCGGCCATCCGCGAGGTCGCCGAACCGACCAGGCTGGCGCAGCCGCCAATCGCCGTCAGCAGCAGCAGTAAAATCGCTAGTCTCAATATACGCATCCTTCCGTCCGGGCACGGCTCTCCCGATTATCGATTCTCGACGCCCGCGCGCTTATGCGGTGCGAGTCCCTGCGCCGCACCCGGCCTGGGGCGGTGCCGACTACTCGCGGCGGTATTGCATGCGGACCCCGGGTCCGATCGGTTCCGGGGGGGCAATGGTAACTTAAATTATTTTTCGACTGTATGAAATTTATCTCATGCACGAAAAAGGCGCTCGACCTCGGCGCGATTGAGGGCCGGGCGGATAGCTGCTATCGTCGGCGCGCGCTTCATCCGGTAACAGCGGGGTCAACACGACATGGCGGTAACGCCCGATACAGACGAACTCGAGCCGGCCCGTGCCGACCGGGTGCGCATCCTGCAGTTCACCGATTGTCATATCCTGGCACGCCCCGGCGAGCGGCTGCGCGGAGTGGATACGCGGCGTAGCCTGGAAGCCGTGATGACGGCGGCGCTCGGCGAATACGGACGACCCGACTTGCTGCTCGCGACCGGCGACCTCGCGGAGGATGGCTCGGCGGAGGCCTACCGCTACCTGGCGGCGCGCTTCGACGACGCCGGCATCCCGACGTTCTGGTTACCGGGCAACCACGACGAAAACGCGGTCATGCATGCGCAGCTGACCGGCGGGCCGATACGCGCCGCGCGCGAGGTGCTTGCAGGCGCCTGGTTGATCCTGTTGCTGGATTCGACCATCGAGGGAGAGGTCCGGGGCCGCGTCGGGCCGGCAGAGCTGGATTTCATGGACAGCAGGCTGCGCCGCCACGCAAACCGCCACGCGCTGGTCTGCCTGCACCACCAGGCGATGGCTGCCGGCAGCGAATGGATCGACGCCAAGGGACTGGAAAACGCCGCCGAGCTCCGGGAAAGGCTATCGCGGCACGACAATGTCAGGGCCGTGCTCTGGGGTCACGTGCACCAGGAGGCGCACCATCGCCGCGACGGGATCGAATGGATGTCGACTCCGTCGACTTGCGTGCAATTCAAGCCGGGCAGCCGGGAGTTCGCGATCGGCGAGGAGGCTCCGGGCTATCGCTATCTGGCGCTCGGCGCCGGCGGCGGCATCGACACCGCGGTACGGCGCGTACCCGGGGCCGCGGATCAAACCCTTTAGAAAATTCACGGTCGAAGAACAGGTCGGGCGGCTGAACTGCAATATCCGGCCCGACTGTTCCTATAATAACCAGAGACTCGAAGATGCCGAATAATTACCCCGCGAACCCCAGGATGCGATCGATCAGACTAATGTTATTCATACTGCTGCCACTGACCGGCGGCGCGGCCGCGGCCGAGCGCTGGTTCGACCAGCCGGTCGTCGATCTGGGCAACAGGCTGTTCCAGCAGAATTGCGCCGCCTGCCACGGCATCGAGGCCGAGGGCACGAAGAACTGGAAACAAACCGATGGCAACGGCAATTATCCGCCGCCGCCGTTGAACGGCAGCGCGCACGCCTGGCACCACTCGATTCCGCAACTGGCGCGCTCGATCAAGGAAGGCGGCGTCAAGATCGGCGGCGTCATGCCGCCGTTCGGCGACCGGCTGAGCAATCCCGAGATCCTGGCCCTGATCGCCTATTTCCAGTCGAAATGGCCGGACGAGATCTACGAGGTCTGGCACGAGCGGTTCATGCAGTGAGGCGCGTTTCTGCTATCATGGGCTTCCGCAGTCAACCGGGTATCCAGCCATGGCGCTAGGCAAGCTCTTCAAATCGTTGCTCGGCGGCGGCGCTTCGGCCGCTCCAGCCGTCGAAGCCGTCGATTACAAGGGATTTTCGATCGAGGCCGAGCCGATCGTCGAAGACGGCAAGTACCGCACCGCCGGCTACATCAGCGGCGAACTCGACGGCGAGGTCCGGCGTATCCGCTTCATCCGCGCCGACCAGAACAGCAACGTTCAGGCCGCGATCGAGCATTCGATCACCAAGGGCCGCCAGATCATCGACGAACAGGGCGCCGGGTTGCTGCGAAAAAACCACCTCTAGCCGGTCCCCCGCGTCTATACGGCCGGCTAACCGCGCGCCCGGATAATTCGAACGCCGGACCAGGGTAACGGCCGGCCCTCAAATCGATTCGCGCGCCATCTCCTGTTTCAACATCTCGATGCGCGGGCGCGCGTCCTGAGCATTCGGTTTGATTTCGAGCAGCCGCTCGAACGCCAGGATGGCGCGCTCGTAGTCGTGCTGCGAGCCGAGAATCATTCCCAGCCCCCAGATGGCGCCGAAGTGGCGCGGTTCGAGGCGCAGCGTTTCCTCGATATCGGCCAGCGAGCCGGCGAAATCGCCCTGGTAAAAGCGCACCGTCGCGCGCCGGTTCCAGCCCTCGGAAAATTCCGGTAGCGCTTCGATGATCCCGGTGTATATTTTCTCGGCGGCCGCGAGCTGGCCGATGGCGACCAGGGCCGCGGCCTTTTCCATCCGGGCGTCGACCTCCTCGTCGCCGCTCTGGTACCAGATTTTCCAGATCGACTCCTCGGTTTCCTGCAACTCGGAATCGTCGTGGCTGTTTTGCAGCGTGGTGAACAGCTGATCGAGGCGCTGGTCTGTCTGATCGCACGCCGCCGCAAACGGCAGGCACAGGGCCAGCGCCGTGATCATGGGTAGTAAGAGTTCTGTCTTTCTCATGCTCATCGCCCCCGCAAGCAGGCAGTTCCACAATGCTAACAGCGATTGGCGCGCGATTCTAACCGCGCCGCGGCGGCGCCCGACGGACGGATATTGTCTGAATCCTGGTTTTGCTTTAACCTTGAGGCGCAAAAGGGCGATGGAATGACGCGAAACATAAAAATAATCCGGCACGGTTTTTGTGCGCTTCTGGGCCTTCTGTTGCTGCAGATCAGCAGCACGGCGTCCGCCTTTTCGTTTATCGAAATACCCGATCCGAGTACTTCACCCAGCAATACCGTCACCGACGCGACGACCTTCAAAAACCAGATCGAGCCGCTTACCGGGGCAATTCGCTCACATATCCGAACCAGCCAACGCAAACGCAGCCCCGGCTC
>JASFKL010000308.1:0-4802 GCA_050118655.1 Gammaproteobacteria bacterium | reverse complement strand
GCGAGGTTTGCTTGACGATTTTGGCATGTTCCTGCGCCAGAACCTTGAAGATCCGGTTCTGGACTTTCATGTCGATCTTGATCAGTTCCATGCCGCGGGAAAGCGCGCGCAACAGGGCCGGAATGGTACGGATAATCTTGGCGCGTTCCGCCTCGGTGTGCTTCGGTACAAGCGTCCATACGAAGGTCGTCGAAATGCGTTTCAGGTTGCGCCAGTGGTTGGAGGATTCTCCGAGCGAAAGGTAAGCCTTGACCAGCACCGAGGTCCAGGTGGTTTCGAGAAATTGCCTGACCTCGCCGCTGAGCTCGCGGTTTCGCGTCAGCCTGGAGATCAGTTTGGCCGCGGCCGTCTTCGCCGCTTTGACCTGGCGGTCTCTTTGCTGCTCCTTTTTACGCAGCGCGGCCTCTTGTCGCTCGCGTTTGCTGTTTTCGCCGTTGATGAAGTTTTCGAAGTCGATATAGGCTTCCTCGAAAACAGAGATGTCCTCGCCGAATTCGTTGATCAGGAAATTGACGATTTCCCTGGTCTTGGCGATCAGTCCACTGGAGTCCTTGTGATTTTCACCCCATCCCAGCGAGGCGCGGGAAATGCTGTCGAGCAGCCTGCGAGCAGGGTGTTTCTTCTGGTTGAAAAATTCCTTGTCGAGAATCGCGACCTTGAGGATCGGGATCTGCAGCCTGCCGATCAGTACCTTGATCGGCGCGGGCAGCGCCTCGTCGTCGAAAAAGAAGTCGAACAGCATCGAGACCACGTCGATGATCTGCGCGTCCGCGGTCCCGAGCGGGTTGTTCTGGCGAAAGTCGGCAATCTGTTTGCGAGTCGCCGCCTTCAGTTTTTTCGGATCTACCGTGGCTGGCGGTTGCGAGTTGATGATATCGGCCTGCATGCCGCTCAGCGCGGAGAGGAAACTGACGCCCCCGGGTAAAGATTCGTCAGCCACGGGTCCGTCGCCGGCCGCCGGTTGTGCCGCGATCGAGGCGGCCCCGGCGACATGTATCCTGCCGCTGCTCGCCGCCTGTTGCAGGGCCGAGAAAAGGTTTCCGTCGCTTCCCGGGCGACTGTCCTGCGGGGCAAGGGGAGCCGTTGCGCCGGGCGGGGCAGGGGGTGCGGGATTCTGCCTGATGCGGTTGGCCATGAAGCGCGTGGTCTGCTTTCTGCGCTCCTTGTCGGGACTGAAGTCCGGAAGCACGCCGTGCCTGGCGAACTGCAGGTTCAATTCGTGGTAGAAGTGCCCGAGGTTGTTCATCACGTATTTTTCGAACAGCTTGTAAAAAATCAGCTTGATCTGGATTTCGGTCTCGAGCAGGTCGGAGGCGGTGTGAAAGCTTTCGCAGATTGCTTTCGGATCGAGCGGATTTTCGTCCTCGTCGATCGTATGGCGGCCGATCACGGCCTTTAGGCGCTCGGTGACGGCGAACAACTCGTCCTCGAAATGCGGCCGGGCCCTCGAAATCATGCTGTCGATCGCGATCTTGTCTTCCAGTTCGTCGAACTCGACCAGGGTCAACTCGTCGTCTTCGTCGAATTCCGCGGCCGCCGGGCGCAAGCGGGAAAAGCCGTCGAGATAGCGTTGCATTTCGTAATCGAAGCTTTTACACAGTCGATCGCGTTTTTTGCGGATTTCGCGCATCGCCTCGAAATACAGTTTACGATCGGCATCGTTGTCGACTTTTTCCGAGCGCTCGAAAAGCGCGTCGTCGACATTTTCCATCAAGACCCGGATCAGGTCGTTGAGGCCCTCGAGCGAGAAGCGCTTGATCGCTTCGTAGGTTGATTTGCTGGTTCGCGAGGCGGGATTTTTTGTCTTTGGACGCGGTTTCCTGCTGTCCGACGAACTTACGACCTTTAGATTAGGTGCTATCATGAACTTCTTTTGCCTGCCTCTCGGGCCCGGCGCATCATCTCTACCGAGTCGCCGCCGGGGGTTATGTCTTCACGCTTCGGCATCGTGCCTTATTGGTGTGAACCGGCCAGTGTGACGCGATTCACATTTTTTCTGGCGTTCACTGAGGATAGTTGGTTATCGGGTCGGCGCATGACCATCTGTACCCCAAAATCGACCGTCTGTCGGTAATCCCGGGCCTGAATCGGACGAAACCGCCGACAGGCAGGGCTTTACTGCGGCGGGGCAATCCGGACAATAGCCCGGGTCGACTCAAACAGGTGATCGATGCAAATCGTGTTCATATTTCTGGCGGCGCTGGCGGCGTTCCTGCCGCTTACCCCCGCCGCCGCCAGCCCGCAACGCATCGTTTCGATCGGCCTGTGTACGGACCAGTTGCTGCTGTTGCTCGCCGACCGGGAGCAGATCGCGTCGCTGTCGGGTTGGGCCGCCGATCCGGATATGTCGTACATGATCGACTCGGTCGGCGACATTCCGCTCAATGATTCCTCGGTAGAGGAAGTGATCGCATATCGGCCCGACCTGGTGCTCTCCAGCCGGTTCGCGGCCTGGAATTCGGCTCGATTTCTGCGCCGGCTGGGTTACGAGGTCAGGCAGGTTCCAGCGGTGAAATCGATAGCCGATATTTACCACCTGCTGCGCCAGGTCGGCGCCTGGACAGGCCATCCCGAGCGCGCCGAGCGGATCGTCGGCGAAATGCAGCGGAAGCTCGACGAAATCGCCCGGCGTTACCGCGACCGCCCGAGAAAAACGGTACTCGTGTATTCCCCGAACGGATTCACGGTAGGCGCCGATACGCTCGAAAACGATATTTTCGTTCATGCCGGATACCGCAACCTGGCTGCCGAGATGGGCATCGAGGGATTCAGGCGGATCGCGCTCGAAACCTTGCTGGCCGCCGATCCCGACGTGCTGCAAATCGACCGCGACCTTTCGCGTCCCGATTCGCTGGCGACCGCCTACCTCGGTCACCCCGTGCTCGACCGGTTCGGCGCGCAGCGGGAAAAGCTGGACATCCCGACGCGATTGAGAATTTGCGGCGGACCGATGATTACCGAGGCGATCGAAGCCATGGCGCGCCGCCGGTGATCTCGACGAGGATCAAAGGCCCGGTTATCTACGCCGCGCTGTTGCCGCTGTTGCTGATCGTTTTTCTGCTCGCGCTGAACGTGGGTCCCGTCGAAATCAGCCTCGGCAGGGCCTGGCGCGACTGGATCGGCAACCAGACCACGATCGAGACACTGATCCTGTTCGACCTGCGCCTGCCGCGCGCGCTGCTGGCGCTCACCATCGGCGCGACCCTGGGTCTGGCGGGCGCGGCGCTGCAGGGTTTGCTGCGCAACCCGCTGGCCGAGCCGGGCATCATCGGCGTTTCCAACGGCGCGGCGCTCGGTGCGGTGGTGGTGTTTTATTACGGCCTTTCGGGACTGGCCTGGTTCATGTTGCCGCTGGGAGGATTGCTCGGGGCCGCGGTCGCGGTGGCTTTCATTCTGCTGCTGGTCGGCCGGAGCCGATCGACCATCACCCTGATTCTCGCCGGGATCGCGATCAATGCGATCGGCGGCGCGATGATCGCGTTGGCGCTGAACTTTGCCGCGAGTCCTTATGCGATGCAGGAAATCGTTTTCTGGCTGCTGGGCTCGGTGGCCAATCGCAGCGTCGACGACTTTTATATCGCCTTGCCGTTCATGCTCGCCGGCTGGGCGATGATGCTTTACTGCGGCCGCTTTCTGAACGCGTTGACACTCGGCGAGGAAACCGCCGGGTCGATGGGCTTCGATGTCGCGAAAATGCGCCTGATCCTGATCCTCGGGGTTACCGCCAGCGTCGGCGCGGCGGTTTCCGTATCGGGCAACATTGGCTTCGTCGGCCTCGTGGTACCGCACCTGTTGCGGCCTTTCGTCGCCTACGAGCCGCGCCGCCTGCTGGCGGCCAGCGGCCTGGCCGGCGCGATCCTGCTGCTGATCGCCGATATCGCGGTGCAATCGATGTCCGAGACCCGCGAATTGAAACTCGGTGTCATCACTTCGCTCGTCGGCGCGCCGTTTTTCCTGTTCCTGATCCTGAAATCGAGAAATACACTCCAATGAGCCTGCTCGAGGGAGAAAAAATCGGCCTGCTTATCGATAATGTCCGCATCCTGGAAGATATCGATCTGTGCCTCGAGCCCGGCGAACTGGTGGGTCTGATCGGACCCAACGGCGCCGGCAAGAGCAGCCTGGTTCGGCTGCTGGCCGGGGTCGAAACCGCGACCCGGGGCGGAATCCGCTTCGACGGTCAGCCGCTCGAGCGAATCCCGGCCCGTACGCGCGCGCAACGCATGGGTTACCTGGCACAGGGCGCGATGGCGCACTGGCCGCTCAGCGTCGAGCAAATCATCGAGCTCGGCCGCCTGCCTTACCAGAACTGGTGGCTGCAGCTGACTCCCGCGGACCGCGAAAAGGTCGAGCGCGCGATGCGCCTGACCGAAACCCTGGCTTACCGCAATCGCGTCGTCACCACGCTGTCCGGTGGCGAGCAGACTCTCGTCATGCTGGCGCGCATCTTCGCCTCCGAGCCCGACCTGATCTTTGCCGACGAGCCGGTCGCCGCGCTCGATCCCTACCACCAGCTGCACGTCATGGAGGTACTCAGGAATCATGCCGAGGACCGGCGCGCCGCGATCGTCGTGCTGCACGACCTCGGCCTTGCGGCGCGCTTCTGCGACCGTCTCTATCTGTTGAGCCATGGACGCTTGCATAGCTGCGGCAATGTCGGCGAAGTGCTGACCCGCGAAAATATCGCCGAGGTTTACGGCGTCGATTCACGTGTCGATTGCGACGCGCGCGGAGTCAGTATTACCGCCTTGTCGCGCCTGGGCGACCACCATCCCTAACCCGCAAACCCAGGGGTCAAGGGT
>JASFKL010000307.1:0-4802 GCA_050118655.1 Gammaproteobacteria bacterium | reverse complement strand
TAATCTGGAGTGGACGGTCGGTATCCGCGATCTGGAGACCCGGCTGGAATTCGCCGGTGTTCCGGAGCGGGCCATGCCGTCGGCGTTCCGCGGCTTTTCGGCGCCGGTGATCGTCACCACGGATCTCGACGATAACGAACTGGCGAGGTTGATGGTCTGCGACAGCGATGCTTTCAACCGCTGGGAAGCGAGCCAGCAGCTCGCCACCCGGATCATGCTGGCGATGCTCGAGCAGCCGGAAGCGGAGCGCGAGTCCTTGCAGCAGCCCTTGCTCGACGCGTTCGCGAGCCTGCTCGGCGATACGCGGGCGGACCGCGCGCTGGTCGCCGAAATGCTGGTTTTGCCGGGCGAAAAATACCTCGCCGAGATGCTCGAACAGGCCGACGTACATGCGATCAGGGAAGCGCGCGAAGCGCTGGCGCTGGCGCTGGCAAACCGTGCCGAGGCTTTGCTGAAGCGTCATTACGAGGATTGCAACCAGCCAGGCGCCTATAGTATCGAGGCCGCGGCGATCGCTCGGCGGCGACTGAAAAATACCTGCCTGTCCTACCTGCTGCGGCTGCAGACTCCGCGCTACTTTTCGCTCTGCGGCGAACAGTTCGACCGCGCCGACAACATGACCGATCAGCTTGCCTGCCTGCAAGCGGTGGTTCACTATCGCCACGCCGAGCGCGACCGGATCGTCAACGAATTTTACCGCCAGTGGCGCGACACGCCGCTGGTGGTCGACAAGTGGTTCAGCGCCCAGGGTTCGAGCCATGAGCCGGGAGCGCTGGAGACGATTGCCGCATTGTTCGAACACCCGTCCTACAATTTGCACAACCCGAACCGGGCGCGTTCGCTGCTCGGCGCGATGATGGCGAATACCCTGGTATTCCACCAGCCCGACGGCGACGGCTACGCGCTGGCGGCGACCAAGATATTGCAACTCGATCAGATCAACCCGCAGGTCGCCGCGCGGCTCGCCAACCCGTTCGTGCACTGGCGCCGGCTGGTACCCGAACTCGGCGGCCTGATGAAGGCGCAGATCGAAAAAATGCTCGCCACCGGCGACCTGTCCAACGATCTCGACGAGTTGCTGACCACCAGCCTCGAGGATTGAACGCCAGCGGTGCCCGACCAGATAGATATCGTCCTCCCGGGCCTGTTCGATCTGCCGCTCTACGAACTGGACCCGGCGCTGGTATCCGGGCAGCTGGCGGGTCTCAACCAGATCCTGCGCCTGGCTACACCCCGGCCCAATAACGCCTACAGTATCGACGCGATTCTGCGGCCCGTGCTGAAGCTCGGGGAAGACGGCGATCGGGGCTTGCCGCTGGCGCAGGCCTGCGCGGGGCCGCAGGTCCAGCGGCGCGAGCGCCTGCTGCTGGCACAAGCCGTTCACCTGCGCGCGGACCTGCAGAGCGCCGTCGTCGTGCCGATCGAGTTATCCGACAGAACTCTAGAAGAAATCGATATATTAATCAAAGATTTATCGGATATATTTAATGCGGAATGTAATGTTACTGTACTGTCCGGCGGGCGTTATTTGATGGAGTTGAAAACCCTCGGTGCACCGACCCATTACCCGCATATCCTGTCGGTACTGGGCAAAACCGCGAACCCGTATATCGAGCAGACCCGCGAGGATCTCGCCTGGTATCGGCTGGTCAACGAAATGCAGATGTTTCTCTACCAGCACGAGGTCAACCGCGAGCGCGCCGAGCGCGGCGCGTTACCGATCAACAGCCTGTGGTTCTGGGGCGGCGGCGAGCCGCCGGGTCCGCCCGCGGAGAAAACCGGCTGGTACTGCGACGACGCGCTGCTGAACCGGTTTGCCGAAAGCCGGGGCCTGTCGCCGGCAGCGCTCGACCGGGTCGCCGATACGCCGCCGTCCGCGGGTGCCGTGGTCGTCGATCTGCGGCTGCTCGAAATGCTCAAGACCGGCGCGGAAACCGGGCTCGAGGCCGTGTTGCTCGACATCGACCGGCAGCTGCTGCAGCCTTTGCTCGAGGCCGCAGGGAGCAGCCGCATGCCGCTGGTGCTGCATGCCGGGTACGAATTCGATTTTTACCTGGCCCCGTCGTCAAGATGGAAATTCTGGCGCCCTCCGCGCAGTCTGGCGGACTGGGTCGCGAGAGACGAGAATCCCTGATTGAAGTTATTATTCAACCTGCTAGTGTGCATGAATCTCAGCCATCCCGGGGAGTGAGCCCGATGTCGAACAAGAAACCCTTACGCTCGTTTGCCAGCGTCGAAGCCGTGATCGAGGAACTCAGGCCCGGTTACCCGGTGTATTGCCTGCGCCCCGCGGAATTCAAGCGCCAGGCGGGCTTTTTTCTCGACAATTTTCCGGGTCGCGTCATGTACGCGGTCAAGTGCAATCCCCACCTGTCTGTCTTGAAAGCCCTCTACGAGGCCGGTATCCGACATTTCGACACGGCCTCGCTGGCCGAAGTCGCGCTGGTGCGCGAGCATTTGCCGCAGGCGGATTGCTATTTCATGCATCCGGTCAAGCCGCGCGCGTCGATCATGACCGCGCATGACGTTTATTCGGTGGACCATTTCGTCATCGACCATGAAAAAGAACTGAAAAAAATCGTCGACGTCATGGGCGGCGGCAGCGGCACGGTCGTGCTGGTGCGCATCGTCACCCCGGTGCACGATGCCCAGTACCAGCTCTCCGACAAGTTCGGCATCCCGGCCGAGGAGGCCCCGGAGCTGCTCAGGAAGGTGCACAAGGCCGATTTCCAGACCGGCGTCGCGTTTCACGTCGGCTCGCAGTGCCGTAATCCGCAGGCCTTCGTCGACGGCGTCAATACCGCGCTCGACGTGATCCAGGCCTCTGGCGTACCGGTGCATTATCTCGACGTCGGCGGCGGGTTCCCGGCGCTTTACGAAGACGATAGTCCGCCCGACCTCGCCGCATACTTCGAGGCGATTCAGCAGGCCTTCGATCAGTCCCGGCTGCGCCGCGACTGCGTGCTGATGTGCGAACCCGGGCGGGCACTGGTTGCCAGCGGCTGTACGCTGCTGACCCAGATCCAGCTCCGCAAGGACGACAAGCTGTATATCAACGACGGGGTTTACCAGAGCCTGTCCGAAACCGTCGCGGGTAAATTCAAGCTACCGGCGCGCCTGATCAATCCGTCCCGCGAGATCGCCGCGGAATGTCAGGATTACACGATTTTCGGGCCCACCTGCGACAACCTCGATATCCTGCCCGCGCCGTTCCACCTGCCGGTCGATGCCGAAGAGGGAGACTGGATCGAAATCGGCCAGGTCGGCGCTTACAGTAATTCCGCGGCGACGCGCTTCAACGGTTTTTTCCCCGAAACTTTCGTCACCGTGGATGCGCCGCCGTTACTGCCGGCGCGTGACTGAGCGCGGTATTCCGGGCGACGGGGTTACGGAGTTGGACGATAACCGGAGGGGAGTGGACAACCCCGCGACTCAAGGTCACGAGCTGATCTACACCGCCGCCGCGCTGCTCGATACCGGCTTTATCGTATTCGACAGCGACGACCGCATGGTGATGTGCAACCAGCGCTACCGCGAGCTTTACGCGGACGTCGCCGAATTTCTGCAACCCGGCGCCAGCTTCGCCGAAATCACCGCCGCCTATGCCGAAACCCTGTCGGGCTTCGACAACGAGACCGACAAGCGAACCTGGATCGAAGCCCGTGTCGAACACCACCGCAACCCGTCCCAACCTTTCGACCAGCAGGTACGCGACGGCAGCTGGATACGGGTATTCGACCAAAAGCTGCCCGGCGGCGATACCGTCGGCCTGCGGGTCGACGTCACCGAGTCCAAACGCATCGAGGCGGAACTCGAAAACGCGCAGCGCATCGCCCACGTCGGCAGCTGGAACTGGGACGTCAAGCACGACCGGCTAAACTCCTGTTCGCAGGAGTACGCCCGCATACTCGGGGTGCCCATGGGTGAGATCCACGCCCATCTCGAACGGCAAATGGAGGAGAACATACACCCGGACGATGTCGAGCGCGTCGCCCGGGAATACAGGCGATACGAAGAGTCGGGCGAGGGCTACGAAATAGAGTACCGGATACTGCGTCCGGACGGTGAGCTGCGCTATGTGGTCGAGCGCGGGGATCCGCCATCTTTTCACGACGACGGCGTGCTCGAACAGCACGGCACGCTGCAGGACATTACCGAGCGCAAGCTGCAGGAATTCGATCGCCTTAAAAGCGACGAACTGCTCGAAGCCGCGATCGAAAACGTGCCCTGCGGTTTCCTCGTGGTCGACGCCGACGGCAATATCGAGCGCTTCAACCGCAAGTTCGCCGATCTATACCCCGAGCAATTCCAATCGATCCGCGAGGGCGTCGCGTTCCGGAATTTTCTCGAGCGCGGTATCGAGGCAGGCGTTTATCGCGACGCCCGCGCCGATCCCGACGGCTGGCTGGAACAGCGCCTGCAGCGGCATAATTCCGAGGATACCGAATTCATCGAGCACCTGGCCGACGGCCGCTCGATTCAGATCGCGCTCAGGCAATTGCCCAACGGTTCCCGCGTCGGCATGCACGTCGATGTAACCGAGCTGCAGCAGGCCCGAAAAGCTGCCGAGGAGGCCAACGCGGCCAAGTCGGAGTTCCTTGCCTCGATGAGTCACGAACTGCGCACCCCGATGCATGGGATTCTGAGTTTTACCGACCTCGGCCTCAAACGCCTGGAGACCCTGAGCCATGAAAAGTTGCGCGATTACCTCGAAAACATAAAGGTCAGCGGTAACCGCTTGCTTTACCTGCTCAACGACCTTCTCGAGCTATCTCGCCTGGAAGCCGGCAGGATGAGCTTCG
>JASFKL010000306.1:0-4814 GCA_050118655.1 Gammaproteobacteria bacterium | reverse complement strand
CGCCGAACCCCCGCTACACCTGTCCTACATTACTTCCTTGTTTTCGTTGATGATTCTCTCCAGTTCCGAAAACGTGTATCCGACCGGAGCCGTATGCAGGTTGATACCCAGTGCACGCTTGAAATCCGAGATCGAAAACATGCCGCATATTTGCATTCTGTCGTTCGTGCCTTCGAATACCAGCAGGTGCTGTTGGCTCTGCGACTTCAGCATTTGTAGTACCTCGCCGATAGTCGCTTCCTCGACGTCTGCCCGGGACAGGGCCATGAGCCTGGATTTGGGCAGCATGATGTTTTTGACCTGTACCTCGGACAGGGGGATACCCGCCTCGTTGGCATAGGCCATGGGTTTGCCTCCCATCAGGTCCATCGCGGTAACGACACCGACGAATTCGTTCCTGCCATCGATAATCATCAGTGAGCGGATTCGGTTCACTCGCATCAATTCGAGCGCATCGGTGACCGCGATGAATTCGCCCGCCGTGATCGGGTGCACCCTGGCGAAGTCGACCAGCAGGGAGGTAGCGGGAGAGTCGAGATGATAATGGCCCGGCCGATGTCCGGGGCTGATCAAGCCGCAGCTCGCGGACAGATTTTTGACGGCAAAGCTTCTACGTAGATTTTTCATGAATATATCCTGATTTTTACCAGTTAAAACGGGGTAACCGGAGGTTACGATTTCAAATGGTCGCGGGAGCCGGCAATATCTGCGCCACGGCGGTTTGTCAGCCTGGCCCCGCTTCATGATGCAAGGCCCGCGGAAATTTACCGTTGCGAAAGGCGTCTGGGATATCGCTTCGGCTCGCGATGAAGTCAGGAAAAGCGCGGGGGAGCGCGTATATCCGAACAGGTTGCATGGATCTCTTCGCCGACCGGTCTTCCGACGGATTCGACGACAGACCGAGAGACTTGCGGCAGAAGAAAGGCGGACTCGTCGACGATATCGGCAAGCAACAGTTCCGGATGCTCGTTACCCGGTTGTTCCGCCCGGGTCAGATCGGAGTCGTTTTCGAACAACGGTTTCGATGCGGTGCCGCCCGATGCCTGGGAAAACTGGCTTGTCGACAGCAGCACGACCAGGGTGGTGCTGATGATTACCCTGGTCGCCACGCTTGCGGCTAAGTCGATATTCCCCGGTTTCGAGCTGCCCATAAAAGACTGACTGCCAGCGGTGAAATTGGTTCCAGAGGAAGATCCTGGCCGGTTTTGCATTTACCCGAATCCGGATATCGGCAACCGCGCTCCGGCAATAGCCTGTCTTGCGTTTTTCGACGCGAATGCCGGTGGCGCGGCAAAAAAATACCGATCGGTAAGCGAATATTGGCCTCCCTTTGTCACGGATCAATAAATTCCTCTTCGAGCGATATAGGCTTGAAACGATCAAATCGGGAGTGGCAGAGCATGAACAATCAATCGATCGCGGATTTCCTGTCCCGGCATCCATTTTTTAGCGGCATGGACGATAAATACATCGAGTTCCTGGCTGACTCGGCGATCGAGACACAGATCGACGAAGGCGGCATTCTTTTCAAACAGGGTACCCCGGCCGATAAATTTTACCTGCTGCGAAGCGGGCAGGTATCCGTCCAGGTCCCCGCGCTGGTCGGACCGGTGCTCGAGATTCAGCGGATCGGCGACAACCAGCTACTGGGCTGGTCCTGGCTGATCCCGCCCTACAGGTGGAATTTTCAGGCCCGGGTGGAAGAGGATGCGAGTTTTCTCGCCTTCGACGGTCCCGCCATACTGGCTCACTGCGAGGAGGATCCGAAGTTCGGTTTCGAAATGCTCAAGCGCTTCGCGGCGCTGATGTCGGAGCGGCTCGAAGCGGCTCGTCAAAAGATGATGGACGAGTGGAATCCGCCGGGATTCGCCTGAGGCCGGAGGAGAGGAAAGAGGGCTATCCGGAGATCAGGCGATAACCGAAAGCAACTGGAGGTAGCATGAAAATCGCATCCAAACTGGAAGATTATTTGCAGCAGCGGGAAGTCGATTTCCGCGTGGTGACTCATCCGCACAGTGAATACAGCATGGAGACCGCCGAAAAGGCCCATGTTCCCGGCGATGCCCTCGCCAAGGGGGTGCTGGTCAAGGATGACGACGGTTACCTGTTGGTGGTTGTGCCGGCCGATTTCCACATCGAACTGGAAGCCTTGCGCAAGTTGCTCGGTCAGGATGTGTCTATGGTGAACGAAGCTACCCTCGGGGAAGTCTTTAGCGACTGCGAACTGGGTGCGGTGCCGCCGATCGGCATGGCCTACGGTGTCAAGACGATCTGGGATCCGAAATCGAGCCTCGGACGGCTCGATGAAGTCTTTTTCGAGGCCGGCGATCACCAGACCCTGGTACAAATGAGCGGTATGCAGTTTCACGAGCTGATGGCGCCGGCCGAGCGCGGCAACTTCAGTCACCACATCTGAGCCGCCGATTAGCCGGGCCGCTACCAGATCAAGTCGTCGGGAACCTCGTAATCGGCATAGGGATCGTTTTCGGCGCGGCTGGAATCGGCGGCCGAATCCATGGGCACCATGAAGGACTCATCCCGCTCGAGGATTTTATCCGCGATCGATTTCGGCACCAGTTCGAATCGCCTGCCGTCGGTGGCGACATGGGTTGCGATCGCAAGCTGGCCCTCGGCGAGTTGTTTCTTTTGTGCCTCGGTCACGTAGATTTTCTTGACCTTGCGCTTGTAGACGAAGCTGTAAGGCTGTTCTCCCTGAGCCCGTTCGAGCCTGTTATCGACGATTAATTGCGTCGCCTGGGCGGCCAGTTCTTTCTGTCGTGCCACCTGTTGCCGCTGTCGATTCAGTTCGCGGTCGCGCTCGGCCTTTTTGTCTTGCGGCCGCGGCCGGGATGCTTGCGGCGGCTTGCCTTTCTTGCCGCGTTTCTTGCGCGCCTGAGTGTCCTGCCTGTTTTTTTCCTGTTCGGCGCGGGCCAGCTTTTTCTCATCGACGAGGCCGGCCTTCAGCAACTGTTCCTGTAATGACGACATGAAGGGTATCGCGAGTTTGCACGTGAGGCATAGTTTAATTCAGACGCGTATCGCCCGCGACCGTTAATCGTTGCCGGCTGAAACCGGCGCCTGTCGTCTGTCGGAAGCCGGGTCGCGGATGCAGACGAGCGGTGACGCCGGATCTGCGCCCGGAAGCAGAGCGCGCCCGCGGAATTGCGTTACGTCAGGCCGCGTGCTGTATATGCGGCCGGTCCAGCTGAACCAGTCGTTCGACGGCAGCCCGGATCTCATTTTCAGAAACCAGGAAAGCGTCGTCCGCATCGATGTGGTTTTCTTCCATCCAGTCGGCGACTACGCTCAGGGGCAGCTTTTTCGGAGCACCGGTTATTTTTTCGAGCGCATTCGCGACGGATAGCGCCGAGGCGAGATATCGATAGCATTGCATGACAGGCTCCTCCGTGTGTCGTGATTACTTACAGGGCACAGCTTACTCTCCTCGATAGCAGTGACAAGCGAGAGTGAAAATTTTAATAACCAGAATTCAAATGATTGGGGAATTGCCGGACATCGGGTAAAAGCCGTCCGGCAAACGCTGTCGGATACGGCCCGGGGTCAGGCTTTTCTCGCGGTTACCAGGAATACCGGGTAATCCTTCTCGTTTTTTTCCATGGTGTGCGCGGTGGAAAAATCTATCTGCTCGAATCCCTGGCGTTCCAGCTCGGCGCGTAACTGGTCGCGGTCGAAACCGAAATGGAATATGCCCTCGGTACCTTCCGGGTGAAAGCTGCCGTCTTCCTTGTCGAGGTCGGCCAGGGCCAGCTTTCCGCCGGGTTTCAGCTGCTGGTTGAATCTTTGCAGCAGCCGGGACGTATCTTCGACATGATGCAGGGTCATGGCGCTGACGATGAGATCGAAGCGGGTATCGAGCGGATCTTCCAGGATATCCCGGCAGACGGTTTCGATCCGGCCCTCGAGTTCCGTCTTGGCGGCAAGCTTTTCCAGCATCGCCGGCGAGGTATCGACGGCGACCAGCTGCTGCACCAGCGGCGCGATCTGGGCGGCGATCAGGCCGGTACCGGCGCCGAAATCCATCACCCTCATCTGCTCGTGCAACTGGACGCGGTCGAGCATCGAGGCGCCGATGGCGGCTGCCAGCCGGGTCCTTCTGTCGTTTGCATCCCAGTCCGCCGCCTTGGCTTCGAATAAATCGGTCATGCCGTCATCCCCTTTATTCAATCGTTCATAGATTCGTCAGTAAGTGGGGACTGGTGCGCCTGAATCAAGATCGGAGCCGAGGCGATTGAACGTAGCGCTGCTGTCATTATTCATTGCCCCCTCCCAGATACCGAAAAGCGTTTACCCGGACTCTATCGGTACCGGGTCGGCCGGGCATCGCCTGTAACGGTTGATTCTGGTCAGAAAAGCAGCCGGCAGGTAAGCGCATGGGAAATGCAGATCATGTATTCGTATAAACTGCAAACGGGAGTTTACCGGCAAAACACCGTACATTCGGCTTCGGGCGCTAGAGTCTGTTGTCTTCGATCAGGGCTTGCAGCCGCGCGGTCGGGTCGCCGGGCCGGGCGCGATGGATGTCGAGCATCCGCCCGGCCAGATTGCTCCAGTGATTCTCGCTCCTCGGGATGAGTTTCTCGATTGCGTCGCGCCGGCCCCGATCCACCCAGCTCGCGTAGGCTTGCATCAGGGCCGGGAACAGGTGTTTGTGCATGTTCGTCAGAGTGGCGAAATAGAAGTGCAGCGCCGCGTCTTCGGCATCGGCGACCAGGCCGGGCAGGGTCGACAGCGCGTCGGCCAGGTGGTCGCGTACCGCGCGTATCATGATTTCGGCTTTCGAGCGCGACAGGCCC
>JASFKL010000305.1:0-4880 GCA_050118655.1 Gammaproteobacteria bacterium | reverse complement strand
CAGGTGGTCGCGTACCGCGCGTATCATGATTTCGGCTTTCGAGCGCGACAGGCCCGCGAGCATTTGTTCCCATTCCGGGCCGAGCCTTTTGCCGGCGAGTACTTCGCCTTTCTCGTGCATCAGTACGGTGCCGAGGACCGTGCTGGTCATTTCGTCGAGTGCGATTTCGATGTCGTCGAGATCGAAGCTTGCGATCGCGCGGCCCATCGGGTTTTCCAGCCGGTTCCAGCGCCATTCCTCGATCTTTTCCCAGATCATCCTGCGCAGAGACTCGCGGCGGAGGAAAATCGAACCGCCGAGCGACATCGCCGGCGGCGCGGTGAGATCGCGCGCATATTCGTTCTCCGATACGAGCACTGTGAAATCCGCTTGCGTTTCACGTTCCCCCAGCTTGCCGAGGAAAAAGTGCGGGGTCGAGTTTTTGCCGAGGCCGCCGCTATAGACCAGGCCATAAGGATTAAGCGCGGCGTTTACCGCCTCGCTGTCGAACGGATCGTAGCTTCTGCCGTCGACCGGCAGCTCGGCGAAAGGTTCGTCCTCGATCTTTTCCCAGAAGGATTCGCGTTCCTTGAGCCAGTCTCCGACATCGGCCTGCGACAGCTTGTCATGGAAGCTGTAACCCTTCTCCCAGCGGAAATACTCGCGCATCTTCAACAGGTAGACGCACAGCGTGTAATCGCCGGCATGGCGCGCATCGGAGATATGGCAGTTGCGCTGGACCGCAGTCAGCAGGGGTTGCAGGTATTCTTGCATGAAAGCGTAAGTCGGAATCGGAACTGTAACGTAGAAATTACGCTAGTTGCGCGAATCTGTCACGCGGATTGGAATTCGCGGGCGGAAATCCCGAGTCAATCCCGCAAACGGCCCGGCGCGAGTACGCGATTATAATATGCGAAGATTGCATTCGCGCGTTGAAGCGGATACTGATAATGAGGTAATTTATCCGCTTGTTCGTCAAAGTGTTGAAATATTGCTCGAATCGCTGTCCAGGATACCGCCGTACGACCTTCTCGACGAGAGCGGTCTGCAATCCCTCGTGGAAATCGCCGTCCGCCGGAGCTACCGCAAAAACTGTGTCATCGTTCACGAGGGCGAGGAAAGCAGCGCGATGTTCGTACTGCTCGAGGGCGAGATGCGGGTATATCTGGAAGACGACAGCGGCAAGCAGTTGACGATTCGAATCCTGAAGCCCGGGGATTGTTTCGGCGAGGTCGCGATGATCGGCGAAATGCCTCGCACCGCTAGCGTGGTGACGCAGACCGATTGCATCGTCTGTGCCTTCCCGAGAGCGAAATATCTGGCTTTCCTGAAATCCTACCCGGATATTCTGTTATCGCTTTCGAAGAGCCTGGCGCAGTTAGTCAGCGATACGACCGAAGAACTGGGTACTATCGCGTTTTCAGATGTGTACGGGCGAATCGTTTATATATTCAGCAAGTACGGCATGGACGAGGACGGGAAAAAACAGGTGCCGCGGTTTACGCATCGCGAACTGTCGAGAATGATCGGTTCGTCGCGCGAAATCGTCGGCAAGATCCTGAAGGAACTCGAAAAGGGCGGTTATATCTCCGTCACCCCGCATCATTACGTGATCGACCGAGAGCTTCCGGATAACTGGTGAGCGTAATCGGGGGCAGTAGGCCTGTTCTCTGACGGCCGGGTATCGGCCCGGAAAGGATATACTGCCCCCGAAATTACCGTGGCGGGTTATGGCGGTGAGTGTTCAGTTCCCCGGATTCGAGGGTATGAACAGGTCCAGAACATCGCGTACGCTGTGATTCTCCCATTTTTTTTCGAAGCGTTTGCGGCTGACTTCGTCATCGGGGTTCCGGTTTAATTCCCTGATTTCTTTCAGCCCTTCCTGAAAGTCACGAAACATTTGCTCGTTCAATTCGAATTCACTCATCGCTGCCTCTCGCCACGTCGTTCCCCCCTCCCAACTGTTGGTACCTGCCGCGCGAAGCCGGGGGCGGTTTTCTCGAACGACCTCACGCGGATCATTGCTTAACGCTAGCAAGCTCCAGGAACCACCGCATCACCCAAATGGGTTAATTTCAATCCCTGGCTCGATTCGCTGTTGGCTTCGAATACCGCCCATCGAGCGCCGACTTCGATCGAGCGCTCCGGATAAGAGCAAATACGTCGCATGTTGACATGCTTCCACTCGGCTCGGGTCCGGTCAGGCCGATAAACCTCATGCCTGATCCGCTCGAATCGTCGCAACCCGGAAACGGGTATACTGTTGTCGAAAGCGGACTCGTGAATATGCGCAAACTGTTCGATCGGATACCCTTTTCCCTGCTGGTCGTGCTTTGCCTTACCCTGGGGCTGGCGCCTTTCTCGCCGGAACCGCACGTCTGGGAAAAGCTCGGGATGCTGGCATCGGGCGAGCTTGTCAAGGGCATCGATATCTTCGATTTGGCCTTGCATGGAGCGCCGTGGTTACTTCTAATCGGTAAGGTTTCGGTCATGTCGAAGAGTCGATCCGGCGACTGAATTGATGCGATACGGGGCGGCAATGCGCTTGTCCCGAACCGCCGATGGTGAGACCGAATTCACTCCGGATCCTTCCGGGGCCGGCTTGCAGTGGATGCGGGAAAACCTGATTTACAGGTTATCGACTCTGTCCCCAGGTATAGCCCGGAAAAGTTCTGGACTATAATTTTTCGCGAAACTGGACCAAAATCGATTTGTCGATTTGCTGTTAGTATTTCGCCATGCATGCCGAACCGGCAGTCCTTGCAAACGCGGGGGGTGCTGTTAAGGTAGCCCGATAATAACCAAATCAGAATTTCCAACCGAGGAGCTCTAATGAATACACTATCCCTGATCAAGAAGTCAGCGGCCGCGACCCTGGTGGCGGCGTCCCTGGCGCTGCCCGCGCACGCGGCCGATGAAGTCAACGTGGCTTTCTTTCTGGAATGGGCAACGCCGAACCAGATCGCCAAGGTTGAAAATACCTACGACGACGCCATGGGCGTGCCGGTCAACTGGACCAACTTCGATGCCGGTACCGAGATGACCGAAGCCATGCTGGCCGGCGACATCGACATTTCCTACAGCCAGGGCCTCGCGCCTTTCATCAATGCGGTCAATGCCAGCGCCCCGATCAAGATGATCGGCATCGCGGTGCAGTATCCCGCGAACGATTGCGTGGTACGCAATGGCGCCGGCATCGACAAGACGAATGCCGCCGAGCTCGAAGGTAAAGCCGTCGCGGTGCCGCTGGCGACCATGGCCGACTACAGCTTTCGCATGATGATGCGCGCGCTGGATGTCGACACCAGCCAGATCAAGGTCATCGACCAGGTCCCGGCGGATGCGGCGGTATCGCTCGCCGACGGTGCGGTCACGATGGCCTGTGGTTTCGGCGCGGATTCGATGGCCAAGATGTACGAGGCCGGCAAACCGCTGATGAGCGGTGCCGACAAGAAAGCGGCCGGCATCATCAGTTTCGACGTGGTATCGGTCACCGAGAGGTTTGCCCAGCAAAACCCGGAACTGGTGCGCACCTTCATGGAAGTTACCGATCAGGCCAACAAGAACTGGGCCAAGGACCAGTCGAAGATCGACGTTATCGCCAAGGATGCGGGTCTGAGCGTCGAAGCGACTCGTGCCCAGATGGCTACTTTTTACTTTCCCACCAACCAGGAGCAGCTCGAGAAGTACTTCAACAAGGGCGGTCTGGCTGACGTTGCCATCGGTGTTGTCGGCGGCGCATTCGCGACCAAGGAAAATCCGGCACTCAAGGATTACAGCGTCGTTATCGACACCTCGTTCCTGAAATAACAAACCCCTGGCCGGAGGCGCGGCAGCGTGCCGCGCCTCCATCCCAGGCGGAAAAGCGGCTTTCCGATTCGGCGCCGGCGGGCGTCGCATCAAACAGACCGATACGGTGATCGTATGAGTGATTTAGTCGTCAAAGACCTGAACATGATTTTCACCATGCCTTCCGGGGATACCGTACAGGCCCTGAAGGATGTCAGCTTCACGCTCGAGAAAGGCGAGTTGCTGGCGGTGCTCGGACCGTCCGGTTGCGGCAAGACGACCCTGCTCAACATCGTCGCCGGATTCAATCACCCGACCAGCGGCTCGGTACGCCACGGCGATCATGAAATCCTCGGGCCGGGCGTCGATCGCGGCATGGTGTTCCAGCAGGGCGCATTGTTCGAGTGGCTGACGGTCGAAGACAACGTCAACTTCGGCTTGCGCATGAAAAAGGCGGATCCCGATGAAACCGCGCGCAAGGTCGAGGAATGGCTCGAGATCGTCGGTTTACAGGGCTTCGGCAAGACACCGACCTACCAGCTGTCGGGCGGCATGCAGCAGCGCGTGGCGCTGGCGCGTTGCCTGATCAACGATCCCGACCTGATCCTGATGGACGAGCCGCTCGGCGCGCTGGACGCGTTGACGCGTGAAAAGATGCAGTCGCTGGTGCTCAAGATCTGGAAGGAAACCGGCAAGACGATCATCATCATCACCCATTCGGTAGAGGAAGCGCTGTTGCTCGGCGAACGGCTGTTCGTCATGGCTCCGAGACCCGGCCGGCTGCACAAGGAGTATCACCTTCCGTTCGCCGAGCAGGGATTGAACGAAGACCTGCGGGAAATAAAGAAACAGGACGATTTCGCCGAAAACCGCGAAGAGATTCTGACCATGATCTGGAACATGGAAGAAGAGATCATGGGCAAATCCGAAACCGCCGCCTGACGGGGACATAAACATGATCGTAGGTACGATATTCTTCTTACTTATCGTTACATTGATCGGCTCGATCTTCTTCGGTCGCCACGTGGTCCGTACCGAAAGATCGGACGCGGTGTTCGGAAACCCGGTGCGCGCGCTCGGCGGATGGCACTGGATCGTTTGCGGGGTATCGA
>JASFKL010000304.1:0-4885 GCA_050118655.1 Gammaproteobacteria bacterium | reverse complement strand
GGATATTCTCCTCGGTAAGACGCCCCTGGCCGCGCAGGTTCTTGAGCGTGCCGGACAGCCTTTGCGTCAGGTTTTCAAACATCGACAAACCCCGTCAATTCGCAAAGGCGCGATTATAACAGCGCGGAACAGGGAAAAAACGTCAAAATTTGAAAACTTCGCCGCCGCGGATCTGATGCACCTTGAAGTCGGGCATCGCATCCACGCATTGCTGGAAGATCACTTCCTCGTCGCCGGGTTTGAAATGCGTCAGCCAGACGTCGGGCCGGTGCTTCAATTTGGTGATGTCCTCGCCGAGCAACTGCGGGCAATAGTGCTTGGAAATCTTGCTGATTTCGATGTCGTTGTTGGAAAACGCGGCCTCGACGAACAGCAGATCGATGTTCTCGTAGCCGTTGAGTACCTCCCAGAGCGTATCGTTGGTCGTGGTGTCGCCGCTGAAGGCGACATTGGCGCGCTTGGTCGATACGCAGTAGCCGACCCCGGGCACGGTATGATTGACCGGGATCATTTCGATTTCGCGCGAACGGATGGAGACCTTTTCCCCGGGGTTCATGACTTCGAATTGCAGCGAGGGGGTATCGCGCGTCGGCAGCTCCGAAAAATCGGGCCACATGATCCAGTTGAAGATATGCGTCTTCAGTGCCTCGATGGTTTTTTGCTGGGCATGCACGACGATCGGCTCGTCGTGGACTCCGTACATGCTGTCGGCCAGCAACGGCAACCCGACGATATGATCCATGTGCGAATGAGTCAGGAATATGTGCCGGATACCGGTCATCTGGTTGAGCGGCAAGTCGCCCAGGCCGGTTCCCGCGTCTATCAATAAATCGTCGTCGATCAGGAAGGAGGTGGTTCTCAGGTTAGCCCCTATGCCGCCGGCCCATCCCAGTATTTTTATTTGCATATACCTGAAACGCTATCCGTATTCTTATGAATAACTACTACGCTGCATCTCGTCGTTCAGGGATTTTATAGCAAACCTGTTGAAGATTGGCGTAATTATTTAATTACCGCGCCCGGCGGCGCGGATACCGGATTCGCAGCGAAAAGCCGACGGCACCGATCGGCGAACCGCGGCCGAACCCGCGGCTATTTGCGGTAAAACGCCGAAACGACCCCGCCGGGCCCGCTTCCCGGTAGTGCCACTGCGTGGTTTTTCGGTTACACTTCGGGCCTTGATCCAGTAATCGAAAACCATGTTCCCCACCATCGCCAGCGTGCTCGCAACCCTGTTGTATTGCCTGTCTGCATACCTGATTTTCCGGCAACTCGGGTCCGCTGAACACAAGCGCTGGGTCGCGCTGGGTCCGGCGGTCGCCGCCATGCTGCTGCAGGCCGCCGCGCTGAACAAGCTGATCATCCACCCTCACGGGCTAGACCTCGGATTTTTTGCCGCCTTCGCGCTTATCGCGTGGCTGATAGCGATCCAGGTGTTGCTGAGCTGCATCTACCGGCGCATCGAGACCCTGGGTATCGTCGTGTTTCCGCTCGCCGGGCTGGCCGGCATTCTCGCCAGCCTGCATTTCTCGCGCCACCTGATCAGCATCCCCGACACCGCGATTCAGGGCCATATCATGGTTTCGGTGATCGCCTACAGCCTGATTACCCTGGGTGCGTTCCAGGCCGGACTGCTGGCCTACCAGGATCGCTCCATACGCCAGCATCATCCCGGCGGCTTCATCCGCTTTCTGCCGCCGCTGCACGATATGGAAACCCTGTTGTTCCAGTTTCTCGGCTTCGGTTTCGTTTGTCTGAGTGCATCGCTGCTCAGCGGCTTTATCTTTCTCGAGGATATCTTCGCCCAGCACCTGGTTCACAAAACGGTATTGTCCATAATCGCATGGGTAATCCTCGCGATCCTGCTCTTCGGTCGCGTCAAGTTCGGCTGGCGCGGCAAGACCGCGATACGCTGGACCCTGTCCTCCTTCGTATTTCTGATGCTGGCGTTTTTCGGCAGCAAGCTCGTGCTCGAATTCATTCTTCGCTAAGGCTCGCCGGCCACTTTGAACGAGATCCCTTTATACTGGCTGTTCATCGCGTTCGTCGCGCTGATCCTGATGTCGGCATTTTTCTCGAGCTCGGAAACCGGGCTGATGAGTCTGAATCGCTACCGGCTCAAGCACCTCGCCGAGAAAAACCACGGCGGCGCCAGGCGCGCCGAGATGCTGCTGCAGCGGCCCGACAAGCTGATTACTTTGATCCTGCTGGGCAATAATTTCGTCAACGTGCTGATCACCCAGCTTGCCACCTATATCGGCTACCGCCTCTACGGCGAGGCCGGCATCGCCGTGGCCGCGGGCGTGCTGACCCTGGTGCTGCTGTTGTTCGCCGAAGTCACGCCGAAAACCCTGGCCGCGACCAATCCGGAAAAAATCGCCTTTCCGGCAGCCTATATCTACCAGCCGATGGCGAAACTCATGCTGCCGCTGGTAATCGTCATCAACTGGCTGGCGAAACTGGTGTTGAAGCTGTTCCTGCTGTCCGGCAAGCACAGCCACAAGGACGCGCTGACTTCCGAGGAGCTGCGCGTGGCGGTGAACGAGACCCACGGCCTGATACCGGATACCCACCGCGACATGCTGCTCAGCATACTCGATCTCGAAAAGGTCAGCGTCGACGACATCATGGTGCCGCGCAGCGATATCATGGGCATAGATCTCGACGACGACTGGCACGAGACGCTGAAGCTGATCACCAATCTTTCCTATACCCGGATCCCGGTGTTTTCGGGCAATATCGACAACCTGGTCGGCGTCGCTTCGATGCGCAAGATCCTGCCCCTGCTGCTGGACGACAATTTCACCCCCGAGAGCCTCGTCGACCTGACCCGCGAAGGTTACTTCATCCCCGAGGGCACGCCGCTGACGACCCAGTTGCTCAACTTCCGCAAGAACAAGCGCCGCATCGCCTTCGTAGTCGACGAATACGGCGATATCCAGGGACTGGTCACGATCGAGGATATCCTCGAGGAGATCGTCGGCGAATTCACCACCGACCCGAGCGCGCTGCACCAGGATTTCTTTCGGGACGCCGACGGCAGTTACCTGATCGACGGCTCTACGCACATTCGCGAAATCAATCGCAATCTCGAAATCGAGCTGCCCAGCGACGGTCCGCGGACCCTCAACGGGCTGATCCTGGAACACATGGAATTCATTCCCGAGGCCGGCACCAGCGTCAAGATCAACGACTATCCGATCGAAATCATGCAGGTCAAGAACAACATGGTCAAAACCGCGCGCCTCGCTTTACCGCTAGACCACGAAGTCAGCGTTCCCGAGTTGAAGATACGCCCGGATGACGAATAGGTTTTTCGAGCCCGGCGCTTGCGACGCCGATGGATCCGCGTCATGCCGTACGCGGGGTGACAACTGATGGCGGCCAAAAGCGCGGCCCGCTTCCAGTGCCGCGAGTGTCTCTCACTGTTGCCGAAATGGTCCGGACAGTGCCCGGAATGCAAGGGCTGGAACAGCGTCGAGGAACTGGTCTCCTCGGTGGCCGCGCCGGTCGCGCGCGGCGGCTGGCACGGTGCCGGGCAAAGACCCGAACCGATCGCTCTAGATAAGGTACCGACCAGCGACAGCCCGCGCTTCGCGATCGGAATCGACGAACTCGACCGCGTGCTCGGGGGCGGCCTGGTCGAGGGATCGGTCGTCCTGCTCGGCGGCGATCCCGGGATCGGCAAATCGACCATCCTGCTGCAATGCCTGGCGCTGATCAGCCAGCAGCGCGACGCGCTCTACGTGACCGGCGAGGAATCGCCGCAGCAGGTCAGCATGCGCGCCCGGCGCCTCAACCTGCCGCGCGAAAACCTGAAACTCCTGAGTTCGACCTGCGTCGAGGAAATCATCGCCCAGGCCGAGGCCGGCAAACCCGCGGTGATGGTCATCGATTCGATTCAGACCATTTACAGCGACGCCCTGCAATCGGCGCCGGGCTCGGTGAGCCAGGTCCGGGAGAGCGCGGCGATGCTGGTGCGCTTCGCCAAGCAAACCAATATCGCCATTTTCCTGGTCGGCCACGTCACCAAGGAGGGGCAGCTCGCGGGGCCGCGCGTGCTCGAGCACATGGTCGACACCGTGCTTTACTTCGAGGGCGACGGCGCGACGCGTTACCGCGTCATCCGCGCGGTCAAGAACCGTTTCGGCGCGGTCAACGAACTCGGTATTTTCGCGATGACCGACGGCGGGCTGAAGCCGGTCAGCAATCCTTCGGCGATTTTTCTCGCCCAGCACGAGCAACCCGTGTCGGGCAGCGTCATCATGGTGTCGCGCGAGGGCACCCGTCCCTTCCTGGTCGAAATCCAGGCGCTGGTCAGCGCCTGTCACAGCGGCAACCCGCGGCGGCTCAGCATCGGCCTCGAATCCAATCGGCTGGCGATGCTGATCGCGATATTGCAACGCCACGGCAACACCCCGCTCTACGACCAGGACGTGTTCATCAACGCGGTCGGCGGTGTGCGTATCGCCGAAACCGGCGCCGATCTAGCGATCATCCTCGCGATCCTGTCGAGTTACCGCGACCGGCCCGTCAATCCGCGGACCCTGGTTTTCGGCGAGGTCGGGCTGTCCGGCGAAATTCGTCCGGTCTCCAATGGCGAGGAGCGCCTGCGCGAGGCCGGCAAGCACGGCTTCGAGAACGCGATCATCCCCAGGGCCAACATGCCGAAAAGCAAAAGCTTCAAGGGCCTCAAACTAATCCCGGTCAATCATTTGGCTGACACCCTGGATGCTTTATAATCGATCCTTTGCGAACACGAGCAGTAATATGGCCGAAAACGAAGACAAGCTCAGGGATTTCGAAAAAACCCTGCAACAGCTGGAAAAAATCGTCAGCAAGATGGAATCCGGCGAGCTCGGCCTCGAAGATTCGCTGGAACAGT
>JASFKL010000303.1:0-4940 GCA_050118655.1 Gammaproteobacteria bacterium | reverse complement strand
GCGAGCAGCGTACCCAGCGCATGCAGCAGTCGATCGCACAAATGCGCAAGGCCGCCGAGGCCATGCGCCGCGCCGCGCAAAATGCCGCCGGCGGTGGCGGTGCAGGCGATGCGCGCGCGGCCGAGCAAAGCCTGCGCGAGGCGCGCCGGCTGCTCGATCAGGGCCGCGTACAGCAATTCAGCGAGGCGGTCGAACAAAGCCTGCGGCGCGCCGAGCTGGCGGAGAAAAAACAGGCCGCGATCAAGCGCGAGGTGGCGGAAATGAAGGACGGCACCATCGGTAGCGACCTCGACGAGCAGCTCGACCGGCTGCAACAGCGCAAGCAGGGACTCTCCGAAGAGCTTTCCAAACTCGAGGGCGAACTCGGCCAGCTGACCGGCGAAGCAGGTGACGAACAACCGAAGGCCGCGGAATCCCTCAAGCGGGCTCTCAGGGCGGGGCGGGAAAATCGCCTGCAGGACCGTATCGGGCGTACGCGCACGATGGTCCAGCTGGGCGAGAAGCGACACGCAATCGCCAACGAGCAGGAAATACAGAAGGGTATCGCCGAGGTTCGCCGACACATCGAAAAAGCCCTCGCCGAGGTCGGCGAGCCGGACGAGCGCGGGCTCGAGCGCTCGCTAGAGGAAATGCGCGACCTGGCGCGGGAATTGCGCTTTTCGCGCGAACGCGCCGCTGCTGCCGGCAATCCGGGCCGTGGCGGTTCACAGGCTGGCGGTTCACAGGCTGGCGGTTCGCAGGCTGCCGGCGGCTCGGCCAACGGCGGCTCGGCCAACGGCGGCTCGGCCAACGGATCCGGCGGCTACGCGGTCACAGGCCTGCAACCGCTGTGGCAGGATCTGGACAACATCGCCAAACGCGCGCGCGAACTCGGCCACCGGCTGGCCGAACAGGGCATCGACCCCGGCGATATCGATCCGGTGCTCGCCAGGATCGAGCAACTGACCCGCGCCGGCGATCCGTCCTCGAGCACCGGCCTTCACGACGACGCGCTGCTCGCACTGATGGAGCTGGAGTACCGTTTGCGGCAGGAAATCGACGGCGACGAGTTGCCCGAACTGATGGTATCGGAGCCGAGCGAAATTTCCGAGGAATACGGCGACATGGTGGCCGATTACTTCCGCCGCCTGAGCCGTCCCTGAAGGCGGCCCCCACAGCCCCAGCGCTGTTTGCAATAGCCCATTCGGGTTCGTCGCGGTCTCGCCGGCGCCGGCTTTTGCGCCGCATCGGTCTGTGCTAAATTGCAGCGACCGTTTGCAGGGTCCTGGCACCGTGACCGAATACCTGACCACCAAGGAACTCGCCGAGTTGCTGCGTATCAAGGAGCGCAAGGTTTACGACCTCGCGGCCTCGGGTGCGGTGCCCTGCTCGCGCGCCACCGGCAAACTGCTGTTTCCACGCGAGGCGATCGACGACTGGCTGGCAAGCAAGAGTTCGAGCCCCGCGAAAGCGGCGCCGCGCCCGCCGGTCATGGTCGGCAGCCACGATCCGCTGCTGGAATGGGCGCTGCGCGAATCGCGCTGCGGGCTGGCCAGTTATTTCGACAGCAGTCTCGACGGACTCTCGCGTTTCGCCGAGGGCGCCGGTATCGCCACCGGGATGCATCTATACGACCCCGACTCCGACAGCTGGAACCGTGAAGCCGTCGAGCAGCGCTTCGCGCGCGAACGCGTGGTGCTGGTGGAGTGGGCGCGACGCGCGCGCGGCATTATCCTGCGACCCGCCGCGGCCGCGGGCATCGAAACCCTCGGAGACCTCGCCGGCAGGAAAATGGTGCCGCGGCAGGCGGGGGCCGGCAGCCAGGTAGTACTCGAGGCGCTGTTGCGCAAACACTCCGTCGAACGCGATTCGATCGACTGGACGCGCCCGTCGCGCAGCGAGGTCGACGCGGTCGTCGAAGTCCTCGAGGGACGCGCCGATGCGACTTTCGGCCTCGCCAGCCTGGCAGGCCAGTATCGACTCGGCTTCGTGCCCGTGATCGACGAGCGCTACGACATCCTGGTCGACCGGCGCGCCTGGTTCGAACCGACCTGGCAGACCTTTACGCGTTTTTGCCGTTCGGAAGATTTCGAGCGGCACGCGCGCGAACTGAGCGGATACGACGTCAGCAACCGCTTCGAGGTGCGCTACAACGGCCCCGTCTAGCCGGGATATTCGCCACAGCTACCGGTCCGGGGCCGGAAATACGGATCAACTGTCGTGTTTCGCGTTCGGGAAGAACAGTTGCTGGCCGTCGAGCTGGTAGCTGGAGATCACCGCCTGGCCCTTTTTTGACAGAACCCAGTCGATGAATTTTTGCGCCGGCCCGGTCTTCACCGCACTGCACTTGGCCGGGTTGACCATGATGATACCGTACTGGTTGAACAGATCGTCGTCGCCCTCGACCAGGATCGAGTAATCGCCCTTGTTCTTGAAACTGATCCAGGTGGCGCGGTCGGTAAGCGTGTAGGCGCCGCTGCCGACGGCCGCGTTGAGCGTGGCGCCCATACCCGAGCCGGTCTCGAGATACCAGCCGCCGCTGGCACTCTTCGGGTCGATGCCGGTTTCCTTCCAGAGCGCTATTTCTTTCTTGTTGGTACCCGAGTTGTCGCCGCGTGAGGCGAACTTCGCCTTGCTGGCGGCGATTTTTTTCAACGCTTCGACCGCATCCTTGCCGCCCGCGATGCCGGCCGGATCGGCGGGCGGGCCGACGAAAATGAAATCGTTGTACATCACGTCGCTGCGCGATACGCCGTAACCCTCGCGAACGAACTTTTCCTCGGCCGGTTTGGCATGCACGAACAGCACGTCGCCGTCGCAATTTTTCGCGTTCTTGATCGCCTGCCCGGTGCCCACGGCCACCACGTTGACGGTGATGCCGGTATCCTGCTTGAACTTCGGCAGCATGTAGCCGTAAAGGCCCGAGTTTTGCGTCGAGGTGGTCGACTGCACGATGATCGACTCCGCGGCGATGGCAGATGTCATGCCAAAGATTGCCAGGCTGGCGACGATCAGGGATTTTCCTGTCAGTTTTTTCACAATGTTTCTCCGGTTGTAACGATCTGTGATCGCGGGTTTCAAATGACGATTCTGCCCTCGAGATAGGCTTTGGCCTCGGGACTTTCCGGCGCATCGAAAAATACCGCCGCGGCGGAATACTCGAGCACGCGCCCCTGATTCATGAAGATCACGTCGTCGGCGAGACGACGCGCCTGACCGATATCGTGGGTGACCAGAATGAGCTTCACGCCGCGCTTGCGCGCCTGCAGTAACTGATCTTCGATTTGCTGGGTGCTTGCGGCGTCGATACTGGCACAGGGTTCGTCGAGCAACAGCACCGACGGGTCGGTAGCGAGGGCACGCGCAAGCGCGAGTTTTTGCTGCTCACCGCCCGATAACAGCCGCGCGGGGCGGTCGCGCTGCGCCCACAGTCCGGCCTGCCGCAACAGCCGGTCGCGGTGCTGCCGGTAATCGCCGCCGCGGGGCTTGAGCACGAAATCCAGGTTGGCCGCAACCGAGCGCCGCATCAGCACCGGTTTTTGAAATACCAGCGCCTGGTGCCGGCGAAGCGACGAGTCCAGCAACTTTTTCCGCCAGCGAACCTCGCCGCTACCCGGTGGCAGCATCCCGTGTATCAGGCGCAGGAACAGGCTCTTGCCGGCACCGTTGGAACCCATGATCACGCTGATGCCGGTGCTTTCGATGGTCAGGTCGATATCGCCGAGTAACTTTTCCTGAGCCGCCCAAAATCCGAGCCCGGTGACTTCGAGGGGCAGCAGGGATTCGGCGCGGCGGTCGAGTATGGAGGCGCAGTCGTCAGGCATAGGCCAGCTTCCTGGCACTCGCGCGCAGGCCGTAGACCCCGGCGTTGACCGACAGCGCGAGCACCAGCAGGATGAAGCCGAGTGCAAGGGCCAGGGAAAGATCGCCTTTCGAGGTTTCGAGCGCGATCGCGGTTGTCATCACCCGGGTCAGATGATCGATATTGCCGCCGACGATGATCACCGCGCCGACCTCGGCGATGGCGCGGCCGAAGCCGGCCAGGGTGACGGTCAAAAGGCTGTAGCGCGAATCCCAGATCAGCGCCGTGATCACCCGGTGCGTCGGAATACACAGCGAGCGAAACTGCTCGTCGTACTCCTTGTGCATATCCTCGATGACCTGGCGCGTCAGCGCGGCGATGATCGGTGTGACCAGTATCGATTGCGCGATGATCATCGCCGCCGGCGAATACAGCAGGTTCATCCAGCCGAAGGGACCGGCCCGAGACAGCGCCATATAGACCAGCAGGCCGACGACCACGGGCGGCAATCCCATCAGCGCATTCAGCATCACGTCGATCGCTTGCCGGCCCGGGAAGCGAATTACCGCGAGCGCGGCACCGAGCGGAAAACCGATCAGCGCCGCCAGCAGCACCGCGCTTAGGCTGACGCGCAGCGACAGGACGATGATTTCGATCAGGTCGGCATCGAGATTGGCGATCAGGGAAAAGGCAACGCCGAATGCGGCGGAGAAATCCTGCATGTCGAGATATGTCTTTTAATGCATAATTTCCGGATATATTAATATCTTTTGAAATTTATGCAATTCATTCGCGCTCGTCGCCAGAATTTGCGTATCCAGGCCGGGTCGCCCCCGAGCCGGGACCGGGCCAGTCCCTGATCCCGAAATGCTGCCTGCTTGCCGGGGCCGGGTTTAGCCCATATCATGGCTGCAGCAACGACTTCGCAAATCCATGTCACACATTCCCGATCCCGAGTCTCGCGATAACGGGCACAGGCCCGCCGCGTGATCGAAATTCACAATCTGACCATGTCCTACGAACTCGAGCGGGGCCGGCTCGGGGTGCTCACCGGCGTGGACCTGGATATCGCCGCCGGCGAAACCCTGGCGATCGTCGGCCCCTCGGGTTCTGGCAAGACCACGCTGCTGTTGCTGCTGGCCGGACTCGAACGGGCGCA
>JASFKL010000302.1:0-4947 GCA_050118655.1 Gammaproteobacteria bacterium | reverse complement strand
CCTCGCCGGGCTGTCGCGGCCCCTCAACGCGAATGACCTGGATTCCGAAATCCTGATCGTCAACGGCCTGTGCCACGCGATAGACGACGATGGCTGGCAGTCCCTGATCGTCGCGGCAACTCTCTACATCCACAACACCTGGTCGATCCTGTCCTTCGTCGAAGACGGGATCGGTGTAACCCTGTTGCCGGCGCTCGCCCAGCCGATCAGCAGCAACCTCGTGGCGCTGCCGCTCGAGCGCACCGACCTCAAGCGCGAGCTTTATATCCTGAGCCGCGAGGACAGCTCCTTAAGCCCGCTCGATCAGCGCCTGATCGACGCCATCCGCCGCCAGGCCGCCCGCCTCGACCTCGACTCCAATAAATTCGGGTCAGAGTAAAATTTAAGACGCAACTGCGAAAGCTTACAAAAAAAATTATCCCGCGGAGTTTTTAATCTGGCCAGAAACTATTGTGGCGTTATTTCCACTTCGAGTCGAAGGCCGGGGGTCGCGGATAGCGCGAGGTGATGTCGAATCGCGTCAGGTCCATGTGGCTGCGGGTATATTCCTCGGACGCGTCGCGCGGCGGATTGAAATCCCAGCCCTGGTAGCGGCCGTGGCGCAGCGCGGCATGCACCGCGCGCCGCCGCTCCTGGCTATGGATTACCGCCGCCTTTACCGCGTCGCTGTCCCAGTGCGCCGCGGCCTCGGCGCGAAACGCTTCCAGCTGCGGGTGCTCGGTCAGGTTTTCGAGTTCGCTCGGATCGGCCTCGAGATCGAAGAATTGCTCGGCGTCGGTACTGCAGGAAATGTACTTGTATTGACCGCGGCGGATCATCAGCATCGGCGCACCGGTGCCCTCGGCGAGATACTCGCTGACGCAGGCATTCGGATCGGCGCTCGCATCGCCGTCGCATAGCGGTACCAGCGAGCGCCCGTGCCAGGGGTCGATCGGCGCGGGCTTCGCGGCGCCGGTCGATTCGGCGGCGAGGTCCACAAGCGTGGGCAACACATCGACCTGCGCTACCGGCGCCGCCACGCGCCGCGGTTCGAAACGGCCCGGGCGATGCACGATCATCGGAATACGATTCGACCACTCGCGGAAACTCATCTTGTACCAGAGCCCGAACTCGCCGAGCATGTCGCCGTGATCCGAGGTCAGCAGGATGGTCGTGTTGTCGCCCATGCCGCAGTCGTCGAGCGTCGCGCGCAGGCGGCCGAGCCACTCGTCCACGTAGCTGACGTTGCCGTAATAGGCGCGCCGCGCATTGACGATTTCCTCGTCGCTGACATCGACCGCGTCCAGCGCAATGACTTTTTCGAGCCGCTTGTTGTGCGCATCCTGGTTCGCGGGACGCGATACCGCCGGCAGGGGAATTTCGACATCTTCATAAAGATCCCAGTACTGCTGGCGCGTGGCATAGGGATCGTGGGGGTGGATGAAGCTCGCCACCAGGCACAGCGGGCGGTCGTCCTCGCTGCGCGCGTGGTCGTAGATTACGCGCATGGCCTGGCTGCCGACCTCGTCGTCGTAGGCCAGCTGGTTGGTGATGGCCGCGACCCCGGCCTGCTTGACGCTCGACATATTGTGGTACCACAGGTCGATGCGCTCGTCGGGATTGTTCCAGTCCGGCACCCAGCCGAAATCGGCCGGGTAGATATCGGTCGTCACGCGATCCTCGAAACCGTGCAACTGGTCCGCGCCGACGAAGTGCATCTTGCCGGAAAGGCAGGTGCGGTACCCCATCAGGCGCAGGTAGTGCGCGAAGGTCGGCATCGTCGACGGCATGTAGGCGGCGTTGTCGTAACCGCCGCAGACTGAAACGTTCTGACCGGTCATGAATGCATAGCGCGCGGGCGTGCACAGCGGACTGGAACTGTAGGCCGATTCGAACAACACGCCCTCGTCGGCGAGGCGGTCGATATTCGGGCTCTTGACCGCCGGGTTACGGTAACAACCGAGAGCCAGCGCGCTGAGCTGGTCCGCCATTACGATCAGAATATTTTGCATGGCTTGGGCTCGTTCGAATAAGGTGACTAGATCAGGTTAGCGCCATCGAAGACGTCGACCTCGAACCCGCTGGTATCGAGATCGTCGATGCAACCGATGTTGACTCGGCACTTGTCCGGGAAACGAAACATGACGTTGTGGGTATAGATGCCGCAGCGCTTGCAAAAGAAGTGCTTGGCGACCTTGTTGCCGAATTCGTAGAGGCCGAGATTTTCGGGATCGGCCTCGATCTTGAGATTTTCCTGCGGGATCGCCTCGGGGCTCATCATCGCGCCCTTGCGGCGACAAATGGAACAGGTGCAACGCAGCCCGCGGGTAATCTCGTCGCCATCGTAGGAAAACTTGACCGCGCCGCAATGGCAGCTGCCCTCGTAGTGGTGTGTCATGGTTCGCTCCTGTCGATTGTCTTGCCGGCCGCAAACCGCTTTTGGCCCGCGCCCTCGTGAGTCTCGCGCACGTATAACGCATATCCTGCCGCGAATGCAAGCGACCCGCTTTCGCGGCTACGACATCTAAAATTTATAAATTCGGGTCAGAGTCAAATTTCGAACTTCGACCGCATTCGATTTAATTTTACTCTGACCCGAATTTAGGAGAGCTATGTGAGTGGTGTTGCCGATGGCGAGCAGGCGATGGTTTACGTCTGTCGTGCCTCGAATACGTGCAGCCAATAGGCGCGGAGGACCCACTTAATTCGGGTCAGAGTCAAATTTCGAACTTCGACAGTATTCGATTAATTTTACTCTGACCCGAATTTAATTAATTTTACTCTGACCCGAATTTAATTAATTTTACTCTGACCCGAATTTAATTAATTTTACTCTGACCCGAATTTAGGGGGCGGGAGGTGTCGTCTCGCGTCATTTGACGGCGGTGAACAGGAAGCGGTTGACGCAAAAGAAGTAAGCGTCTTGCTGGATCAGTTCGTCGATACCGGACCGCCAGTCGCGCGCCTCGTCCTCGGTAATGATATTGCGGCGCCGTGCTGACCTGGCGTAATTGTCGAGCATGTTGGCGGAAAAACTGTTTTCGCAGTAACTCGGGTTCAGTACCGGGATCGCCTCCACGCGCAGCGCGCCGAAACCGAGCCCGGCGAGCAGCGGGCGCAGGCGCCTGGGCAGGTTCGGGTTGGCGCAGGCCAGATCCCAGGCGTCGAAGATACGCTGTGTGAGCGACTGGTCGCGGCTGTTCATGATCGCGCCGTTCCAGTCGGTTTCGAGCACCGCGATGCGACCGCCGGGTCTGAGTACACGGTAAAATTCTGCAAGCGCGCCGTCGAGGTTTTCGACATAGAGCAGGCACTGGGTGCAGCTCAGCGCGTCGAAGCTCGCGTCGTCGAAGGGCAGGGAATCGACGCTGCCCTGGTTGAGCCCCACCTGCGACAGATCGGCGCAACGCGCGCGCGCATTGGCGAGCATGTCCTCGCTGTAATCCACGCCCTCGGCGCGCCCCTCGCTGCCGACGGCGAGCGCCTCCTGTTCGAGCAGCAGCCCGGTGCCGCAGCCCGCGTCGAGTACCCGCTCGCCGCGCACCAGCGAGAGGCCGGCCAGGGTGCGCAAGCGCTGGTTGACGATTTCCGGGGTCTGATAGCTGCGATCGATAAGCGCGGCGGCTTTCTTGTCGTATTTCTCCATGGTTCGCGCGGCAGCTGTCAGCGCGCGCTTTCGAGGCTGAGTTTCAGGCCGCGCCGGTAATAACCGGCGGCTTTATCGGGTTGCTTCAAATGCTGTTCCAGCAATTGCGCCAGCTCGAGACAGGCCGCGGGCGTCTCGCGCGCACCGATGCTGGCCTCGAGATAACCCTGGGCCTTGCCCCAAAGGCGCGCCCGCATCGCGATACGGCCCAGCGCCAGCAGCAGTTGCTCGTTCTGGCCGGATTCGTCGAGCCATTTTTCGGCACGCGCCAGCTGCGCGTTGGGATCCCGCGATTCATAGCGGCCGTATACCTCGATCAGCCTGTCGTCCCAGCTGGCCTCCAGCGACTTGAGCAGCAATTGCTCGGCATTACCGCCATGCCAGCCGCGGTTCGCCATGATCTCGAGATAGTGCCGCAGTATTTCCGAATCGGCCTGCTGGGCTTTCGGAATCGAACCCCAGGCTTTTTCCAGGTCTTGCTGGCTGCCGGAAGCTCGGGTCAGCAAACCGCGATAGCCCGCGCGCTCCATTTCCTCGAGCCGGGCCTCCTTGAGCAGTTTCTTGCGCCGCACGTCGGGCAAAATCCTGACCAGCGCGGACCAGTCCTCGAGTTCGTAGTAGGCGCGCGCCAGCAGCATGGTCACGTAGTCGTGGCGCGGCGCGATGCTGTGCAGGTGACTGAGCGTGGCGAGCGCCTGCTCGGTCTGCAGGTGGGCAAGCTGCAATTCCGCCTGGGTCACGCCGATCGCGAGCTCGGCATCGGGATTGGCGTCGTGCGCCGCTTTCAGGTAATTGTCGCGGGCGTCGTGCTTGCCCTGCAGCTGCGCGGCACGCGCCGCGGCGAGATAATGCACCAACGGGCTGTCGCTGAATTCGACCAGCCGCACGAGATGATTCTCGGCCTGCTCGAAACGACCCTCCGCGAGGTCGATGAGTCCCTGGTTGAGCTGCTTGCGCGCCTTGCCGTAGCGGCGGTTTTCCGACTGGCGGCGCACGGTGCCGGGCAGGCGCAGGATGCCGCGCAGGAAGCGCACGGCATAGTAGATCGCGACCGCGATCAGGATCACGACCACGAGCGCGAAGGCCAGGCTGGTCTCGACCGTGTAATCGCGGTAACGCAGCATCACGAAGCCGGGATCATCGCGAATCCACAGCACCGCGCCGAGCGCGATGATGATCACCAACAACAGCTTGATAACAAACTTAACCATCGCCGGATCCTCCGCCCGTGGTCTCGGGCGCGGATTCGGGCGAAGCTTCGGGTGCGCTTTCGGACCCGGCCTCGGGCTCGGTTTCCCGCTGGCTCAGGATACGCTGCATCT
>JASFKL010000301.1:0-4948 GCA_050118655.1 Gammaproteobacteria bacterium | reverse complement strand
CCAGTCGCGCACCTGCTGCGCGGAATCCGACAACTCGGTATTGGCCGACCAGATCAGGTGGAATTCCTCGCCGGTGATCCATTTCTGCGGCAGCACCGGTACCAGTAATCTTTTTGCGATCAACGGTTCGGTGACATGCCGCCAGCCCATCGCCACCCCTTCGCCGGCCATCGCCGCCTGGATCACCAGCGCGTAATCGTTGAGCCTCAGGCCCTCGCCGCCATCGACGAAATCGACGCCGAAGGATTCGAACCAGTCGCGCCACTTCGGCCGCGGCCGGAAGGGTTCCTCGAGGTGGATGAACTGGTGGCCGAGCAAATCCTCGATCGCCTTCGGCCGCGGGTTGGCGGCGAGGTAGGCCGGGCTTGCGACGGCGTAAAGTTCCTCGCGCGCGACGCTCGCCGAATCGTAGCCGGGCCAGTTGCCGCGGCCACGGCGAATACCGAGCGATACGTTTTCGTGGTCGAGATCGACGTCCTTGTCGACCACCTGCAGGCGCAGGTCGATCGACGGGTGCGAGCGGTGCAGCCGGGTCAGGCGCGGCATCACCCAGTAGTTCGCGAACGCGGTCGAAATCGACAGGGTGACGCGCTCGGCCTCGGGACCGCGGTTGACCTCGCGCGCTGCCTTCAGCAGGCGCTCGAAACTCGCCGAGACCTCGTGGTAGAAATGCTCGCCGGCGCCGGTCAGGCGGATCGCGCGGTGCAGGCGCTCGAACAGCGGCTGGCCGATGGCGTCTTCGAGCTGGCGGACGGCGAGGCTGACAGCCGGCTGGGAGACGCCGAGTTCGTCGGCAGCGCGCGTGAACGACTGCAACCGCGCGCAAACCTCGAACACGAACAGATGGTGCGGCGAATGCACGAGGCGCCTGAGTTCACGCATCGCCCGGCTCCCGTGCAGCCATCGGTTTCCGATAATCAGGGGGACACATTACCTGTTTACCCTGATCCAGTTCGGGTAGTTGGGTATTGTGTCCCCTTAATTGCTTGGGCTGGCGCCAGGTGTATTTCTCTCATCGGCAGGGATAAATGATATCTATCTTTGAATGTTCGAAGGGGTTGATTCGTCTAAGTTAGCATAAGTTCAAATTATGTGAACAGGCATTTTTTTTAGCGGTCACAGCGATTTCGGCGATTGCTATACTGCCGGCCTCGATCTGGGGAGGTGGGCCGTGAACGAAGTCACTCGCTCCGCGAAATCACGAGCCGGCGGCCGCCGCCGCGGCGGCCGCACACGCGAGCGGCAGGAAGCCGTCGCGCCCGCCTTTATCAAGCGAGAAATCCCGTTCTACGAAATCCTCGGCGAGGAGGGGCTCGTCAAACTCGAGGACCAGGCCGACTGGATTATCCAGGAGATCGGCATCGAGTTCCGCGACGACCCCAGGGCGATCGAAATCTGGAAAGCCGCCGGCGCCGACGTCAAGGGCACGCGCGTGCGCCTCGACCGCGGCGCGGCTCGCGAACTGTGCGCAACCGCGCCGTCGGAATTCGTGCAGCATGCGCGCAACCCGGCGCGCAACGTCACCATCGGCGGCACCAGCCAGGTATTCGCGCCGGTCTACGGGCCGCCGTTCGTGCGCGACCTCGAGGGCGGGCGGCGCTACGGCACGCTCGAAGACTTCGAAAATCTGGTGAAAATCATTTCGCGGCTCTCGAGCCTGCACCACTCGGGCCTCGTCGTCTGCGAGCCCTGCGACCAGCCCGTGTCGAAGCGCCACCTCGACATGGTCTACGCGCACATGCGCTACGGCGACAAGCCGCATCTCGGCGCGATAACCGAAAAATCGCGCGCCGAGGACTCGGTCGAGATGGCGCGTATCCTCCATGGCGCGAATTTCGTCGACGAACACTGCGTGATCATGGGCAACGTCAACACCAATTCCCCGCTGCTCGTCGACAAGGTCGTCACCGAGGCCGCGCAGGTTTACTGCGGCGCCAACCAGGGTCTCGTGGTCGCACCGTTCATTCTCGGCGGCGCGATGGGCCCGGTCACCACCGCGGCGTCGATCGCGCAGGCGTTCGCCGAGGCGATGATGGTCGGCGCCTTCACCCAGCTGGTGCGCGAGGGCGCGCCGTTCGTGCTCGGTAATTTCCTCTCCTCGATGAGCCTGAAAAACGGCGCGCCGACTTTCGGCATGCCGGAACCCGTGATCTCGAATCTCGTCATCGGGCAGCTCGCGCGCCGCCTCGGCGTGCCGCTCAGGTGCGGCGGCTCGCTGACCGCATCGAAGCTTCCCGATGCGCAGGCCGCCTACGAGAGCGCCGACTCGATGTTCTCCACCGCGCTCGG
Source organism: Gammaproteobacteria bacterium (assembly GCA_050118655.1). Classification (GTDB taxonomy): domain Bacteria; phylum Pseudomonadota; class Gammaproteobacteria. The sequence goes on along the minus strand of JASFKL010000301.1, from coordinate 2,659 downwards.
CGGCGCGCACTTCGTGCTGCATGCCGCGGGCTGGCTCGAGGGCGGCTTGTGCACCGGGTACGAAAAACTCGTCATGGACGCCGATCGTCTCGGCGCCTACCAGGTACTGCTCGGCGGTCTGCCGCTCGACGACAACGCGCTCGCGCGCGACGCCTATGCCGAGGTCGAGCCGGCCGGGCATTTCCTCGGCTGCACGCATACCCTGGCCAACTACGAGACCGCGTATTACGACGCCGTGCTCTCCGACAGCGACAACGTCGAAAGCTGGGAAGAGCAGGGCAGCAAGGACATGGCGCGCCGCGCATACGAGCGCTGGAACCGGATATTGAAAGATTACGAGACACCGCCGATCGATCCGGCCAGGGACGAGGAACTCCGCGCCTACATCGACAAACGCAAGTCGGAAATCCCCGATGCCTGGTACTAACCCTAAATTCGGGTCAGAGTAAAATTTCCAGCGGCATTTGAATTTTTACTCTGACCCAAATTTAATAGATTACGAGAGGTAAAAATGGAATCGCAAGCACGTGTGGTCATCATCGGCGGCGGCGTGGTCGGCTGCTCGATCCTGTTTCACCTGGCGAAGCTCGGCTGGAAGGACTGTGTATTGCTCGAGCGCAACGAGCTGACCTCGGGATCGTCCTGGCACGCGGCCGGCCAGATCCACACGATTTCCTCGGATCCCAACATCTCGCGCCTGCAGGGCTACACGATCAACCTCTACAAGGAACTCGAGGAACTCTCCGGCCAGTCCGTCGGCCTGCACAACACCGGCGGCTTTTACGCCGCGTCGAACAAGGACTGGTACGATTACCTCAAGCGCGAGCGTTCGAAGGCGCGCTACATGGGCCTCGACCAGGAATTCATTTCCCTGAAGGAACTCGCCGAGCGGCATCCGCTGATCGACACCAGCCGCTACATCGCCGCGCTCTGGGACCCGCTGGACGGCGATATCGACCCGTCCGGCGTGACCTATGCCTACGCCAGGGCCGCGAAAAAACTCGGCGCGAGCTACCACACGCACGCGGCGGTGATCGAGACCAACCAGCGCAAGGACGGCAGCTGGGACGTGGTGACAAAAGAGGGCACGATCCACGCCGAGCACATCGTCAATGCCGGCGGCCTGTGGGCGCGCGAGGTCGGCCGGCTTTCGGGCCTGAACCTGCCCGTGCAGCCGATGGAGCACCATTACCTGATCACCGAGGAGATACCCGAGGTCGCCGCGCGCGAGGAGCGTCTGCCGGCCGGTATCGACTACGAGGGCAACATCTACTTCCGCCAGGAAGGCAAGGGCATGCTGCTCGGCACCTACGAGCCGAAAGCGACGCCGTGGATGGTCGGCGGTACGCCGCAGGATTTCGGCCACGAACTGCTGGAGCCGCAGATCGACCACATTGCCGAGCGCCTAGAACTCGGCTTCGAGCGCATCCCGGCTTTGAAGGAGGCCGGCATCAAGGACATGATCAACGGCCCGTTCACCTTCGGCCCCGACGGCAACCCGATGATCGGCCCGGTGCCGGGCATGAAGAATTACTGGGCCGCGGTCGGCGTCATGGCCGGCTTCTGCCAGGCCGGCGGGGTCGGCAAGTGCCTCGCGGAATGGATGATCGACGGCGAGCCCGAGATCGACGTCTGGGCGATGGACATCGCGCGCTTCGGCGATTACGCCTCGCCCGATTACGGCACGGTCAAGTCGAGCGAAAACTACGAGCGCCGTTTCGTCATGACTTTCCCCAACGAAACCCTGCCGAAAGGCCGGCACATGCGCACGACCTCGCTCTACGACCGCCTGACCGCGAAGGGCGCGGTCTGGGGCGACGGCTTCGGCCTCGAGTCTGCGCTCTGGTATGCCGATGGCCCTGACGATGCACACGAGGAACCGACTTTCCGCCGCTCTCGTTCGCACGACTATGTCGCGCGCGAGGTGAAAGCCGTGCGCAAAGCGGTCGGCGTCACCGAGATCGCGAACTTCGCCAAGCATTCGTTCAAGGGTCCCGATGCCCGCAAATTCCTCGACGGCGTGATGGCGGGCAAGCTGCCGAAGCCCGGGCGCATCGCGTTGTCGCCGATGCTGACGCCGAAGGGCAAGCTCTACGGCGACCTGACGGTCGCGTGCCTCGCCGACGACGATTTCATGATCTTCGGCTCCGGCGCCGCGCAGGAAATGCACCGCCGCTGGTTCGAGTCTCACCTCGACGGCTACGACGTGACCTATGCCAACGTTTCGCGCCGCTACCACGGCCTCGGCCTGTCGGGCCCGAAGGCGCGCGAACTGCTGTCGCGCATCACCCGCGACGACGTCTCCGGCGAAGGCCTCGCATTCCGCGACATCCGCCGTACCTTCGTCGGCATGGTGCCCGCGGTGCTTGCGCGGCTGTCTTTCTCGGGCGAACTCGGCTACGAAATCTACGTCGAGCCCGAGTACCAGCTGAAACTCTACGAATCGATCCTCGAGGCCGGCGAGGGCCTGGGGCTTGCCCACTACGGCCTGCGCGCGCTGATGAGTTTGCGCCTGGAAAAGAACTGGGGCGCATGGACGCTCGACTTTCGCCCCGACTTCACCGCCGCGCAGTCAGGTCTCGACGCCTTCATCGACTGGGACAAGGACTTCATCGGCAAGGATGCGGCTCTGGCCGAGTGCGAATCGGGTCCGTCTATC
>JASFKL010000300.1:0-4950 GCA_050118655.1 Gammaproteobacteria bacterium | reverse complement strand
TGCTACGGGTCGCCGAAAGCCTCGGCCGCCGCAGCGTCGTGGTACTGATCTCGGACCTCTACGAAAGCCCCGAAAGCCTGCTGTCGGCGATCAACCAGCTGCGCTACCGCGGCAATGACCTGATCGTCTTCCACCTGCTCGATCCTCAGGAATTGAGCCTCGATCTCGGTAACGTGACCAGCGTCGAGGAGCTGGAAAGCGGTGACGACCTGCCGATTTCACCGCGCGAGTTCCGCGACCGCTACCGGCAGCTGGTAGAGCAGCACAGGACCGAACTCGGACGGCGCCTGGGCGGCAACCAGATCGACTACATATTCACCGACATATCGCAACCGCTGGACGGGGTCCTGTACCGCTACCTGGCGGACCGCGCGCGGCAAAGCCGGACCCGCTGATGGGACTCGCCTGGATCAGCCCCCTGTATCTCGCCGGCCTGTTGCTGCTGGCGCTGCCGGTATTGATTCACCTGGTGCAGCGGCAGCGGCCGAGCGGTTTCCGGTTTCCGTCGCTGATGTTTCTGCGGCAAATACCCTGGCGTGAAAAACGCCGCCTCGAAATCCGCCACTGGCTGTTGTTGCTGTTGCGTTGCCTGTTGCTGGCGCTGATCGCGCTGGCCTTCGCGCGGCCCTTCTTCAGCGACGACAACGCGGTCGCACCGGATCTCGAACGCAGCGACAGCGTCATCGTGCTCGACCGCTCCTACAGCATGCGAGCCGGCGATCGCTGGTCGCAGGCGCGGGATATCGCCATCGGCCTGGTGGAGGGAAAAAGCGCGCTCGATCGCATCGGCGTGATCCTGTTCGACGACGAGGCCGAGGTCGCCAGCGATCTCAACGACAACGCCGACGACTTGCGCGGCGCTATTGCCCGCCAGCAGCCGGGACTGCGCGGCACCCGCCCGCGCGTGGCCATCGAACAGGCCGCTCGCCTGCTGGCCGGCAGCAGCGCCGGCCAGCGGCGCATCGTGCTGATTTCCGATTTCCTGGCCACCACGGGAGAAGTACCGGTCATCGACAGCGGCATCGAGCTGGAAACCCGTGCCGTCGCCGGCGCGGCCGCGGCCAACGCGGCGATCGGCAAGCTATCCGTCGAGGCACCCGCGGGCGGCGGCGCCGACGAATTCGGCCTCGCGGTGGAAGTCGTCAATCACGGCGACAGCGACATCCGCCAGCGCCTGGTGCTGAGCCTGGACGGGCGCCCGCTGCCGCCGCGCGAACTGAATCTCGCTCCGGGCGAGACGTCGACCCTGCGCTTCGACGGCCTTTCCGCCGGCACCGGGCTGGTGCGCGGTGTCGCGAGTCTCGACAGCGACGCGCTGGAGGTCGATAACCGCGCTTATTTCGTCTATTCCAATCGGCAGCGGGTGCCGGTATTGATCGTCGAGGACGGCCTCGCGCGCGCCAACCAGAGCCTCTACCTGGAACAGGCGCTCGGCTTGTCGCGCCAGCCGTTGTTCCGCGTAAAGCGCTCGACCTGGCAAACGCTGGAGGACAGGCAGCTCTCCGCCTGGGCGGTGATTATCGTCAACGACGCACCGCTGCCCGACGGCAAACTCGGCGAGGCGCTCGAGGCGTTCGTCGCGGGCGGCGGCGGTCTGCTAATCGCGCTCGGCGACGCGCCGCAGGGCAACTGGAATTCGGGCGAGGAAGGCCTGGTACCCGGCCGCCTGGCGCGCCGTGTCGACCTGCCGCCCGGTACCGCCGAGCGTATTTCGACGCTGGACCGGAGCCACCCGCTGCTGGCGAAGACGAACGATCTCGAAGACCTGTCGAGCGCGCGGATCTACCGCTACCGCGAACTCCAGGCCAACCCCGGGGATCGCGTGCTGGGCCGCTACGGCGACGGCGGCGTCGCGCTGCTGGAACGCCAGGTCGGCGATGGCAGGGTAATGGTCCTGACGACCACGCTGGACGCGCACTGGAACGATTTCGCCCTGCAACCCGTATTCCTGCCCTTCCTGCATCGATCGCTGCGCTACCTGGCCGGTTACGAAACCAGCCCGGTCAGCTTCGAAATCGGCGCCATCGTCGATCTGTTGCGTTATGCCCGGGGGCAGGCCGGCGTCGATGCCGTGGTCGCCGCGGCCAACGCCGAGACACTGGTGGTCGAGGCGCCGTCGGACCGCGAAATCCGCCTGCCTCGCGAGGCGGCGCTGCTCGAGATCGGTGAACAGGGCTTCTACCAGGTGCACCGCTCCACGCCGGCCGGGGTCGACGTGGTGCTGGCCGCCAACGTGAACCGCGCCGAATCCGATCCGCGCGCGCTTGACGTCGAGCGATTTGTAGGGGAAATTAAGGCCTCGGCCAGGACGGCGCCGCCGCAGGCGGTACTGACCCGGCGCCAGGCCGCCGGTTACGAGCAGCGACAGCATCTCTGGTTCGGCCTGTTGTCCGCGGTACTGGCGATCGCGCTGCTGGAAGCGTTCTGTGCCAACTGGATAGCGGCCCGAAGATACTCGCGCAAGCGAATCGGGGCCGGACGGACATGAATATGCAGACCAACGGAAGCAGTCAAACGGATTCCGCCAGGCCCGGTCCTTTCGGCCTGCTGATACCCTGGAGGGCCGACGAGCGGCCCACCGTCGACGCCCTGATCGAGCGGGTTCGGCGTCGCTGGCGCTTGCGGCGGCTGCTGCAGGGCCTTACCCTCGCGCTGGCACTCGGCAGCCTGGTCTTCGCCGCCGCCGCCTGGATGTTGAACTTCTGGCATTTCAGCCCGCCGGCGGTCTGGGGCATGCGCCTGCTGGTGCTGACCGCAATGGTCGCACTGCTGCTGCAGTTTTGTCTGAAACCGTTGCGTCAGCGCGTGGACGATGCGCGTGTCGCGCTCTATCTCGAGGAACACGAAACCGCTCTCGACGGCCTGCTGTCGAGCGCCGTCGATGCACGTCGAGCCGATGCGCGGCAGGTATCGCCGCTCCTCGCGCAAAGACTGGCGGAGCAGGCAATCGATACCTGCCGAGAACTGCGCTTCGGCGATACCGTCGAAGCGGGCAAACTCAACGCGGCGACAACCCGGCTCGGCCTGGTGGTGCTGGCACTCGTGCTGCTGGCGATCTGGCCGCCGCAATTTCTGCGCTTCGGCGCGCCGGCGCTGCTGATACCCTGGACCGGCGCTGCCGAATACTCGCCTTACCGAATCGAATTGACTCCCGGCAATATCGAGATCGCGCGCGGCGGCGACCAGTTGATCAATGCCCGCATCGAGGGCTTCGACGGTAACGGCGTTACGCTGTTCACGTCGCGCGACGGCGGACACTCCTGGCAGCGGACCGAGATGGCCGTCGGCAGTGAATCCGGGGTCTACGAGAGTTACCTGTTCGATATCGGCAACGACCTCGACTACTATGTCGCGGGCGCCGGCCGGCAAAGCCCGGTCTATCGGATTTCCGTTGCCGAAATCCCCGCGCTCGAGAAAATCGGCCTTCGCTATCACTTTCCGGCCTATACCATGCTGGCGCCCGAAACCACCTTCGGCAGCGGCGATATCAGCGCGCTCGAAGGTACCCGCGTCGAGGTCCTGATTACGCCGACGATCGAAATTCCAGGCGGCGAATTGCTGTTCGCAGACGGCCGGCGGGTCGATTTGCGGAAGGCCGGGGACGGCAGCTGGATCGGCGATCTCAACGTCGACCGGGAAGCCGTCTACCGGGTCAGGCTGCAGCGCTCGAGCGGCGTGGCGGTCGACGCCTCGCCCGATTATCAGATCAGCGTGCTCGACGACCGGCATCCCAGCGTGTCGATTCTCAGTCCGGGCAGGGATACCAAGGTCAGCATGGTCGAGGAGCCGCTGATGCGGATCCGCGCCAGCGACGACCAGGGGATTGCCGACCTGCAGCTGGTGATGTCGATCAACGGCGGGGCCGAGCAAGTGGTCGACCTGTTGCCGCAGGGGAATGCAGCCGGCGCCGGCCGGGAGGTCGAGGCCGAACACGTTCTTTTCCTCGAGCAATTGAATCTGCAGCCCGGAGACCTGATTTCCTATTACGTCCGCGCGCGCGACCTGGCACCGGAAACGCAGGACAAGACCGCTACCAGCGATATCTTTTTTTACCAGGTGCGCCCGTTCAGCACCCATTACCGCAGCGCGCAACAGCAGGGCAGCGGGGGCGGGGGTGGCCAGGGCGGCGAACAGCAGGGCCACCTGTCGGAACAGCAAAAACAATTCGTGGTCGCGACCTTCAAGATGATCCGCGACCGCGATACCTACGCCGACGAGGCCTGGACCGAGAATCTCGAGTTGCTGGCGACCGCCGAGGCGCGCATTCGCGACCGGGTCGAGGCCATCGTGCGGCGCATCGGCAGCCGCCCGATCGTGCAGACCGACGAACGCTACCAGGTCGTCCTGACCGAGCTGCCGCAGGCCGCCGAGGCGATGATCGAAGTCGAGAAGCTGCTTCGCGAGGCCGAAATCGAACCCGCGCTGACGGATGCGCAGCGCGCCCTGTTGCACCTGCAGCGCGCCGATGCCGCGTTTCGCGAAATCAATGTCCAGCTCTCCCGCCAGGGCGGTGGCGGCGGCCGAAGCAGCAGCAGCAACAACGAGCTCGCCGACCTGTTTCGCCTGGAAATGGACAAGCTGCGAAACCAGTACGAAACCGTGCAGCGCAGCCAGCAGCGGGCTCCCGACCAGGTCATCGACGAGACCCTGGAAAGACTGAAAGAACTCGCCAGGCGTCAGCAACAGGAAGTCGAACGCCAGCTTCGACGCCGCGATCAGTCGCGCGACGGGGGCGGCGACAGCCGCCAGCAGGCGCTCGCCGACGAACTCGAGGAAATGGCACGCCAGCTCGAGCGGTTGACGCGCGAGCAGCGTACCCAGCGCATGCAGCAGTCGATCGCACAAATGCGCAAGGCCGCCGAGGCCATGCGCCGCGCCGCGCAAAATGCCGCCGGCGGTGGCGGTGCAGGCGATGCGCGCGCGGCCGAGCGAAGCCTGCGCGAGGCGCGC
>JASFKL010000299.1:0-4957 GCA_050118655.1 Gammaproteobacteria bacterium | reverse complement strand
CGCCGTATTCGCCGCGCTATTGATTCCTCACGAACCCGTCGGGCAGGCCGCGTCGCCACCGCCCGTCGCCGCCCTGCGCTGGATCGGGCCGGGCGAGGTCGCGTTCATGATCCTGTTCATGGGTACCATCGTCACCTCGGGCTGGTTCCTGGCGCCGCTGCTGGCGCTGCACGAACTCGCAACCCGTGATGCGCGCGCGCTCGCCAAAAGGGCATTCGACAGGAACGATATCGTTATCCTGGTGGCGTCGAACCTGCCGTTTTTCGCGATTCTCGCGCTGGCGGCGTTCACCGAGCTGAGCCTGTTGCTGAGTCTCGCCATCGTGCCGCTGTTCGCGATCTACCAGTACGTGTCCTACCGCCATGTATTCCTCGGCCGCAAGCAGAACCAGCCCGTACCGACGCGGGCAGCCGTGGACCGGGCCGCGCAACCCGCGTCGCACTGATAGCGACCCGCGATTTTCGGAAACGGGTATACTGGTAGCCGAATTCCACGCTGCGCGGAGCTCATGGCCAGTTTCCCCTTCACCGCAGTCGTCGGGCAGGAGTCCCTCAAGACTGCCCTGCTGTTGGCGATCGTCGATCCCGCCATCAATGGCGTGTTGATCAGCGGTTCGCGCGGCAGCGCCAAATCGACCCTGGTCCGCGGCCTGCAAACGCTGTTGCCGGACCGGCCGCTGGTAACCCTGCCGCTGGGTGCTACCGAGGAGATGGTGGCCGGAACCCTCAAGCTGCAGCAAGCCCTGCAGGACGGAGAAGTGGCTTTCGCCCCGGGGCTGCTCGCCCGCGCGCATAGCGGTCTGCTCTATGTGGACGAGGTCAACCTGTTACCCGACCACCTGGTCGACCTGTTGCTCGACGTGGCTGCATCGGGTGTCAACCACGTCGAGCGCGACGGTATCAGCCACCGGCACGCTGCCGATTTCGTACTCGTCGGCACGATGAATCCCGACGAAGGCGAGTTGCGTCCCCAGCTGCTCGACCGCTTCGGTCTGATGGCCGCGGTGCAGGAACGGTTCACGCTCGACGAAAGGCGCGAAATCGTACGCCGCCGCGTGGCCTACGATTCCGACCCCGACGCCTTCGAAGTCGAGTACCGCCCGCAAGTCGAAGAACTCGCGGTCCTCGTCGCGGAAGCCGTGGGTCGGCTCGGCGATATCGCGATGCCGGAGTCGATCACCCGGGAGATCGCCCGGCGCTGTGCCGACGCCGGCGTCGACGGTTTGCGCGCCGATATCACTTTTTACCGCGCGGCCCGCGCGCATGCGGCGATGGCCGGCAGGGCAGAGGCCGCTGCCGAAGACCTCGATGCGGTGGAAGTCCTGGTGCTGGGCCATCGTCGCGACCCCGGCAGTCGCGACGCCTCCGGCACGCCGTCGGGTTCGAACGGAGCCGACGGCGGTGACGAGCATCCCGGTGGCAGGGTCGGCGGGTCGGCCCAGGGTACCTCGGGTCGCTCGGAAACCAGCAGGGTACCGGCAGGTTCGCCGGTGGCGATGCCGTCCCCGCCACCCGGCAAACCCTGCCGCGCGCGGCCGCGGAATGCGCTCGCGGAAATCAGCCGGGCGCGCGCTACCGGCGGCGGCCGCGGGCCGGGTTACGTTGCCGGCGGCGCGAAGCACGATCCCGAGAGCAGACCGCACTGGTTTCGCAGCCTCTGCGATGCCGGCAATATCCGCCGACGGCTGCGCGGTGAGAGCGGTTTCGAACTGCGCTTCCGACAACCGCGGCGCCGGGCAATGCCGGTCGACCTCGTACTGCTCGACACCTCCGCGTCGACACGCCTGTTCCGGGCGCTCGGCAAGGCCAAGGGCGCAATCCGCGCCCTTTCGCAACGCAGCTATGTCGAGCGCGCCCGCTTCGGCATCGTGACTTTCGGCAACGACCGTGTCGACACGATCCTCGCGCCGCAGCGTGCGCCACACGATATCGGGCCGGTGCTCGATCGCATCCGTGCGGGCGGCGGCACCCCCCTGTACCGGGCGTTGCACTATCTCGACGGCCTGGTCGGCAAGCTCGAGCGCAAGCACGCGAACTGCCGTATCTACATCCTTACCGACGGCAAGGTTCGCGGCGGCGCGGATCACCGGATGGCGAATCTCGAGCGTGCCCGGACCACGGTAGTGGACATCGAACTGGGCGGATTCAGACTCGGCCGCAGCCGCTACGTGGCGCGCGCGCTGGGTGCACAGTACCTGCACATCTCCGAGCTGGATTGAGCGGAGGCTCGATGCGGCCGCGTGGAAAACCTGTATGTCTCACATCAGATAGGGAGAATTTCTCATGAAAATATTGACAGCGGTATTACTGCTGTCGCTAGCGCTGCCGGCGACGGCATTCGAGCTCGCGACCCGGATTACGCGTGACGGCGACTCGACCCGGCTCGAAACCAGCGGTTATACGAAAATCGTGCTGTTGAAGCAGGAGACGGCGCTCACGGGATCGATCGTCGCCTCCGGGCGCCTGTCGGTCAGCGGGACGGCGAGCGTCGTGATGTGGTCACGGGTCGACGGCCGCTACTATTTTTCGAAGCTGCCGCAGCTGCAGAATGTCAGCGATAGCGATGGCCTGGATTTCGAAATACCCTTCGACGCGGGCGACAAGACCGTTACCGAGGTGCTGATCGAGGTCGAAACGCCGGCGGCCGGCAGCGTCACGATCGACGCGCCGGAATTACGCGGCCGTTGAGCGGCTGGAAGCATGTATACTTTCTTCCAGGAGCGCAGGCTGCCGGGTCCCGGCGGGCGCGAATCGGACTCCGGTAAATATTATGAGTAAATCACTGAAAGCCGCATTGTTCTCGGCCCTGCTGTTTCCCGGGAGCGGTCACCTGTACCTCAGGAAATATCTTGTCGGCTTCCTGCTGGTGGTGGTGTCGGTCGTTTGCCTCTACTTATTGATATCCACCGCCATCGAAGTCGCGGAAGTAGTCAGCGCGGAAATGTTGAACGGAGAAATCCCGTTGGATACCCAGAGCATAACGGAAGAAATTTCGAAGCAGAGGGCAAACACCGGTTCACAACTCGCCGATATCTCGAGTTACCTGCTGCTGTTCTGCTGGCTCGGGGGTATCGTCGATTCCTTCCGGCTGGGGCGCCTGGAAGACAGGCGCGCCAAGACTCTCGACCACGAGAACTGACAGGGGTTTCCCCGGCCCGCGATCCCGGTAATACGCCGGCTGGCGGCAAAACGGACGTCAGCCGAGCTGCCGGCAGCGGGTTTCGCGCAGGAAAAAACCGGCCAGCAGCGCCGCCGCGTTGGTTACCAGCAGGCTCACGAATGCGCTGCTGTAAGCGCCGGCGGTGTAGAGGCGCGCGCCGTTCGCCATTTCGCCGCCCCAGTTCAGGTCCAGCAGCCAGCCGATCAGCGGCTGCATGACCGCGCCCGAGCCGACGATACACATATTCATCAGGCCGAGCGAGGTGCTGCTGTAATTGATGTCGTTCAGCTCCCTGACCGAGCCGAAGCAGACCGTCATCGAGCTGCCGCCGGCGCCGATTAAGAAGATCAGCGCCATCAGCAGCGCGGTACTCTGCGGGGTCGCGTAGACCAGCATTGCGAGCCCCGCGAGCGAAATCGATCCACCGACGAGCAGGATCGGGTTGCGGCGCCCGATGCGGTCCGAGGCCCAGCCCGCGAGCGGCGAAAATATCGCCCAGCCGACGAAGATCATCGAGGTAATACCGGCAGCCTCGGTCTTCGCGTAGCCGTGTACGCTGGCCAGCCAGGGCACCCCCCAGAGTCCGCCGAAGGCGAGCATTATCGACGCCATGCCGAAACCGATCACCGAGCAGATCCAGGTTTGCCGGTTGGCGGTAACCGCGCGCAGGCCGTCGAAGATGCCGGGCTGCGGCCCGTGTTCCTTCTGGTCGCGCGATCGCCTCGGCACCAGTACGAATACCAGTATTCCGATCACCAGCGCGACCGCTGCAAGCACGTTCATGGTGCCGCGCCAACCGATGCCCTCGACCAGTTCACGCAGTGGCGCCTGGCCGAAGATGCCGCCGGTCATGCCGACGGTTTGCAGCAACCCCGCGAGCAGCGCGTATTGCTGCGGCTTGAACCAGTATCCGGCGATCGCCAGCGTACCGACGAAGGCGAACGCGACCGTGCCGCCGATCAGCGCGCGCCCGGCCGAGGCCGCGAACAGCGAATCGCTGTAAGCGAAGACGAGCGAGGCGAGGGCGCATAGCCCGGCGGCGAAACTCATCAGCTTGCGCGGGCCGAAATGGTCGGTGAGCATGCCGACCGGCAATTGTATCGACGCGTAAGCATAGAAGTAGAATGCCGACAGCGAGCCCAGCGCGGCGCCGCCTACCGCGAATTCGCGCATCAGCTCGTCGGTCATCACGCTTGGCGAAACCCGCTGTACGAATGCGTAACCGAAGAACAGCGTTCCCAGGCTGAAGGCGACGATCGCTTGCGAGCGGCTGATACGGGCCGCATCTGATTCCTGCATCGGGTTATGTCGGGTTATTCGGAGGGCGTTAAACTACCACATCGGGCGACCCGCAAGGCAATCATTTATGCCTGCGCGTCGACGAAGGGATTACCGGGCCGGTTTGATGCCGATATCGAACGGCGCGGAGCGGCGTTTACTGCGGTATGGTCGAGGTGAAGTCTTTCTTGTCGTCGCCGATCGGCTCGGACGAGGAGAGCTGTTCCTTGACCCGGGCGATGAAGGCGTCGCTGGATTGCTTCGACTTTTCGTTGATCGACCTGCTGGCGTCCGGCGGAATGATGACGGTGCTCTCGAAATCCGCTTCCGGCTGCTTGCCGGAATTGCCGGAATTGCCGGAGTTGCCGGAATTGCCGGAATTATCGGAGTTAGTCGGTTTCTGCGCTTCCGCGGGCTTCGATTCGCCACCCTCGGGAGGGATGATCAGGGTACTGGAAAAGGCGTCGTCGTCCGCCTGTGCTTCGGCCGGCTTTTCGTCGCCGCCGCCGAGTTCGAAGTC
>JASFKL010000298.1:0-4967 GCA_050118655.1 Gammaproteobacteria bacterium | reverse complement strand
CCGACGATGACGTGGTCGAGCACGCGGATGTCGACCAGCGCCAGCGCCTTTTGCAGTCGCTCGGTGATGCGGATATCGGCCTGGCTCGGTTCACTGACGCCCGACGGGTGGTTGTGCGCGAGGATGACCGCGGCGGCGTTGTCCCTGAGCGCCTGCTTGACGACCTCGCGCGGATAGACGCTGGCGCCGTCGATGGTGCCGCGGAACAGTTCGCGCAGCGCGATCACCCGGTTGCGGTTGTCGAGCATCAGGCAGGCGAATACCTCGTGCCGGTAGTCGCGCAAGTGTACGCGCAGGTAGTTCATCGTCTGCGCCGGGCGCGTCAGGCAATCCCCGCGATCCAGTTCCTCGGCGAAATGCCGACGCGCGATTTCGAGGGCAGCCTGCAGCTGCACGAACTTGACGGGACCGAGACCCTTGCGTCGGCAAAAGGTTGCGGCGTCCGCACCGAGCACACCGCGCAGCGAACCGAAATCGGATAGTAACTGTCGGGCCAGGCTGACTGCCGAGGAACCGGCGACGCCGCTGCGCAGGAAGATCGCCAGCAATTCGGCATCCGATAGCGCGGCCGCGCCGCGGGAGAGCAGTTTTTCACGGGGTCTTTCGGCCGTGGGCCATTGAGAGATAGCCATGGGTAGTCCTTTACCTGATTAGCTGGCCGTCCAAGATAATGCAATACCGGTTGCGCATCAAGCGAGCGAACGGATCGACTGGCGTCCGGTCTCCGATTTCAACAGGGCCAGTAGCTATCGATTCCGCCCGTTACGAGAGCCGGGGTTGCAAAAGACATCGACCCCATTGATCGAGGGCGCGGGGTTTCAGATGCCGGTATCGCTTTACCTGTTGCCGGCAGGCGCTAAAATGGATCCTATGCAACCGCTTGCCGACAAAAAGATTCTGCTCGGGATTACCGGCGGCATCGCCGCCTACAAGTCCGCCGAGCTGGTGCGCCTGCTGATCAGGGCCGGCGCCGAGGTGCGCGTCGTCATGACGCCCGCGGCGCGCGAGTTCGTGCAGCCGCTGACCTACCAGGCGCTGTCCGGGCACCGCGTGTATCTGGACCTGTTCGACGCCGAGGCCGACTCGGCGATGGACCACATCGAGCTCGCGCGCTGGTGCGACCTGCTGCTGGTGGCGCCGGCGTCGGCGGATTTTCTCGGCAAGATGAACGCGGGCTACGCCGACAACCTGCTGCTGACGCTATGCCTGGCGAGCAGGCAGCCGGTCGCCGTGGCGCCGGCGATGAACCAGCAGATGTTCGCCAACCCGTCGACCCAGGAAAACCTCGCGCAGCTCGACGCGCGAGGGGTGCTGGTCTGGGGGCCGGGCGAGGGCGACCAGGCCTGCGGCGACGTCGGCCTCGGTCGCATGCTCGAACCGCAGCAGCTGCTGGAACTCGCGGAACGGCAATTCAGTCCAGGCAAGCTCGACGGCATCGAGGTATTACTGACCGCGGGGCCGACCCGCGAGGCGATCGACCCGGTGCGCTACATCAGCAATCGCAGTTCGGGCAGGATGGGCTATGCGCTCGCCGCGGCGGCGCAGCGGCATGGCGCGCGGGTGACCCTGGTCAGCGGACCGGTCGCGCTGCCGGCGCCGGCCGGGGTAGAGCGGGTAGCGGTGGAATCGGCGCAGGACATGTACGACGCGGTCATGCAGCGCGCCTCGAAGGCGGATATTTTCATCGCCTGCGCGGCGGTAGCGGATTACCGCGTCGATAATGCCGCGGCGCAAAAAATCAAGAAATCGGATGCGTCGATGACGCTCGAACTGGTTCCCAATCCCGATATCCTGGCCGCGGTTGCGGCGCTCGAACCGCACCCCTACTGCGTCGGCTTCGCCGCCGAAACCCGGGACCTCGAAAAGTATGCGCTCGACAAGCTCGATCGCAAGAAGCTCGATATGATCGCCGCCAACCTGGTCGGTGGAGAGGGCAGCGGATTCGAATCCGATACCAACCAGCTCGAGGTCTTCTGGCGCGACGGACGGCAGTCGATCGCGCGCGCGACCAAGTCCGAAGTTGCGAAACAACTTATCGAGCTGGTCGCCGAACGCTATACTGGCGCGCGTCGCCGGGCCGCGGGACAGAAATGACAATCAACAAGAATAGCGTTGCCGAGATCCTGATCGAGGCGCTGCCCTACATCCAGGTACTGGACCGCAAGACCGTGGTCATCAAGTTCGGCGGCAACGCGATGGTCGACGAAGAGCTGAAAAGCAGCTTCGCGCAGGACATCGTGCTGCTCAAGCAAGTCGGCGTCAACCCGGTGATCGTGCACGGCGGCGGACCGCAGATCGGCAAGCTGCTCGAGCAGATCGGCAAGCAGAGCCGCTTCATCGAAGGCATGCGGGTTACCGACAACGAGACCATGGATATCGTCGAAATGGTGCTCGGCGGCCAGGTCAACAAGCAGATCGTTTCGCTGATCAACCGCCATGGCGGGCGCGCGGTGGGACTGACGGGCAAGGACGGCGGCATGATTCGGGCGCGCAAGCTCGTGCTCGCCGGTGACGACCCGGAAAACAACGACCTCGGCCAGGTCGGCGAGGTCGAATCGATCGACCCTTCGGTGGTGGCGATGCTCGACGACGACGATTTCATCCCGGTGATCGCACCGATCGGCGTCGGCGCGGACGGCGCGGCCTACAATATCAACGCCGATCTGGTGGCCGGCGAGCTGGCCCGCGTGCTGGGCGCCGAAAAGCTGCTGCTGTTGACCAATACTCCGGGCGTCCTGGACCCGGACGGCAAATTACTCACCGGCCTCGACGCGGCACAAACCGAGGCGTTGATCGCCAACGGCGTGATCCAGGGGGGAATGTTGCCGAAAGTGCGTTGCGCGCTGGCCGCGGTACGGGCGGGGGTGCGCACCGCGCAAATCATCGACGGACGGGTCAGGCACTCGGTATTACTGGAATTGTTGACCGATAGCGGCGTCGGCACGCTGATCAGCGGCGACGCCTGAGCCCGTCAAGGCGTCAGTTGGAGTCGCCGCCCTCGACGGTAAGTTCCCGGTAACGCGCCAGGTCCAGTTGGTATTTCTGGTTGATTTTCTCTTTTTCGGCCATTTTCTGCTCGAGCTGACGGGTTCGCGTCTCGATCTTACGCTGGGCGTGCTCGATTTTCTGCGCCAGGCCGCCGGGCACTTCCTTGCCCTGCGAGAGAAAATTCTTGTCGGCGTTATCCTGCAGGGCGGCGAGTTTCTCCTGGTATGTTTCGATACTGTTGGCGATCAACTTGATAACCGATTCCAGTACCTCGACGCGGTCCTGGCGGGCGAGCTCGAGTTCTTCCTCGGAGCTGAAGGTCATCAGCAGAACCTGGTCTTTCTGTTGCTGGATCTTTTTCAGCCTGGCTTGCTCCGCTTCGCGGGCTTCCTGCTCGCGCCTGGCCTTGGCCTCGGCCGCGAGTTCCGCCTCGCTCTTGGCCTTTTGCTGCGTGCTCACGACCACGCCCTGGGAATTCAGCTCGCTGTGGCCCCGCTTCGCCGCACTCGGGGGTATCTGGTCGCTGTAGCGAACGTTACCGTTCTCGTCGACCCACTTGTAGAGCTTGGCGGCCCCGGAAGGAGATGCCAGGACGGACGCGAACGCCACCGCAAACAGGATCGGCAAGGTTTTCCGAATGCTGAAATACTGTCGAGTTACAGAACGCAAGTTGTTGATTGTCCCTAAACTTTAGAAATAATTTTGACTGTAGCATCTGATAATAGGCTATATGCGGGGGTTTTTCATTAATTTGCGTTTGACCCCCGGATCAGCAGCGCCGCCACCGGTGTATGCAATGCGGCGTGGTAATCCTTGCTGCCCGGGGAGGTCACCAGCACCGCGACGCCGAGGTTTTCCCCGTTCCAGTCCGGATCGATGGCGATGCGGTGACGGTTTTCGCCGCGCAGCACGAGCGCCCGGCTCATGTAGCGCACGACTTGCTGGTGTCGCAAGGTTCTGCCCGCGTTTTCGCCTTTCCTGACGTCGGTTGTCAGGTTGTTTTCGTAGACCAGGTAACGGTGATGCAGCGGACCGTCGATGCCGTTCTCGGGCGCGCGCAGCTCCATGACCAGCCCGGTCTGGTCGCGGGAGACGGTCAATTCGAGATTCAGCGGCGCCGGTTCGGCGTTGACCTGTTCGATTTTCGACAGGATATTGCTGCTGCCGCGCGCCTCCATGCCGTTGACGAAGAATTCCGGGGTATAAATGGTGCGCTGGTGGTTGTTGGCACCCAGTTGGCGCTGGCGCCGGGTGTACTCGGCGCTCGAAAAGCGATCCTTCCAGCCGAGGTAATCCCAGTAATCCACGTGGAAGGAGAGCGCGAGCAGATGCAATTCGTCGGCGGGTGTCTCGACCAGGCGCGACAGCCAGCGGTCGGCGGGCGGGCAGCTGCTGCATCCCTCGGAGGTGTAGAGTTCGACCACCGCGGTTTGCTGACCGCCGCTGTTGACGACGATGGGCCCGGCGGCGTGTGCCGGCAGCGAAATCAGGCAGGCGATGAACAGGGCACGGATCACGTGACACCCCTTTTTTATTTCCTCGGCCTTTATAGACTGCCCCGGCGGTGGCGAGTTCAATCGATACCGTATTCCGCGCGGTAAGCCTCGATCGCCGCCTGCTGCTCGGCGGCGCCGCTGTTCGCCAGATATTCGAGGATATGCTCGAGCTTGACGATCGAAATCACCTCGAGTCCGCCGCGCTCCAGTTCCTGGATCGCCGAGACTTCGCCTAGCCCTTTCTCCTGGCGGTCCAGCGCGATGGTTACCGCCGTGGCTTTTGCGCCCAGCGATTCGATCAGCGCGATCGATTCGCGAATCGCGGTACCGGCGGTAATCACGTCGTCGATGATCATCACCCGGCCCGCGATATCGGCGCCGACCGTGCTGCCGCCCTCGCCGTGATCCTTGGCCTCCTTGCGGTTGAAGGCATAGGGCAGGTCGCGGGCGTATTTGCGATACAGCGCGCCGGCGGTAATCGCG
>JASFKL010000297.1:0-4976 GCA_050118655.1 Gammaproteobacteria bacterium | reverse complement strand
CGGCCGCGAGCGTCAAAGGGGCGCATATGAACAGGCAGCGGAATCATGGTCTGCAACAGACAACGGGTATCACGCGAGTACCCGCACAGTACTGCGACAGCGGTAGCGCGGCCGTTCGTGTCGAAACCCCGCTCGCTGCCGCGGGCCTGCCCCCCTCCCGTGACACCGCCATCGAATTCCGCCCCGCCAATAACCTCGAGAGCGCCAGCGCATGAATAGTCGATTTTCGGAAAGATGGCTGGCCACGCTCTGCGGCCTGTTGCCCGGTGTACACTCGGCGGTATTCATGGTGCCGGACCCGGGCAACGACCAGCTTCACTTGCTGGCGCGCTGGCCCGACAACCTCGAAAAATACCAGGACTTCTTCGCCACCGTGAAATACGCGCTCAAGAAGCGGGACGAGGTTTGCCTGGCCAAGGCCCACGTGGTCGACGGCGAGGCGCTGGATTTTTTCGCCAAGCCGGTATACATCCGCCAGAGCCTCGCCGGCGTGCTGGCGATCAAGATGAAGCACTTGCCGAGCGCCAAGCACGTTGCCGTATTCAAATCGCTCAAGCGCAGTATCCGCTGGCTCGGCCTCGCCAGTTTCGACAAGTCGGACAGCGACGAATTTTACGGCAGCGTGGTCGGCATGCTGGCGAGTTGCTTCGAGCAGAAGAGCTATCAGCAGGGACTGATGCGCATGGTCGCCGAGCTGACCAGCGAATACAATTGCGAGCGCGTGGCCTTCGCCGAAATGCGCGGGCACCACTGCAACGTCGTCGCACTTTCCAACAGCGCCGAGTTCGACCACCGCTCGAACCTGGTGCGCCGCATCGCCGACGCGATGGACGAGGCCGTGGAGCAGGACAGCCCGCTGCTATACCCGCAGCTGAACAGCAAACTGATCCTGCGAGCGCACCAGCGGCTGGCACGCAAGCACGATCTCAATTCGGTCGCGACCATTCCGCTGGTCGCCGACCGCAAGGTTTTCGGCGCCGTTACCCTGATCGGCGGCGAATCCTCGCCCATCGACCGCAAGACGCTCGACCAATGCCGGCAAACCCTGTCGCTGCTGACGCCCTTCATGGCGCTGAAGCGCGACCAGGAGCGCAGTATCCTGGCCAAGCTGGGACGCAGTATCGGCGACGGCCTGCGTGCGGTTTTCGGCCTGCGCTACCTGCGCGTCAAGCTGGCGGTCACCGCGCTGGCCTCGCTGTTGACGGTGACCAGTCTGCTGCAGGCGGATTTCCGGATCACCGCCGACGCGGTACTCGAAGGCGAGGTACAGCGGGTCGTGGCCGCGCCGATATCGGGATATCTGCTGTCGTCCGCCGTACGCGCCGGCGACACCATTCGCGAAGGCGACATCATGGCCAGCCTCAACGACGAGGAACTCAGGCTCGAACTGGCGCGGCTCGGCGGGCGCATGCAGCAGGCACGCCGCGAGTACCGGGAGGCGCAGTCGACCCGCGACCTGGTCGGGGTACGCGTGATTCGCGGGCAAATGAATCAGATCTCGGCCGAGATCGACCTGGTCGAACAGCAGCTCGACAGCATCCACCTGAGAGCGCCCTTCGACGGCGTGGTCATCGAGGGAGACCTGAGCCAGCTGCTCGGATCGCCGGTGGAACGCGGTGAGATGCTGTTCAAGATCGCGCCCCTGGAGGGTTACCGGATCGTTCTCAAGGTCGACGAAAGCGAGATCGCCTACGTCGAGGAAGGACAGCAGGGCACGCTCGCCCTGTCGAGTCTCTCGCAGCGGCAAATGCCGATTACGGTGGAGCGCATTACCTCGGTGGCCAAGGCCGGGGACGGGGCTAATTTCTTTCGTGTCGAGGCGTCGCTGCCCGAGGGCGGCAAGGCTTTGCGCCCGGGCATGGAAGGGATCGGCAAGATCAATGCCGGCCGCGAGCGCCTGTTGTGGATCTGGACGCATGAATTCTACGACTGGTTCAGGCTCTGGGTCTGGTCGTGGTGGCCTTAACGGACTGTGCCGATGAATGACGAACTTCACAGTCCCCACTGGTTCAGGGTCGCCGCGCTTCGACCCCGCTTGCACGACCAGGTCGAAATACACCGCCACGATTACCGCGGCCAGATCTGGTACCTGCTGGAAAATACCACTACCGGCCGCAGCCATCGCTTCAATCCCGCGGCTTACCGGTTCATCGGACTGATGGACGGCGAGCGCAGCGTCGAGGAAATTTACCAGCTGCTCCTGGATGACCTGGACGACTCGGCGCCGGGCCAGGCGGAGATCATCGACCTGATGTCCAGCCTCTATGCCGCCGACTTGCTGAAATCCGGGGCTATCGCCGATATCGAGGAATTATTCGAGCGCCAGGCCGAGTCGCGCGGCCGCCGGCTCGCGCAGCGCTTCGCCAATCCCGTGGCCCTGCGCTTCGCGCTCTGGGACCCGGAAGATTTCCTCAATCGGCATTTCGGCAAGGTGCGCTGGATATTCAGCAAGTGGGCCGGACAACTGTGGATGCTGCTGTTGATCTATGCGATCACCGAGGCGGCGCAGAACTGGCCGCGAATCAGCCATCATTTCGAGATCAATGCGCTTTCGCCCTACAACCTGCTGCTGGTTTTCCTGCTGTACCCGCCGATCAAGTTCATCCACGAACTCGGGCATGCCTTCAGCGCCAAGCTGGAAGGTGGCGAAGTGCATGAAATGGGCGTGACCTTCCTGTTGTTCGTGCCGGTGCCCTATGTCAACGTATCGGCCGCCACTCATTTTCGCAGCCGCTACAAGCGGGTCCTCGTCAGCGCCGCCGGCATCATGGTGGAATCCTGTCTCGCCGCGCTCGGGATCTTGCTGTTTCTCGCCGCGCAGCCGGGGCTGGTACAGGATATCGGTTTCAACATGTTCCTGATCGGCGGTATTTCATCGCTGTTTTTCAACGGCAACCCGCTGCTCAAATACGACGGTTACTACATACTTGCCGACGCGATCGGCATTCCCAATCTGTACCAGCGTTCCTCGCTCTACTGGCAGTACCTGTTCCAGCGTTACCTGTTCGGCCTGCGCGACGCGGTTTCGCCGGTCAGCGCGCCCGGCGAGGCCCCCTGGTTCGCTGTTTATTGCCTGCTATCGCTGGGTTACCGGCTTGGAATTCTCTGGTTTATCGTCAGCATCGTCACCGAGAAATTCTTTTACTTCGGCATCACGCTGGCGTTCTGGCTGGTGGGAATGCAAATCCTGTTACCGCTTTATCGAGCCCTGCGTTTCCTGCTGTCGAGCCCCGCGCTGCGGACCAGGCGCAATCGCGCAATGGTCACCAGCGCCGCGCTGACGGTCGTGGTGGTCGTGGTGATCGGATTTTTGCCGATACCTTCCTATACCCTGAACGAAGGGGTGGTCTGGCAGCCCGACGAGGTGCGCCTGCGCGCCAGGCACGATGGATTCGTCGATGCGTTGATGGTCGAAGACCAGCAGCAGGTCACGGCCGGTACGCCGATCCTGGCGCTCAGCGATCCCTTCCTGCGCAGCGAGGAGCGAATCGCGCGCGCCCATGTGCAGGAATTGCGTTCCCGCTATCGCGCCAGCCGCGCCAACAACCTCTACAAGGCCGGCATCGTCGGCGATGAACTTCAGGTCGCCGAGTCCGAGCTCGAATACATTCTCGACAAGTCCAGGCACATGACGGTGGACGCTTTCAAGAACGGCCGGCTGGTGTTGCTGGAAGCGGACGACTTGCCGGGCCGGTTCCTGCAAAAGGGCGACTTGCTGGGCTATATCCTGGACGACGAAAAGCCCACCGTGCGGATGGCCGTCAGCCAGGACAACATCGGCCAGCTGCAGGACAGGGTCGTCGACATCAAGGTGCGATTCGCGAGCGATCCCGGAAGGGACTTCGATGCCGAAATCCTGCGCCAGGCGCCCGAAGCTACCAACCGTTTGCCGAGCGAGGCGCTGGCCACCACCGGCGGCGGCCCGTTCGTGGTCACGCCCGACAGCAAGAACCGGCCCGTGACCCTGGAAAAGGTGTTCCTGGTCGATCTCAAACCCGACTTCGAGGGCCAGGATATTCCGCTCGGCACGCGCGCCTACGTACGCGTCAATCACGGTGGCGAGGCGCTCGCGACCCAGTGGTACCGGCGTCTCCGACAGGTTTTCCTGAGGCAGTTCAATGTCTGAGTTATCGCTAAAACCCGGTCTCAGCCTCGGCGGCTACCCGCAGCGCCCGGAACAGGGGCTCGGCGGTCTCGAGTCCGCGATCAAGCGCGGCGCCGAACGCCTGTTCAATCCCGCGAGCCGGGTCGCGCGGCCGCAGGTCGTCGTCCGCCGGATCCGCCGCCAGGAACGGGCGCTGCGCGATCTCGGCGACGCGGAACTGGACGCGGCAATCGACGAACTGCGTTCGCAGCTGCACCGGCGCGGTCTCGGAAACGCGTTGATCGTCAGGGCCTTCGCGCTGATTTGCGAGGCCGCCGAACGAACTCTCGGCAAGCGGCACTACGATTCCCAGCTTCACGGCGGCTGGCTGATGATCCACGGTCTGCTAGCCGAAATGCAGACCGGCGAGGGCAAGACCCTGACCGCGACGCTGCCTGCCTGCACCGCGGCGCTCGCGGGTATCCCGGTGCACGTCATCACCGCCAACGATTATCTCGCCGGGCGCGACTGCGAACTCATGTCGCCGCTTTACCGTCGCCTGGGATTGAGCGGCAGCGCGGTCGTCGACGGCATGCTGCACGAGCATCGCCAGCAAGCCTACCAGGCCGATATCGTGCACACGACCAACAAGCAAATTGCATTCGATTACCTGCGCGATCGCATCGAGATGGGCGAAGATACCGGCGATTTGCGTTTTCAGTTCCGGCAGATAAAAAACCGCGTCGAGTCGAATACCGACAGCCGCCTGCTGTTGCGCGGACTGTGCTTCGCGATCGTCGACGAGGCCGACAGCGTACTCATCGACGAGGCCAATACCCCGTTGATCATCACCCGCAAGCTGCCCAACGAGGATTCTCCCGAAACCTACAGC
>JASFKL010000296.1:0-4998 GCA_050118655.1 Gammaproteobacteria bacterium | reverse complement strand
TGCTCGGAGTAGCAGTCCTCGACGGCCAATTTCAGGTAATCGCCCAGGAACATGGATCCCGTTCTACCCCCGGAGGCGATGAACACGAGATTTTTGTTCATGAAGATTCGATCACTGGCGAAACTCTACGCATGACTGACTCGGGCTGCCTTTATTCGCCCACCAAAGCATCGAAGGTTTGCCGGCCTACCCGATCCCACGAATACCATTCCCGGCAGGCTTCCATCGATGCCCGGATGAATTCGCTACGCCGGGAATTCGACCAGGTACTGATTTCGATAATCTTATCGATCCAGATATCGGCGTTCTCCGCGGTCAACAGGAACCCGGTACGGTCTTCGATTACGGCATCCCTCAGGCCGTCGAGATCCGCGGCCAGCACGATTCCTCCCGATGCGGCAGCCTCTGTCGCCACCAGACCGAAGCCTTCGAATTCGTTCGTCGGCACCGATATATTCGGCACCACGACGGCCAGGGCACCGGCAAATGCCGCTTTCAATTCATCCTGTGACAGGGTTTGCAGATGACGGACACGGGGATGAGTCAGCACGGCGGCTTCCCCGGAGTCCAGGATTTGCCCTGCAACATCGAGACCGATATTTTCCGGAAGCCCGGCAAGTACCTCGGTTACGAACCACGAAAGCCCTTTTAGCGGGATGATCCTGCCCGCGAATAATATGTTATTGCCGCGTTTTCCCGTCGGCGTCGAATTATTCCCGTCCGCGGCGAGAGGTATGACCCGGGTGCGCCGAAACCCGGCGTCGATCACCCTAGACTCGGTGGCCGCGGAATTGGCAATAACCAGGGCCCCGCTGAAAAATGTCGCTGCAAGGCGAAGATAGTAGCCGTATATTTTGCCTTTCATTGTCGGTCGGCGGGCATAGCTCACATCGGTACCGTGTGCCGCGATCACCACTTTCGCGCGCGGCGATCTCAGCCGGGCCGCAAGCGCGATGGGCCAGGTTGCCAGGTCGCCGATCAGGATACGGTCGATCCCCCGGCGTCCGGATATGATTCGAAAAGCGGTCGTAATGCCAAATAGCACGAGGGCCATGGCACCGGGCACCGAGTCGCGATCACGGGTCGAAAGGGCATAAGTCCTGAGGTCGGCATATTTACTCAACTCTTCGGATATTCGTTTTGCATAGGTTTCCATCCCGCCGACGGAAGGCGGCCACTTCCGGGTCACGAATATTATTCGAGCATGTTTAGAACGTTCCATAGAAAATCGTAATAAATCGGCGAGCTCGGTGGATAACCCGGGCGAGGCAAATGCCGCCCGTAACGCAATTCTACCTGCTGTGGCGTCGACTCGATAACATGGGAACCTTTGGATAGAAACAAATAATCTCCGTCACCGTATTGCTGTTCGTCGAGAATAATTTGCGCCGGACTTTCGACAGTATAGATGCCCGCGACGGGAATTTGGAAACTTGTCGGCCGACCGTCGAGATCGAAATTTTTCCCGGCAACCCAGATTGCGCCCCAGTGATGGATAAAGTTGGACTTTAGCAGCCTCGCGTCCTCGTCCAGCAGCAAGTAGGGATTCGCTTCGGAGGAATTTCCGTACAGCGCCGATTTAAGCTGATACGAGTTGGCGATCAGAAATTTGGGCTCGCATTCGTCGAGAACCCGCGAAAAGACGGGCTTGCCGGTTTCTCGATATTTTTCCATTCCCCAGGAAGACATGAAAAAGCCGCATTTGGGGTAGCTCGCGATCATCGAGTTGCGATCGATATAGGGTGTCGGCTGCGGAAACATCTCGTGAATCAGGCTGATCGTCTCTCTTTGCCCGGTTTGATGGTGAAAACTGTAAAGGTAACTCTGGCCGAGGGTATAAACGAACATGTAGATCACGATGCTCGTGAGCAGGGTCCTCGAGAATACCCTGGATACGCTTTCCGCTACGGCCTGGCCTCCGATCGCCACGGAAATCATCGATGACGCGACGATGAACGGGTAAAAATAGGGAAAAGCGTTGCGGTAGAAGAAGATGCTCAGAATCGGCAGTGCGAATAACAGGGATACCGTCAACCGGCTGGTGGATTCCCTGCTTTGCCGTGACCACAGCAGAGATATACCGGAAAATATCAGCAGCGCCTGGGGCCAGCTCGCGGTAATCCAGGACAGGAAATATTGCCGTTGCGGCCAGAAAGGTATGTCGAGCAGCACCCTCGAGAATACCGAATTCAGCCTGGTGACAGCTTTCGCCTCGACCGGCGCAAGGGTACTGCGATGCCAAAAATAAAAAACCAGAATCGAAACCGAAACACCCAGAAATAGCCCGATGCAGAGCCTGATCCTGTGCTCCATCCCCGTGCTGTGTCTCGTCCTCCAGATCAGGGCTCCGAGTATCGCCGGGGCATAGAAAACCGATTTGATCGAAATTACGAAAGCCAGGCCGATAGAAACAGACGCCGCGATGTCTTTCCAGGGACGATCCGACTTCTCCATCAACAGGTAAATTGCGGCCATCAGCAAACTGGTGATCATCGGGTCAGCCCGAAAACTGGTGCCTTGCATCAGCACGAAACCGGAGGCCAGGTAGGCAAGCACTGCGAACAGGGCAAATCCCGTGCGCACGAACTTGCGGGATATCGAATATATAAAGCCGAGCGTCGCGAGTTCGCAAAACAGCATGAAGCCTCGACCCAGCAGTGTCAGCTGAATTTCGTCCCGGTCGAGACCGGTCATCCAGCTAAACAGGTGGACATGAAAAGTCTGCAGAGATTTGGAGAGGGTTCCGGCGGAATATTCGAACACGAGGCTCAGAAACAGAAACTCGTCCCAGTTGATATTGAAATTGAGCAGGTAAAAAGCCTGGATGGCGAGTATGACGAGAATCGTACCCGCCAGAAGCCCGATCTGGAGAGGCCTTTCACCGGTCAGGTCCATAATGCGGGTTGCCATTTTAGCTTGCGATCCGGTTACTTGTCGCGCGATTCGAGATCAAGTTTTATTTGTCTTACCCGGATGTCTTCCAGCAGTCTCCGGTTGGAGGAAATCAGGTCTGACAGCAAACCTACAGCCATCAGAATCGCTCCCAGGGCAACCAGTACGCCCGATAAAACCAGCGATTGAATATGCCCTGCCCCGCCTTCGCTATAGTAAAAATACAGAAACCGGGCAATGCCCGCGAGGCCAGGGATCGATACGATTGCCGCGAGGAGGAAAAAGAACTTGAGGGGCTTGTAAAGGACAAAAACCCTGAGGATGGTGGCAACGGAGCGGAAAACGTACTCGAAGCTGCTGCGGAATAGTCTCGATGGGCGCAGAACCCTGTTGACGGATACCGGAACTGAGGTCATCGGGATACCCATTCTCCCGGCCTGGATAATTGTCTCCAGTGTATAGGTGTAATTGTTATTGACCTGAAGACGCATGGCGGCATCGTGATGATAGGCGCGAAAACCGCTGGGCGCATCGGGAATATTCGCTCCGCTGGCAATTTTGACCACCCAGCTTCCCAGGTACTGGAGCAATTTCTTGATCGGCGAAAACGTTTTTATCTCGGATATCGGACGGGCTCCGACCACGATTTGCGTCTCGCCGGCAAGAATGGGGTCGACCAGAGACTGGATACAATCGCCCCGATACTGGTTATCGCCATCCGTGTTTACGATGACATCCGCGCCCCGGCGCAAACATTCCTCCAGCCCGACCATGAATGCGCGAGCGAGACCCCTGTTCTGGACCAGTTCGACGACGTGATGAACGCCGTGCTCGCGGGCTACTTCTACCGTTTTGTCGGTCGATCCATCGTCGATAACCAGGTATTCGGTTACATCGAACCCTTCGACTTCCGAAGGCAGATCGGCAAGCGTGGCCGGCAGTGTTTGCTGTTCGTTAAAGCAGGGGATCTGGATTATCAATTTCATTCAGAAGCCGGGGTCACAGAGAAACTGGTTAGAAATGCATGGAAAACCATAACCGGCAGATAAAGGTCTACCCCGGCTCAAGTACCTGCAAACCAAAAATAGATATCGCTCATAGACCCGGGCCCTGGTTGCGAACAGACTGGCGTAGCTTCAAGCCGGTTAACGGGAAAAGCGAGAACTACAGTTGTTATAGTACGTATTACTGATCGCTGCAAAATTGCATCTATTGCCGTCGTGACACGGTTGACCGGGAGTTTTCTATACAGCGGCTGCCAATCCCAAATTAAAAAATACGATTAGATAGCTTCGAGTTCCCCCATTGGGGAAATCTACGGGAGAAAGCATTAACTGCGAACCTTGCATCCTCGCGGTCGGGTTATCGGGTATGTTTGCCATCGCATGGGCGAATCGGCGAGGAACGGAAGACCGTCTCGGATCGGATGCGATATCATCGCCAGAATTGCGATTCGTATTCGCAACTTAGAATTGGCCTTGGTCGACTTTCGACCGGGATGTCCGTAGCGACAGCATAGCAGCGAGCGGCGCTATAACCACCAGTCCGGCGAGCCGATTCAGGAACGCGGACAGGAACCCGAAAGAAGCAGCCAGGCCGACTATCGGACTGATCGCTGCGGCCACTCCCTCCCGTACACCCAGGCCTGCGGGCACGATAGATACCGCTGAACCCAGCACACCGGCAACGGCCAGCCCGGATGCCTGTGCAAAACTTGCATCCACACCTAGTGCGGCAAAGCACAGGAATAGTCGTGCCGAATCAACGATAACCAGCATGAGCCTGGTAACCAGCACCCACAACAGAAGAAAATACCCTCCATCGAGCAGGCGCCACCAGATCAAACAACCCAGCAGCACCAGTGCGCCTATGGCCAGGAAGAGATACGCGATCAGCCCGCTTGCAGTGACAAGCATCCAGGTGCCCGAATATCCGAACGCTACCGAGATCCAGATTACTCCCACGACGATCGTACTGGAGGTGCCCTTTAGCAGGGGCGCTCCCGCCGCTTTCAAAGCAGCGACTCGCACCATCGTGGATCCGGGTAATGGCAACAGATTTGCCGCGGAGCCCAACAGGGTAATCTCCAGGGCCTTCAGCATCGTA
>JASFKL010000295.1:0-5004 GCA_050118655.1 Gammaproteobacteria bacterium | reverse complement strand
ATTCTACCTCGCCTACGGGCTGTTCAAGCGCACGCTGCCGGTATTGCTGGACGAGAGCGCCGTCGAGGCGGACGAGTTGCGCGCGGCCCTGTCCGGCGTCGAGGGGGTGTGCGCGGTGCGCCGGGTGCGCTCGCGCTGGATCGGCTCGGCGCGCGCCGTGGACCTCGTCATCGAGGTCGACGCGCGCCTGCCGACCGCGGAGGCCCACGAAATCGCGGACCGGCTCGAGGACTTGATCGCGGAGCGCTTCGACGTGCACGATGTCACCATTCACGTGGAGCCCGACGGCCAACCCGGGGAGCCCCGAGCTCGACCGCGTTGCCCGGTAACGCGCAAATTTTCGACGGTTAATTGCGCTCGAGCAAATACCGCCTGAGCGCCACTGCGCCGGGCCCGAGTTTGCGTTTTTCGCGACAGGCGAGGTAGTAACCCCGGCCCGAGGCGTATTCGCGCCCACCGACGACCTTTAGCCTGCCCGCCTGTAATTCATCGTCGATCAGTCCGCGGCTGCCGAGGGCCAGCCCCTTGCCTTCGAGTGCGGCGCCGATAGCCTGCGCATAGGTGCGGCAGTGTTGCACCCGGCAGCGCTTCATCGAGGTGCTGCCGGTTTGCTCGATCCAGAGCTGCCAGTTGATCCAGTCGGGCCCCAGCCGGTCGTACTCGAGCAGCGTCAGCCCGGCGAGCGATTGCGCTTCGGGGTCGGGATCGAGATCCGCGGATATGCCGGCCGACTCGAGGTAGCCGGGCGCCGCGGCCGGCACCAGGCGTTCCTCGAACAGGATTTCGCTTTGCCAGCCGGGCGTATCCCCGTAACCGTAGACGACGACCAGGTCGTTGTCCGGGTCCAGCGTATCGCCGGGGCGATCCGAGGTGGACAGGTTGACGTTGGCGGCAGTATCGCCGAGGCCGAACCGTTTCAGCCGCGGCGCGAGCCAGAGCAGCGAAACGGCGCTGTTGGCGGCCAGGTTGACGACCTCGATTTCATCACCGGCGGCTTGCCGGCAGGCGTCCTCGAGAAATTCGAGCGCCATGCCGGTGCGCTGGTAGAAGCGACGCCCGTCGGGCGTCAGGCTCAGCATGCGCCCGTGGCGCCGGAACAGGACAAGGTTCAGGCGTGTTTCGAGTTCGCGGATACGCTTGCTGACCGCGGCCTGGGTGACGTACAGCTCCTCGGCCGCGCGTGTAAAGCTGTTGAGTCTTGCGGCCGCCTCGAAGAATACGAGTGCATCGAGCGACGGCAGCGTACGGCGAAATTTATTCATAACCTGAAGTTTTGCAAAATTGTGACTATTTTTCCAGTTACGCCTGTATCGAATACGGACTAACATGTTTTTACTGAAACTTTTAGTTGACTAACATGCAAGTACTCGACTGGCATGCCGATCGCGGCGGCGTCGCGCTGCTCGACGGCGCGCCCGAAAGCGAGGGCATCGATCTGCGTGCGGTACGCCGCTATCGTCAGCAACGCCTGCGTACCGAGATGGCCAAGCACGGCGTCGCCGCGGTGATCCTGTCCGACCCGGTCAACATCCGCTACGCCACCGGCACGCGTAACATGCAGGTGTTCTCGCAGCGCAATGCGCCCGCGCGCTACCTGTTGATGACCATGGAGCGATCGATCCTCTACGAATTCACGGGCTGCATGCATCTTGCAGACGGTTTCGAAACCGTCGACGAAGTACGCCCGTCGATGACCGCGAGCTTCGTCGCCGCGGGTTCCGCGATCGCGGCGCGCGAACGCGCCTGGGCGCGCGAGATGGCGGATACGATCGTCGAACTCGCCGGCGCCGATGCGACGGTTGGTCTCGAACGTCTGAACGCCGGTGCCGCGATCGCGCTCGCCGCGACCGGGCTCGAGGTCGTCGATGCGCAACTGCCGGTCGAATTCGCGCGTTCGATCAAGTCGCGCGAGGAAATCAAATGCATCGAGGCATCGTTGCGGGCGACCGAGATCGCGGTCGGCAAGTTACGCGAGGCGATCGAGCCCGGGCAGACCGAAAACGAGCTCTGGTCGGTCTTGCACCAGTCGGTGATCGCGCAGAACGGCGATTACTGCGAAACCCGGTTGCTGAATTCGGGCGGGCGCGGCAATCCCTGGTTTCAGGAATCATCCAGCAAGGCGATCGGGGAAAACGAACTCATCCTGCTGGATACCGACGTCGTCGGCTGCCACGGATACTATTCCGATTTCTCGCGCACCTTTCATGCCGGCCCGGACAAGCCCACCCGCGAGCAACGCCAGCTCTACCGTACCGCTTACGAACAGGTGCACCACAACATGGAGCTGATCAAGCCCGGCGTGTCTTTCAGGGAATATTCGCAGCGCGCCTGGGATATCCCGGAAAAATATTACGACAACCGTTATTACCTGTCCGCGCACGGTGTCGGCCTGACCGGCGAGTACCCGTATCTCTACCATCACCTCGACTACGACACGGCCGGCTACGACGGCATCATCGAGCCCGGGATGACGATTTGCGTGGAGAGTTTCATCGGCGAGAAAAACGGCGCCGAGGGCGTCAAGCTGGAACAACAGCTGCTGGTTACCGAGACCGGCAACAAGCTGTTATCGCGATTCCCGTTCGAATCGGAATTGCTGTACTGATCAGAACTCGAAGTCGGGCAGCGCCTTGAGCGCTTCGCGCAAGGCGTCGCCCCAGCCGCGCGAGACCGACTGGTAATAGGGGTCGTCGATCTCGATGCGCCTTTCCGGCCCGACCTCGAAGCTGTCCTTTTTGTAAATCTGCACGTCGATCGGCAGACCGACCGAGATGTTGGCCTTGATGGTCGAATCGAAGGAGACCACCAGCAGCTTGACGGCTTCCTCGAAACTCATGTCCGCGTCGTAGGCGCGCACCAGTATCGGCCGCCCGTACTTGGTTTCGCCGGATTGAAAAAAGTGCGTATCTCCCGAGGCCTCGATGAAGTTGCCCTCGGGATAAATCAGGAACAGGCCCGTGTCGCCGCCGTTGATCTGGCCGCCGAGGATGATGGTCGCGCCGAAGGTCGAGTCCGCGCTCTCGCCGGTCGGCGAGGTCGAGGCGATGACCTCGCGCAGGGTTTCACCGACCGTGCCCGCCACCTGGAACATCGACGGTGCCTCGAGAATCGACGGACGGCGCTCGGCCGGAGCCTTGGAGCGCTCGTGCAGCAGGCCGATCACGGCCTGGGTAGTGGCCAGGTTGCCGGCGGTCAACAGCGTGATGACGCGCTCGCCGGGTTTCGAAAAGGTGAACATCTTGCGGTAGGTGGAAACGTTGTCGACGCCCGAATTGGTGCGGGTGTCCGACATTAAAACCAGGCCCTTGTTCAGGCACAGGCCGACGCAGTAGGTCATTGCGGGAGCGCTTGCGGATGAAAACCGCTATACATTACTGCTCAACCTGCAGCCTGACAACCATGGATTCGTCGCTGTCGCCGAGGCGCAGCCCGGAAATCGGCGCTGCCTCGCGGTAATCGAGCCCCGTGGCGACGCGTACATAGCGTTCGTCGGGAGAAATACCGTTGGCGACGTCGAAGCCGACCCAGCCGATGCCGTCGAGATGGGCTTCGGCCCAGGCGTGGCTGGCATCCTGTTCGACGCGGTCGTTCATCATCAGGTAGCCGCTGACGTAGCGCGCCGGGTAGCCCAGCAGCCGCGCGGCGGCAATAAACGCGTGGGCGTGATCCTGGCAAACGCCCCGACCCGCGGCCAGGGCCTGTTCGGCGGTGGTTTCGGCGTGCGTACGGTCGGTTTCGTAGCAGATGCTTTCGAGCACCAGCGCGGACAGGGCGTGCAGGTGCGCAATCCCGGTTTCATAGTCGTTGCCGAGCGCATTGACGAGCTTGCGGGCACCGGGTCCCGGACGGGTCAATTCCGTGTTGCGCTCGAAATACCAGAGCGGCGCGGGGCCCTCGTGGCGGCCGATGATTCCGGCCTGGTCGGCGGTCTCGACCTCGCCGTCGCAGCGGATATGCAGATCCTGCCGCCCCGGATCGATGCTTACGAGGTCGACGACGTTGCCGTGTTGATCCCGGAATTCGAGTTCCTGCTTGCCGCCCTCGATCTCGAGCTTCCATTGCAGTACTTTCTGGCCCGCGTCCTCTTTCGGGCGCAGCCGTATTTGCTGCAGTGCGTACTGTACCGGCGTATCGTAGTGGTAACTGGTCTGATGATGAATTCTGAGGCGCATGGTTTATTCGTTGAAGCGAAAGTCGATTTCGATCCGGGAGCCGAGTGCGGCATTGTCGCGCAGGAATTCGCTGATGAACTCGTGCAGGCCGAGGTCGAGGATCGACTGGATATCGTGGTTCTGCAGCCTGGCCAGCATGGCCTCGGCCTGGTCGTGGCAGGGATGACGCTGCCCGTAATTGTCGGCCAGGTAGTGCAGGTTATCGACGATCTTGCGGTAGCAGAAAACCAGCGAACGGGGCATTTGCCCGTCGAGCACGAGGAAGTCGGCGATGCCGGTCGGGTTGACGTCGCCGCCGTGCAGCCAGCGGTAGGCGCGCATCGCCGAGACCGAGCGCAGGATGGTTTCCCATTGCACGTTGTCGAGCGTCGAACCCACGTGCGAAACCGACGGCAGCAGCACGTAGTACTTGACGTCGAGGATGCGCGCGGTGCTGTCGGCGCGCTCGATAAAGGTGCCGATACGGGCGAAATTGAAGATGTCGTTGCGCAGCATGGTACCGTGCAGCGCGCCACGCACCAGCGCGCTCTGCTGGCGAATATTGCCGAGCACCGGCGGCAGGTTCTTGGCCGCCACCGGCTTGGCGAGCGCACTCTCGACCGACATCCAGCATTCGTTGGTGGCTTCCCAGACCTCGCGGGTCAGCGCGGTGCGCACCAGCCGCGCATTGTTGCGCGCATTGCCGATCATCGACAGCACGCTGGACGGGTTTTTGCGGTCGCGCAACAGGAAATCGATGATCTTGCCCGGCTCCGCTTGCTCGTAACGCTCCGCGAAGGTATTGCCGGCGCCCACGGTCGACAGAATGGAGGCCCACTCGTTCTGAGCCGCC
>JASFKL010000294.1:0-5011 GCA_050118655.1 Gammaproteobacteria bacterium | reverse complement strand
GCAGCCAGCCGGTGTCAGGGCAGGAAACCGTCCCTGTCGGCCAGTTTGCGCGGCAGGTATTCGTCGATCACGTAGTTGAGACCCCACTTGGCAAGCGCCTGCTGTTCGGCGCGCACGCCCGTCTCGAGCAGTTGTTCGATGGCGGCGATCCACTCGGGGTGGGCGGTGAAGAAGGGATCGTTGGCGATGGCGTCAGTCGCGCGCTTGATGTCGGTTTTGGAGAGCGGGTGGGTGGCGTCTTCGAGGCCGTAGTCGATGATGTCCCGCGGCGTGACGCCGAGGAATTGCGCGCGCGGCACGCAAAAGAAGCGGTTGATGTGCGCCGCGTTGCCGGAGCCGGCCTTGAGCGTGCGATAGATGTTGGCGAAGCCGTAGGGGTCGCAATCGACGAAACAAAAAACCGGGATGTCGGCCGCGTCCGAGAGCCTTCGGATGAAGCGTCGCGTGGCGCGCGTTGGCACGCCGCCCATCTCCACGAGGATGCAGTTGGCCTTCTTCCAGAAGCGGTGGTTGTTCAGCCGCTGGAACATGCCGCCGGTTTCGATCGCGAGGATGAAATTGGCATTCGTGCCGAATCTCAGTCGCTCCACCGAGCGCGGCACGCTGTAGGCGCCGCTGCCGAGCCCGGCGCAGTCGATCTCCAGCGTCTCGCCGGTTTCGGGATCGGCATCGATGACGGTCAGCGGTCCGGCCACCGAACCGCCGTGGGATTCCGGGTAGAAGCGTAACTGTTCGCGCGACAGACCGTGTATCGAGGCCAGCGCCTCGATGTCGTCCATGACGGCGTCGGACTCGGACTGTTCGTCGAAGCGGCAGTCGCCCCAGTTCTTGCTGATGTAGTAGGCCTCGCGCTTGGTGGCGAAGTCGTCGCTTTCCACCATTTGCCGCGCGGCCGCCATCAGGCGCAGGGTCTGCGCGAAGGAGCGCACGGTGTTGACCGTGAGCGTGCGCGTCTTGGTCGCCTCGCCGAGTTCGAGATAACCTTTCGCAGGATCGTAATCGACGTTCGCGAGGCTGCGCACCGGCAGCTCGATTGCGGGCAGTTCGCCGTGCTCGATGCTGTCGCGAACGGATTCCGCCGTCGCGTCGATGAGCTCGATCGTCTTGCGATCGAGCTCCTGTTGCAAGCGGGTGTTCTCGTCGATATCTGTCATTGGATTTTCCGGGATTTGTGTAATACGTCGTCGAGCTTGCCGACGGCCTGGTCGCGCTGCTTGTCGCTCAGATCGAGAATTTCCTGCAGCGCGATGCCGACGTGGGGCAGGTACTTTTCGATACGGGTGCGCTTGTCGTATTCGTTTTTCAAACGGGTTTCCCGGTGCAGGTGTTCGGCCAGGCGGCGCGCGCATTCCTGCAAGCCCAGTTTCAGCTCCCTGGCGATTTCGTCGTATTCGGCGATCGCTTCCTTGGCCTCGGAAGTGAACGGCACCCACACCGATGCGAGGTGCACGAGGATCGCCATCGGCGCGGTCGGCAGCGCGCCCCTGGGTTGTTTCAAGCCGTAGTTCTTCCAGTTGGTCTGCAGCACGGCATGGGTGATCGCGCAGCCGCCCTGCTCGTAGAGCAGCGGCACGCGGTTGGCGAAACGCAGCAGCTGTGCGGGTTCGTCGGCATGCAGGACGAGCGTCTCGGCGGCGGCGTGCCTGCCGTGCGCGACCTTCTCGATGTGGCCTTCATCGTTCACCGCGAGGCCCGCGCCGCCCGGATGACCGAAGGCGATACCGACTTCGACCTGGAACGGGTTGCCGCGGTAGACCGCCGGCGGCCGGGTCCTGACGATATAGAAATCGGCGTCGATTTCCTTCTTCAGACCCTCGAGCAGGCGCGCCTCGCCGATCGGCACGAGGCAGTCCGTGCGCGGCGCCGAGACCGGGACTTTCCGGATCGCGCGGTAGAGCGCGTTCGCCTGCGCGTGGGCGATGCGTTTGGGCAGCGAGCGTTCGGTCAGCTTGCGTCTGGCGATCCTGATGATTTCGCGCGCGGTCTTCGGACCCACGCGGGAGAATTCGTTTTGCAGGAACTGCAGCAGGTGGCGGCTCTGGGTCGAATTGAGCATCTGGATCAGCCTGCCCAGCTCGACGCCGCGCGGATGCGGCTTGATCTCCACCGGCGGGGGCGGCAGCTCCCGGCTGCTGCGCTCGTAAGTAATCTCTTCGCCGTGCGGACCCTCGAAACGAAACCGCGCGTGCGGATTGGCGATCGCGCTCTGCTTGAGATACATGTCGACCGAGTGCGCGCCTTTCTGGTAACGGCCCTCCATCTCGGCTTCGATGCGAGTGCCGTGCGGCCGGTCCCAGCGGATCTTTTTCTTGCCGTGCATCAGCGGCCTGTTTCTGGTGGTGTCGACCGAGACATGGAGTTCGGACGCCGTGCGCTCACCCTTGACGCGGCTGATGACGTGCAGCGACTTGCCGGTGGTGAGCTGCGCGTACATACCCGCCGCGGAGATCCCCATACCCTGCTGGCCGCGCGACTGGGCGAGCTTGTGGAACTTCGAGCCGTACAAGAGCTTGCCGAAAATGCGCGCGATCTGGTTTTCGAGGATGCCGGGGCCGTTGTCTTCGACGACGACGCGGTACAGATCCTTGTCCAGCTCGATCACCTGCACCCGGATGTCGGGCAGGATGCCGGCTTCCTCGCAGGCGTCGAGCGCGTTGTCGACGGCTTCCCTGACGGTGGTGAGCAGCGCCTTGGCCTGGGAATCGAAACCCAGCAGGTGGCGGTTCTTGAGAAAGAATTCCGCGACCGAGATGTCGCGCTGGCGGCCGGCCATTTCGGTGGCGGTGCTGTATGTGGGTTCGCGGTTGGTCATGGTCGATTACAGGGCCAATGTAGCGGCCGCGCCCGCCGCGCGATTTGATCCCGATCAAGCCCCGCGGTCGTCCCGGCACCATCAAGGGCACGAAAAATCAGGGGAGAATTAGGGGGACACAATACTCAACTACCTTAATTGAGTTAGGGTAATTGAGTATTGTGTCCCCCTAATTATTGGACTTCCTGGTCCGGTTATAGGGCGCGTCCTTTTACCGGGCGTGCCGGGCGGGATGACTATGCCTGAAATTTCGATATAGTCTGGCTTAGGTAACTGTTTTTCCGCTTCGAGCCGCTAAATCTTGAACGATCATCACCGACCCGTCGCCGGGGTCCTGTTCTGTACCGGCGCGCTGCTGCTGTTCGCGATCCAGGACTCGCTGATCAAGGCGCTGTCGCAACGCTACCCCGTGCTCGAGGTGCTGACCCTGCGTTCGCTGATCGTGCTGGTATTGCTGGTCGCGATCGCTCTCGCGCTCTACGGCCGCCGGGTGCTCGTCGGCCGCCGGCACCGCCTGTTGATGCTGCGCGGCGTGCTCGCGTTTTGCGCCTTCACCAGTTATTACCTGGCGCTGAAGTCGACCCCGCTCGCGGACGCGGCCTCGGTCTACATGAGCGCGCCGCTGTTCGTGACCCTGTTGTCGGCCCTGGTGCTGCGCGAGCACGTGGGCCTGCACCGCTGGATCGCGGTGGTAGTCGGATTTTGCGCGGTGCTGATCATTCTGAATCCCGGCTCGTCGCTGTTCCGGATCGAGTCGGCGATTCCGCTGTTCAGCGCGCTGTGCTACGCGACGATCCCGATCATCAACCGGCACATCGGCCTGACCGAGCACGCGATGACGATGGGGATCTACACCACCGCGGTGTTCCTGACGCTGGTTTCGCTGCTCTCGCTCGCGCTGCAGTTGCTGCCGGCGCCCGCCCACGGCGGCGGCCTCGTCGACGGCCTGTTCCAGGCCTGGCTGCCGATGACGTGGGCCGACTTCGCGCTCAGCTGCGCCGCCGGCGCGGTGTTTTCGTGCGCGCTGCTGTCGATCACCCAGGCGTACCGGATCGCCCGCGTTGCCACGGTCGCGCCGTTCGAGTATTCCTACCTGGTCTGGGTCACCCTGCTCGGGTATCTCATGTTCGGCGATATCCCGGGTCCGAGGACCGTGTTCGGAGCCTCGCTGGTGGTGCTGTGCGGCCTGTACATACTCTATCGCGAACAGCGCAGGCGGGCGGGGAGAACCCGGACCGGTCCGGTTAATTGATCGCTTCGATCCGCGGATATATCTTCCGCCGCCGGAGCGTTATCAATACCGGCGCCCCGCCGGGCCGCGGCCGGCTTGCGCGGGGTCGAGGCCCGTTGCATGGATGATCAAGGGCCCAGGCCTTGTATTTCGCGAGAATATATACAGCTAAGGATAATGTAACACCTGGCTCGGTCGGGAGATCGAATCACGAATCGAAACCCGGCCGGGATCCACGGTGTCCGGTATTTCGCGGATTTTCCGGCGATTTACGGATTTTGGATTAAATTTATTGAGAATCATTTGCATTTAGGAGATCTTTAAATATAATGCGAATCATTCTTATTTAGCTTTTGCTGGAGTTATTCAATGCGTTACCCATCCCTGCTGCTCGCCGGCCTACTGGCGATCCTGGCCGTCCCGGCCGTAGCGGATACCCCGCAGTTCGACCTTACGATCAAGGACCATCGCTTCGAGCCGGAGACCCTCGTCGTGCCGGTGGGAACGAAGGTCAAGCTGAAGATCAGCAACCTGGACCGGACGCCGGAGGAGTTCGAGAGCCACGAGCTGAACCGCGAAAAAGTCATCGGGGGCGGTAAGACGGCAGTCGTTTTCGTCGGACCGCTCGAGGCCGGCGAATACCGGTTCTTCGGCGAGTTCAACCAGGACACCGCGCAGGGCCG
The DNA here is from genome assembly GCA_050118655.1 of Gammaproteobacteria bacterium. Classification (GTDB taxonomy): domain Bacteria; phylum Pseudomonadota; class Gammaproteobacteria. The sequence goes on along the minus strand of JASFKL010000294.1, from coordinate 285 downwards.
GATCGTCGCCGAGTAAGTCGATAGAGGCAGTATCATGTTAGGTTCGTCCATCATCGTCTTTCGCGAAGTCCTCGAAGCGGCGCTGATCGTCACCATCGTGCTCGCCGCCACGCGGGGCGTGCGGTTTCGCGGTTTCTGGGTCGGCGGCGGCGTGGCCGCGGGGATTTTCGGCGCGATGCTGGTCGCGTTTTCCACCGACGCGATATCGTCGATGATGGAAGGGCTGGGCCAGGAAATCTTCAATGCCGCGGTGCTCATCGCCGCGGTCCTGATGCTGGCCTGGCA
>JASFKL010000293.1:0-5121 GCA_050118655.1 Gammaproteobacteria bacterium | reverse complement strand
TAACATGATCGATCGCGCCCGGCTGTGCCTGTCCTGCCACTACGGCACCAAAAAACAGTTCGTCACCCATGAAATCATGGGCGCCGGACACCCGCGCCTGAGCTTCGAGCTGGATACATTCAGCGAGCTGCTGAATCCGCATGTCACCTACGACGAGGACTATCGCAAGCGCAAGCCGGTTTACAGTCACGTCAAGATGTGGGCGCTGGGACAGTCGTTGGCCGCCGAATCCATGCTGTCGATGATCGACGACAAGCATGTCGCCGCTGCCGGCCTGTTCCCGGAACTGAGCCTGTTCGACTGCCATAGCTGCCACCACCCGATGTCACAGAAAACCTGGCAAAAGAATCCGATCACCGGACTTCCGCCGGGCGCGGTGGCATTGAACGATTCCAGCCTGTTGATGCTGCGGCTGGTGCTGCAGGAAATCAATGCCCCGCTCGCCAGGGAATTATTGACCCGGCTCAAGGAGCTGCACGGGGCGACCAATTCGAGTCCCTGGCTCACCAAGAAGCTGGCGGTCGAACTGCAGGCACTGGTGCGCTCGGCGACCGCGCAGATCGATCGCCACGAGTTTTCTGCCCGGCAAACGGTGGCTCTGACCAGAAACCTGATATCCACCGGTATCGCCGGCGAATACGACAACTACATTGCGGCCGAACAATGCGTGATGGGAATCGGCGCGCTGGTCGCCGCCTGGAACGACATCAAGCCGTTCGACAGCCGAACCACCAGGATGGTCAGCGACCTCATGAACATCCTGTTCGACTCGGTCGCCAACGACGAAAGCTTCAGGCCGGCCGAGTTCGAGGCCGCGCTGGCGAAATTGAAACGGGGATTGCTGAGCCAGTAAGGCCCGGGTTCAGGCGTTACGCTTGACGACGTAGAGGTCGTAGAAGTCCTGCGCCAGCCAGCGGCCGCGGCGCAGCTGGTCCATACACATTCTCGCCTCGATACACTTGAGCTTGCGCCTCGCGTGGCGGGATTTCTGGAACACGGCGACCTTGCACCAGGCGTAGGCCTTGGGCAGGCTTTGTTCCACGCCCTGGCCGCGGGCGTACATCGTGGCCAGCCGGTGCTGGGCCCTGCGTGAACCCTTTTGCGCGGCCTGCCGGTACCAGTTGAATGCCTGGCTGTAATCCCGCTGCGCCGGGTTACCCTTGTCGAAGAGCTCGCCCAGTTCGAACTGGGTGGTCGAGCTGCGTTCCTCCGCGTAAGTCACCATACTGTTGGCCGATATCGTTATTTTTAACCGCGAACGGCTCTAGTCTAGACAATCGATCCCGAGCGGTTTGTGAACGGGTTATCACTACTTTCAGCTGCGCCCCGGCGCGGCACTCGGCAACCCGGGGCGGCTATTCGCAGGGAAAGGCCTCGATAAAGGAGTTCAGCGCGGTACCGGTCGCCGGCAGGTTCAATTCGTCGAGATGGTCCACCGCGTAACGCGTGAATACCTGCCGCAGGTTGACGATATTGATGCCCGCGTCCATGCAAAACTGCTGCGAGATATCGCCCCAGTTGTAATGGGTTTGCGATGCATCGACCGCGCCGGCGAGGTAAAAAACGCAGGCCAGCTGGTGCGGTACCGATTCGCTCGCGCACTTGTTCAGCAGTTGCTCCCCGGTAAAGAATCCGGCCTTCGCCGGCCCCGCGGCTAGCAGCATGACGGTAAAAACGAATGCCCAGGATTTCATAAGCGCCTCCTCTGGTTGTCCGCCGTGCCGCCGTCTGAACGGGGACTGCCGGCGCGATCCGACAAGCATATAACAGCGGCCGAAAATTATCGCCTGCCGGCCCGAATAGCGCCGCCGCGGCGCGTTGCTTTATGCCCCGATCCTAAATAGTATATATAGCCGTAACATCTGCCCTGGCGAGGACCCCAAATGTCAAACCACGGAATCCTTCTTGCCGTCCTGGCCGCGTTTACCTGCCTGCTGACTGCCCCCGGGGGCAACGCCGCACAACCAGTTGTCGCCCAGGCCGACACCGCGAACAGCGGCAAGCCGCGACTGGTCGACTTCTGGCAGCCCGGCGATTCGGGACAACGCATGAATATCCGCGGACGCGTTACCAGCCTCGACGGCACGCCGCTGGCCGGTATCCCGATATCGATTCGCCAGGCCGACGGCGACGGCGAGTACACCGATCGCTACCGCGCAACGCTGCTATCCGACGACCAGGGCCGCTACCAGTTCGGCTCGGTGCTGCCCGGCAATTACACCGGCGCCAGGCACGTTCACGTCGCGGTGTACACCGACGGCTACGAATACTTCGACACCAGCATTTTGTTCAAGGACGATCCGAACCAGGAATTCCATTACAGCGACGGCACGGCGATATTTCTCGAGGAATCCACGGTGGGCGGCGAAACCATCCTGTTCGGGCAGTTCGACATCGTACTGACCCCGATGTAGGACGCTCGTCCTGCGAACGGCGCCCGGCAGAGATGGACCTGATATGAAACCTGTAGCCACCCTTCTCCTGTTAATGGCCCTGCTCCGGCTACCCGCGGCGGCGCAATCCCCGATCGCCGACACGGCGCCGGGTCCGGAAGCCCCGTTGCCCGGAAATTCCCACGAATTCTATTTCACGCGCGCGATTTACAGCGGCGAATACGACGATTACGACCAGGGCGGGCGCTGGGCGGTTGACTATCCCAAGGCGGACCACCAGTTCCTGATCGCGTTACAGCGCCTGAGCATCGTCGACGCCTACGATTCCGATAATGCGATCACCCTGACCGACCCGAGGCTGAGGCGCTTTCCGCTGCTGTATGCCGTCGAGGTCGGTTCGATGTCGCTCAACGAGGACGAGGTTTTGGCCTTGCGCCATTACCTGCAGGCAGGCGGATTCCTGGTGCTCGACGACTTCTGGGGCAGCTGGGCCTGGGAGCAATTCGAGACACAAATGCGCCGCGTACTGCCCGAGCGCAATATCGTCGAGATACCGCCCGATCATCCGGTGATGAGTGCGTTTTACAATATCGACGAAATCATTCAGGTGCCCAACATTCGCCAGGGCTGGGCCTCGGTACACGGCGGGCCGACCTACGAATACGACGGCATAGTGCCGCACCTGCGCGGTATCTTCGACGACCACGGAAGGCTGATGGTGCTGATCAACTGGAATACCGATCTCGGCGACGCCTGGGAATGGGCGGACGACCCGGGATACCCGCTCAAGTTTTCGACCTACGCGTTCGAAATCGGTATCAATTTCGTCATCTACGGGATGACGCACTAGCCCGCGCGGCGGCTCCATCCGATGTTCGAAGCCCTGTTCAAGTACCCGGCCGAATACTTTTCAGACGGCACACTGATCCTGGCCCTGCCCTGGTGGCAGATGGCGCTTGCCTTGCCGTTGATCTTCGTCGCGGTGATGCTGTTACTCGGCTACCTGCGGATTCGGCACGGCATCGGCCTGCGCGACCTGGCCGCGGTTTCCCTGTTGCGCAGCCTGGCGATCGCCGTGGCCCTGTTCTGTCTTTCCCGCCCGCTGCTCGAAATCTCGGCGACGGTACCGCAGCCCGGCGTGGTCGGCATCCTGCTGGACAATTCGATCAGCATGCGGCTGGCCGAGGACGGCAAACCGCGACATGCCTTCGTCGATCGCCGGTTCGATGCCGAAAACGGCGACCTGTTGCGCGACCTGAGCGAACGTTTCGATACCCGGCTGTTCCGCTTCGGCGCGGCCGCCGAGCCGCTGGATGGCATCGGGCAGCTGGATTACGGCGACGGCGCGAGCGACCTCGGGGAAGCCCTCGGCTTCGTGCGCGAGGCGCTCGACGGCCAACCGCTGGCCGGAATCGTGGTCGTCAGCGACGGTGCCGCGAGCGCTCCGGCGCGGCTCGAAAGCGAACTGCTGGCGCTGCGCGCCGCGGGCACGCCGGTCTACCCGATCGGTGTCGGCGAGGAGCGATACGATCGCGATATCGAACTCAGCGAAGTCAGCCTGCCGCACCGGGTGCTGCGCGGCAGCCGGTTGCTCGCCGTGGTAACGGTCAGACAGAGCGGCTACGACCGCACGGAACTCGAGCTCAGGGTCGAGGACGACGCCCGTATCCTGCACAAACAGCGGATCAGGCTCGACGAACCCACGCAGCAGTTCCGGGTGCCGCTGGCCGATATCGACGGCGGCATACGGCAGCTGACCTTCAGCCTCGCGCCGCAGGCCGGCGAGGCGATCGCCGGGAACAACAGCAGAACCGCGGTACTGACGGTCGAGCGCGAACGCCGGCGTATCCTGTATTTCGAGGGCGAGCCCCGCTTCGAATTCAAGTTCGTGCGCCGCGCGGTCGCCGACGACCGGCAACTCGGCGTCAGCGGACTGATCCGTACCGCCGACGCGAAGTATTACCGCGTCGGCATCGGGTCGCAGGAGGAATTGCGCAACGGATTCCCGACCACGCGCGAGGAATTGTTCGCCTACGATGCGCTGATCCTCGGCAGCGTCGAGATCACGCTGCTGGATCGCGAGCAGCAACAAATGATCGTCGACTTCGTCAGCCGGCGCGGCGGCGGCCTGCTGCTGCTCGGCGGCCGGCACGCCTACAGCGAGGGCGGGTATCGCGATTCGCCGCTGAACGAACTGTTTCCGGTGCTCCTGGACCCGCAGGCGCAGGCCGACTTTAGCCGCCGGGTGAAAGTCCGGCCGACCCCGGCGGGGCTGGTCCACCCGGCGCTGCTGCTCGACGAGAACCGCGACAAATCTAACCGCCGCTGGCTGAACCTGCCGCCGCTGACCATCGTCAATCCGGTGCGCGAACTCAAGCCGGGCGCGACCCTGCTGCTGACCGGAAACGCGGGAGGGGAAGAGCAGCCCTACGTGGTGATGGCATTCCAGCGCTTCGGCCGCGGCAAGGTCGTGGCCTTCCCGGTGCAAAATTCCTGGCTGTGGCAAATGCACGAAGATATCCCCCTCGATGACCAGAGTCACGAACTGTTATGGCGCCAGTTGCTGCGCTGGCTGGTCGAGGACGTGTCCGGACGCACGCAGCTGACACTCTCCGACGAGAGCATATATACAGGCGGCAGGATCGGCTTGCGCGGCGAGGTCCTGGGAGCCGATTTCAACCCCCGGAACGACGCCGATGTACGCGCCTTGCTGGTCGCGCCGAACGGC
>JASFKL010000292.1:0-5149 GCA_050118655.1 Gammaproteobacteria bacterium | reverse complement strand
ACGCGCGCGCCATCTGCAACGGCGAAAAGGTACCGCTGCCGAGCGCCATCGACAGATCGTAGGGCAGGTTTTCGCGCTCGAACCCGAAACGTTGTACGTAGTTGATGGCATAGCGCAAGCCGATGGTCTGCAGGATACGAATCGACACCAGGTTGCGCGACTTGACCAGCGCCTCGCGCATGCGCGTCGGCCCGTAAAACTTGCCCGAGTAATTTTCCGGCCGCCAGGTCGCTTCCAGCGAATCGTCGTCGAACACGACCGGCGCATCGTTGATGATGGTCGCCGCGGTAAAGCCTTTTTCCAGCGCCGCCGAGTAAATGAACGGCTTGAAGTTGGAGCCGGGCTGCCGCCGTGCCTGGGTCGCGCGGTTGAACTTGTTCTTGAAGTAGTCGAAACCGCCGACCATCGCATTGATGCCGCCGGTAGACGGATCGATGGACACCAGCGCGCCCTCGACGCGGGGCACGTCGGCCAGCAACCACTGCGAATCCCGCTGCTCCAGCCAGACCACGTCGCCGACCGCCAGCACGTCGCTGACCTTTTCGGGCTTGGGTCCCTGGTTGTCTTCGTCGATGAAGGGTGCGGCCCAGTCGATGCCGCCCTCGAAAGGCACCACGACCCGCTCCAGGCTCGAAATCAATAACGTCGCGCTGGCCGGTACACCGTCGTCGGCGCCCTCCTTCGAGGCCGGCTTGCCCTCGTCGATCTCGATCACCACGCCCTTGCGCAAACCGCCGACCTGGTTGTCGACGATCTGGTCGTTCTCGAACGGATCCACGGCAAATTCGGTTTCCTCGGCCAGCTCGACCGCCTCGTCGGGTTGTTGCACCTCGTCGGTCTCGATGGGTTGGGCCAGCTTGTTCAGGTCGCCGAGCTCGATTTTATCGATCACGCCGCGGTAGCCGTGACGCCGGTTGTAGTCGAGCAGATTCCGGCGCACCGCGGTATTGGCCTCGTCCTGCAGCCTGCCGTCGATGGTGGTGTAAACCTTGAGACCGGCCTTGTAGATCGCGTCCCCGTAGTGCTCGAACAATTGCGCGCGCACCAGCTCGGACACGTACTGCGCCTCCGCGGTGATGCGGGTCTTGTGCAGTTCGGCGGTTATCGGCTCGGCGAGCGCGGTATCGAGTTCGTCCTGGCTGATGTAATCGAGAATGCGCATCCGCCCGAGAATATAGTTGCGCCGGATCAGCGCGCGCTCGGGATTGGAAATCGGATTGTACTTCGACGGCGCTTTCGGCAGGCCCGCGATCATCGCCGCCTGCGCCAGCGTCAGGTCCTGCAGCGGCTTGTCGTAGTAAACCTGGGAAGCGGCGCTGATGCCGTAGGCGCGATGGCCGAGAAAGATCTTGTTGAGATACAACTCCATGATCTTTTCCTTGCTGAATTCGCTCTCGATCTTCAACGCCAGCAGGATTTCGTTGAACTTGCGGGCATAGGTCTGTTCGGGACTCAGGAAAAAGTTGCGCGCCACCTGCATGGTAATGGTACTGCCGCCGCGCGTCTTGCGGCCGGTAGTCGCGACCTCGTAGGCGGCCGCCATCAGGGCGTAGAAATCGACCCCCCAGTGATGCCAGAACTGGTCGTCCTCGACGGCGACCACGGCATCGATCAGATTACGGGGAATCTTGTCGAATCTGACCGGAATCCGGCGGTGTTCGCCGAATTCGGCGAGCAGGATTTCGTTGCGATCGTAGACCCGCAGCGGCACCTGGTACTGGGCGTCTTCGAGGTGATCGATAGACGGCAATTGAGGCACCATCACGAAGTAAATATAGGCCAGGACAGCGATCAGGGCGATAGACCCTGCCGCAAACAGCCAGGATGCAATTTTTGCTAGCTTTTTCATTAAGTTAGGCTATATACATAAACGATCACATGAAAAGTATCGACAAGATTGAAATCTTGCACTAGACTCAATATGGACTAATTAGAATAATTTAACATTTTATATACTTATAACTAGATCTTAATGTGATTTGTTATATAAGGTCGAGTATCAAGGCAGCATTTACGAGGCATTCCGGTGTTTTTGACGCGCAAAAAACCGCCGCTTATTGGGCTTGATATCAGCTCAACATCGGTCAAGTTAATGGAACTCAGCAAGACCGGTTCCACTTATCGCATTGAAGGCATCGGAGTCGAACCCTTGCCCGCCAACGCTGTCGTCGAAAAAAATGTCGCCGAGGTCGAGGCGGTAGGCGAGAGTGTAAAGCGTGCGCTCGCCAAGTCCAAGGTAAAATCCAAGAATTGTGCGATCGCGGTCTCCGGTTCGTCGGTTATCACCAAAAAGATTACCATGCCGGCAAACCTCAGCGAAGATGAAATGGAAGGCCAGATCCAGCTCGAGGCCGACCAATATATTCCCTATCCCCTCGAGGAAGTCAATCTCGACTTTCACGTGATGGGCGAAACCGAGAACAACCCCGAAACCGTAGACGTGCTGCTCGCCGCCTGCCGTAGCGAAAACGTCGACGACCGCGTCGCCGCGGTGGAACTCGCCGGGCTGACCGCCAAAATCGTCGATATCGAGGCGTACACCGTGGAAACCGTGTTTTCCGCGATGGCATCGCAAATGCCCGACGAGGGGATGGACAAGACCGTCGCCATCGTCGATATCGGCGCCACCATGACCAGTCTGAGCGTGATTCACAATCACCGCCTGATCTATACCCGCGAGCAAAACTTCGGCGGCAAGCAGCTGACCGAGGAAATCATGCGCCGCTACGGCCTGTCCTACGAGGAAGCCGGCCTCGCCAAGCGCCAGGGCGGATTACCCGATAACTACGAGCCCGAAGTGCTCGAACCCTTCAAGGAAACCACCGCCCAGCAGGTCAGCCGCTTCCTGCAGTTCTTTTACTCGGCCGGCGGACCGATCGGCGACATCGACTTCCTGGTGCTGGCCGGCGGCACCGCGAGCCTGCCGAATATCGCCGAGCTCACCGAATCTCATATCGGCGTGCCGACCACGATCGCCAATCCGTTCATCGACATGTCGTCGTCGAGTCGCGTCAGCAAGGCTAACCTGGAGGCCGACGCACCCTCGTTCCTGATCGCCGCGGGTCTCGCTATCCGAGGAGCTGAATACTCATGAGCATGACCCAGATCAACCTGCTGCCGTGGCGCGAGGAATTACGCCAGGAGCAAAAGAAGCAATTCGGGCTGATGGTCGCCATGACGCTCGTGCTGGCCGTCGCCATCGTCGGCCTGATTCATTTCCAGATGCAGGCGAAAATCGATTACCAGAAGTCGCGTAACCGCTTCCTGAACCAGGAAATCGCCAAGGTCGACGAGGAAATCAAGGAGATCGCCGAACTGCAGAAGGTCCGCCGCAGCCTGATCGAGCGCATGGAAGTCATCCAGGACCTGCAGGCCAGCCGCCCGTCGATCGTGCACCTGTTTACCGAGATCGTCTCCACCGTGCCAAACGGCGTCTACCTGCAGACGCTGGCGCAGACCGGCAGTAACCTGCTGATCAAGGGCGAGGCCGAGTCGAATGCGCGGGTTTCGACCTACATGCGCAACCTGTCGGCCTCCGAGTGGCTCAAGGAGCCGAACCTGACGGTGATCGAGGTCGAAGACAAGACGACCAACCGGATCAGCACCTTTACGCTGACCGTGAAGCAAACCTCGCCGAACGCCACCGAAGGCGACAAAGAGGATGACGGAGGCCTGCAATAATGACTTTCGACGAACTCCAACATCACCTCGAACTCGAAAACATCGGTACCGCGCCGATGTCGATCAAGATCGGCGTCTACGCGGTTTTATTCGTGGCGGTCATCGCCGCGGGCATCTATTTCGATACGACGAAACAGCTGAAGGTCCTGGAAACCCACGAAAAGAAAGAAATCGAGCTCAAGAACGAGTTCAAGATCAAGGCGGAGCGCGCCGCCAAGCTCGAACTCTACAAGGAGCAACTGGCCGAGATGGAAGCTTCCTTCGGCGCCCTGCTGCGCCAGTTGCCGGAAACCACCGAAGTCGAATCGCTGCTGGTCGACGTCTCGCAAACCGGCCTCGCCTCGGGTCTCGAGATCAAAAAATTCAAGCCCAGCGCGGAAGAGAAGAAGGGTTTCTATGCCGAGTTGCCGATTTCTCTCGAGGTTTCGGGCTCTTTCCACCAGCTCGGCACCTTCATCAGCGGTATTGCCGCGTTACCACGAATCGTCACCATCAGCGACATGAAGCTGGAGCCGTTCAACGAGGACGATCCGACTTCCTCCAAGCTGAAAATGTCTGCCACCGCGAAGACTTATCGTTATCTCCAGGAGGATGAGCAATGATCGAGTCTCGCGCCTTGCCGAAATTGATCCTGCTGGCCGTGCTGGCGGGCCTGCTCGCCGGTTGCGGCGAGGGTCTCGGCGACCTGCGCGCCTATGTGCAGAAGATCCGTGCCCAACCGCCCGGACGCATCGAGCCCATCCCGGAGTTCACGCCCTACCAGAATTTCGAATATGCCTCGCAAGACCTGCGCGACCCGTTCAAGCTGGTCGATTTCCGCCGTCCCGAGGAATTGCCCGAGGACGTCGCCACGCTGGGCAGCGGCATTCGTCCCGACATCGACCGCGTCAAGGAGCCGCTCGAGGACTTCCCGCTCGATACGCTGCGCCTGAAAGGCACCATCGACGATAAGGACGGAGTCAAGTGGGGCCTGATTTTCGCGCCCGACAATACCATTCACCGGGTTGTCGAAGGCAATTACATGGGGCAGAACCACGGCCGTATCATTTCCATTACCGACCAGAAGATCGAATTGACCGAAATAGTCCCAGACGGACTGGGAAATTATATCGAACGCTCGTCCGCCGTCGCGCTGACCGAGTAACGAGAGGAAACACCCATGAACAGTGTTAGTAAAAGAACGAAAATAACAGGGCTACTCAGGACTTCCATGGCGATTGTCTGCCTGCTTGCCTTCGGCGACGCCTCGGCGCGCGCCCTGGTGGGTCTCGATTACTCGGTTATGACCGGCAACACGGTACAGGTCGTGTTTACCTTCGACGAAGCCGCGATCGCTCCGCGGACTTTTACCATCGATCAACCGGCGCGCATCGCACTCGATTTCGGCGACACCGAGAACAAGCTGGAACAGCGCAACATGCAGGTCGGCATCGGTGCCATGCAGAGCATCATTTCGGCCGCTTCCAAG
>JASFKL010000291.1:0-5166 GCA_050118655.1 Gammaproteobacteria bacterium | reverse complement strand
GAGCGCTCGCCGACCTGCACGGCCACTGCCACTGGCAGTTCGGTTTCGAATGCGACAACACCATCGGCAGCACGCCGCAAGTCAATCGATTCCGGGACGACTGGATCGAGTTCTGGCGCGAACAGCGGCTCGGATTTCAATTGAATCTCGCCGCCGACAACGGCTTCGATAGCCGCATGGTCGACGCCGGCTATCGGCTGGCCGCGGACCTCGATCCCCTGTTCGGCGACTACCGGCCGCGGGCGTCGCTGTTGCACGGCGACCTGTGGAGCGGCAACCAGGGCGCCGATAGCGAGGGCAACCCGGTAATCTACGACCCGGCCTGTTATTACGGCGACCACGAAACCGATCTCGCGATGATGGAATTGTTCGGCTCGCCGGGCGCGGAATTTTTCGCGGTTTACGCGCAAATTTTCCCTGTCGACGCGGGGTACGCGCGGCGCCGCGAGCTCTACAACCTCTACCACGTTCTCAACCATGCCAATCTGTTCGGCGGCGGTTACGCGAACCGGGCGCAGCGCATGATCGACGCCTTGCTCGCGGAGCTGAAGTGAACGCGGCCATCGGACGACAATAGTGATACCCGCGGAAAAAAAGTGGTAACATTCGGACATAATTAAAACCATGCCAGGATAGCGGGCAGCCCCGGAGGGCGAAATCGAATGAGCGACGCATCGGGCGGCCACGCGGCGCTGGAAGTCATAGACCTTTACAAGAGTTTCGGCGATCACGAAGTCCTCCGCGGCGTTTCCATGCGCGCGCAAAAGGGCGACGTTATTTCCATTCTCGGCGCTTCCGGTTCGGGCAAGAGTACCTTTCTGCGCTGTATCAACCTGCTGGAAACGCCGAGTGCCGGCGAGGTCTACGTGGCCGGCGAAAAGATTCGCATGCATAACGGCAAGTCGGGACTCTACGAGCCCGAGGACCGGCGCCAGGTCGAACGCATGCGCGCGCGCCTCGGCATGGTATTCCAGAGTTTCAATTTGTGGTCGCACATGACCGTGATCGAAAACGTCATCGAGGCGCCGATTCAGGTGCTCAAGCTGCCCAAAGCCGAGGCGATCGAGGAAGCCGAGGCTTTGCTGCACAAGGTCGGTATCCACGACCGCAAGGATTATTTCCCGGCGCAGTTGTCGGGCGGCCAGCAACAGCGGGTGGCGATCGCGCGCGGCCTGGCGATGCGTCCCGAGGTGATGTTGTTCGACGAGCCGACCTCGGCGCTCGACCCCGAACTGGTCGGCGAGGTGCTGAAAGTGATGCGCGATCTCGCCGAGGAAGGGCGCACCATGCTGGTGGTGACCCACGAGATGGGTTTTGCCCGCGACGTGTCTTCCGAGGTCGTGTTCCTGCATCAGGGACGAATCGAGGAACAGGGCGAGCCGCGGCAGGTTTTTACGAATCCCGAATCTGAACGTTTTCGACAGTTTCTGTCGAGAACCATGCAGTAAACGCCCACTGGGCATGACTTTGTTTGTGACGCAACACTACCGAAGAGGAAAATAAGATGAAAGCAACCAGAATATTCACTGCGCTCGGCCTCGTGCTGTCGCTGCTCGGCGCCGGCAACCTGCAGGCGGAGGATCTGCGAGTCGGGGTCGAAGGCGCTTACCCGCCGTTTTCATGGAAGGAATCGGACGGCACGCTGAAAGGATTCGATATCGATATCGCCGAGGCCATTTGCGCCGAAATGAAACGCAACTGCGTACTCGTCGAACAGGACTGGGACGGCATGATCCCGGCGCTGCTGGCGAAAAAATTCGATACCATCATCGCCTCGATGTCGATCACCGAGGAACGCAAGAAACGCGTCGATTTCACCGACAAGTACTACAACACGCCCGCCAAGTTCGTCGCCAGGAAGGGTTCCGGCCTGGTGATCAGCAAGAGCGGCCTGGCCGGCAAGCGGGTCGGATTACAGCGCGGCACGACCCACCAGTGCTTCATGGAAAAAATGTATCCCGACACCGAGCTGGTGCTCTACGGCACCCAGGACGAGGTTTTCCAGGATCTCGCGATCGGCCGTATCGACGCGCAGTTTTCCGACTCGATCGCCGCTGACGAGGGTTTCCTGAAGACCGACGCCGGCAAGGATTTCGAGTTCGTCGGCGGCGACCAGCACGACGAGGAGTGCCACGGTCCCGGGGCCGGCTTCGCGGTGCGTAAATCGGACAAGGATTTGCGCGCCGAACTGAACAAGGCGATCAAGGCGATCCGCGCCAACGGCACCTACCAGAAGATCAACGCCAAGTACTTCGACTTCGATATTTACGGCGGCTGAGCGATAGTCTCCTGACCCGGCCCGTCGGCTGACGGGCCGGGATCCGGCCGACGGGACATCTCCACGTGGATTTGATCATCGAGTATCAGGGACAGCTGCTGTCCGGAACCTGGGTGACGGTCAAGCTGGCGATCCTTTCACTGGTCATCGCGGTGATCTGCGGCCTGTTCGGCGCCTGGGCCAAGCTGTCGAAAAACCTGCTGGCGAGGAAGGCCGCCGCCGGCTATACCACCGTGGTGCGCGGCGTTCCCGACCTGGTGCTGATCCTGCTGGTGTTTTACGGCGGTCAGCAGTTCGCCAACCAGTTCGGTTCGATGACCGGCCTGTGGGATTACGTCGAAATCAGCCAGTTTGCGGCCGGCGTCGGTACCATCGGCGTGGTCTTCGGCGGTTACATGACCGAGACTTTCCGCGGTGCGATTCTCGCCGTCCCGCGCGGCCAGATCGAGGCCGGCATCGCCTGCGGCATGAACCGCCTGACGATTTTTCGCCGCATCATCTGGCCGCAGATGGTGCGCTACGCCCTGCCCGGTTTTTCCAATAACTGGCTGGTGCAGATCAAGGCGACCGCGCTGGTATCCGTGGTCGGCCTGCAGGACGTGGTCTACAACGGCTTCGTCGCCGGCCGCTCGACACGCCAGCTGTTCACCTTCATGTTCGCGGTGCTGATGATTTACCTGGTGCTGACCGCGATATCCGATTTCGGCCTTCGCCAGCTGGATCGAAAGTACAGCAAGGGCATTACGAGGTCGGACGATGAGTGAGGCCGTCGTCCAGTTTCTCCAGACCTGGTCGCCCCTGGACGTGGTGCTGATCGCGGAAAATTTCGACCGTTTCCTGCTCGGCGCCTGGGTCACCCTGAAACTGACGGCGATATCGCTCGTTATCGGCGGCATGCTGGCGATTCCGCTGGCCATTATCCGTGCCGGCAACAACCCTTATCTGAACGCCCCGGTGTGGGCTTTCACCTATTTGTTCCGCGGCACCCCGCTGCTGGTGCAGACTTACCTGATTTATTACGGTCTCGGGCAGTTCGAGTGGATTCGCGAAACCGCGCTCTGGGGGCCGGTATTGTCGCAGGCCTGGTATTGCGCCTTGATCGCGTTCTCGCTGAATACCGCGGCCTATACCACCGAATTGCTGCGCGGTTCGATCGTCACCACCAGCAAGGGCGAGATCGAGGCGGCCAAGGCCTGCGGCCTGAGCCGGGCGAAGCGCATGCGCAGAATCGTTCTGCCGAGCGCGTTCCGGCGCGCGCTGCCCGCCTATTCCAACGAAGTCATCTTCATGCTGCACGGTTCCGTGGTGGCGAGCACGATCACGATCCAGGATTTGCTCGGCGTCGGCCGCTGGCTCAACGGGCGCTATTATCTCGCCTACGAGGGATTCATCACCGCGGCGGTTTTGTACCTCATCATCGTGCTGCTGATATCGAGGGGATTTCGTTTCTGGGAGAGCAGGTGGCTGCGCCATCTCTATCCGCAGGATGCGGTCCAGACGAAGCCTGCCAAGGGTCTCGCGTCATTCCGCGTCTGAGCGTCGTGAACAGGCAATTCACCCACGATTACGACAGCCTGGTCATCGGCGGCGGGCTGGTCGGCGCAGCGCTCGCCGCGGGTATCGCCGGCAGCGGTCGCCGGGTCGCGGTGTTCGACGGCGGCGACCGCGATTTCCGCGCCTCGCGCGGTAATTTCGGGCTCGTCTGGGTCCAGGGCAAGGGCGCCGACTACGCGCCCTATGCGCGCTTAAGCGGGATCGCCGCCCGCGCCTGGCCGGCGTTCGCGCAGTCGCTGCTCGACGCCACCGGGCTCGACGTCGGGCTGCAACAGACCGGCGGCCTGGATTTTTGCCTCGATGCCGACGAATGGGATGCGCGCGAATCCGAAATGCGCCGCGTGCAAGCGCATACCGGTGGAGAATTCGAATTTCGCATGCTCGACAACGCCGAGCTGCGGGAATGGATTCCGCAGGTATCGGAGCGCATCCCGGGCGCCTGTTTTTCGCCGCATGACGGTCACGTCAACCCGCTGTATCTGCTGCGCGCGCTGCACCAGCGGTTGCAGGAACTGGGCGCCGATTATTACCCTTCCGAGCCGGTAATCTCGGTCACGCCCGACGGCGATGGCTTCGCGGTCGATACCGGCGCGCGCCGCTGTGCCGCCGGGCAGGTGGTGTTCTGCGCCGGGCTGGCCAATCAGCGCCTGGCCCGGGAGGTGGAGATGGAGATCCCGGTACGGCCGTTGCGCGGGCAGCTGCTGATCACCGAGCGGGTGGCGCCTTTTCTGCCCTGTGCCACGGTGCAGGTTCGCCAGACCCGCGAGGGCACGCTGCAGATCGGCGACTCGCACGAGGATGCGGGCTTCGACGAGTCCACCACGCTCGATGTCATCATGCGGCTCGCTGCCCGCGCGGTGCGTATTTTTCCGCACCTCGAAAGCGTGCAGCTGCAGCGCGCCTGGGGCGCCTTGCGCGTGATGACGCCGGACGGATTGCCGGTTTACCACCAGTCGTCCCGTTACCCGGGTGCCTTCGCGGTTAGCTGTCACAGCGGTGTAACCCTGGCGGCGCTGCACGCGGGAGCGGTCGCCGACTGGATTTGCGGAGCTCGGCCGCATCCCCTGATCGCGGATTTTTCCGCCGCCCGTTTCGATGTTTCGGCAACTCGGCAACAGCTCGCCTGAGCGGATCGAGATCGAGCTCGATGCGCGGCCGGTCAGCGTGCCGGCCGGCATTTCGCTGGCCGCGGCTTTGTTGCTGCTGGATGCGCTGCCGACGCGGCATACTCCGGTCGGCGCGGCGCCGCGCGCGCCGTTTTGCATGATGGGCGCCTGTTTCGATTGCCTGGTGGAAATCGACGGCGCCACCAACCGGCGCGCCTGCCAGGTGAC